>JANOXU010000158.1:0-19953 GCA_031418595.1 Burkholderiales bacterium
GAAGGCCGCGCCGTTCTGGCTGCAGAGCATGACCACGATGCTGCGCGGTGCGCTACAGTCGGGCCTGCTTTCGGCGTCAAGGCCCGGCGACCTGCCCGGTCCGGGTGGCCGCGCCGCCGCCAAGCTCAGCCTGGTCGATGACGACACGATCGAAGACGAGATCCTCACGTCGCGCCTGGCGCTGGCGATGATGGACCGCGCGTCGTGGGAATTCACCGACCTGTGTTCGCGCATGAACGTGCTCGAAGGGCGCGAGGAGCTCGACGCTCACGACATCCTGCGGCCGCAGTCGCTGGCGCGCATCGTCACCACCTCGTGGCGCGCGGCCGGGCTCGGCCTGGACATGTGGCGCATGCTGCAGCCGATCCTGCACGAAGAGTTCGCGCACTTTTCCGAAGAAGGTTTCCACGAGACCAATCGTTTCCTGATCGAGCGCCAGGTGTTGCCGGAAGTCGACCTTCGCCCTTTCATCCGGCGCACCCGCGCCACCCACCGCAACTTCCAGCCGACGACGCACGCCCCGGCGGGGTTCACCCAGTCGAGCGTGAACGCTTCGAGCGACGGCCGCGGCGAGGTCGGCGAAGAGACCCGCATGATGACGCGTGCCGGCGGCTTGCAACAGCGCGCGACGGGGCACGCCGAGGCCGTGCTCGACCGCCTGAACCGCCTCGTCGGCCGGCACCTGCCCGAGTTCGTGGTCACCTCTCACGCGCCGGCCCCGGCCTCGCCGGGCCTGAAAGCGGCGATCTCCGAGGCCCAGAGAGGCATCGCCAATCGGCTGTCTGGCGGGGGCGGCGCGGTTCGCACGGTCTCCGACGCCGTCAGCACACCGGCGCTGCTCGAAGAACTGTACAACCGCAAGCAGGCCCTCAAGCAGGCCGCGGCCACGCCGGTGGAGCGCGCCACGATCGAGATCGTCGCGCTGTTGTTCCAGAGCATCCTGACCGAAGAGCGCATTCCGTCGGCAGTGCGGGTCTGGTTCGCGCGGCTGCAGATGCCGGTGCTGCGGGTGGCCGTCAGCGAGCCGGAGTTCTTCGCAACGGTCGACCACCCGGCGCGCCGCCTGATCGACCGGATGGGCTCGTGTGTGATGGGTTTCGACGCCACCGCGCGGGCGGTCGGCGATGCGCTCGAAAAGGAGATCAAGCGGGTGGTGCAGGTGGTCGAGGCCTACCCCGACACCGGCCGGCGTGTGTTCCAGACGGTGCTGGTCGAGTTCGAGAAATTCCTGGAGCACTACTTCAAGAACGAAAACGAAGCGTCGCGCAAAGGCGTGTCGCTGGCCCACCAGGTCGAGCAGCGCGAAACGCTGGCGATCCAGTACACGATCGAGTTGCGCAAGATGCTCACCGAAGTGCCGGTGCAGGAAGGCGTGCGCGAGTTCCTGTTCCACGTGTGGGCCGACGTGCTGGCGATGGCCGCGGTCAAGAGCGGCAACCAGAGCGACGCCACCAAGGAAATGAAACGTGCCGCCGCCGACCTGATCTGGTCGGCCAGCGCCAAGGTCTCGCGCGAAGAGCGCGCCGAAGTGATCCGGCGCTTGCCGCCGCTGCTGAAGACGCTGCGCGACGGCATGCTGCACGCCGGCGTGCCGGCCGACAAGCAGGACGAGCACATCCAGCGCCTGAACAATTCGCTCGCCGCGGCATTTACGGCCAAGACCGCCGCGATTCCGCACGAGCGGCTCGAAGAACTGATGGGCCGGCTCGAAACGCTGGAAGAACTGCTGCCCGACTCGGCCGACCTCGAGATCGACGAGTCGATGGTGCACGACCTGTCGGGTTACGAAAGCTCAGAACTCGAAGTGGTCGCGGAAGGTGGCTCGATGCCCACGCCAGCCATGGTCGCGTGGGCGCGCGAGTTGCAAGTCGGCAGCTGGTACATGCTCGACTACCGCAACCGCAACGAAGCGGTGCAGCTCGCCTGGCAGGGCATGCGCCGCCAGCTCACGTTGTTCGTCTCGCCGCAAGGGCGGGGTGTGCTGTTCCAGCAGAACCGGCTGGCCGCGTTCCTGCAGGCCGGCTTGCTGGTGCCGGCGCAGGACGAGTCGCTCACGGTGCGCGCGACGCGCAGTGCGATGGAAAAGCTCGATGTGGACCCGAGCCGCATCCTGAACTGAATCGACGGTCGCGCCGGGCCCGGCGCGCGCTCAGTGGATCAGCCGGTCTTCTTCGTCGACGAACAGCTCGTCGAGGATCAGCGCGTCGGGCTCTTCGCCCAGGCTCCAAAAGATCATCAGCACCACGATCTTCAGGTCTTCGAGATCCATGTTCTGGCCACCCGCGGCCATGGCCCGGTCGACCACCATTTCGCGCAGCGGCGCGGGCAGCACGCCGGCCGAGGCCAGGAAACTCAGGAAGCCGATGCCTTCGTCGCGCAGGCATTCGCGCTCGCTGTCGGTCCACACGCGCAGGCTGTTGGCGCCGGCCAGCGTGATGCCGGCATCAGCCCCCGCAGCCAGGCCGTTCAACCAGGCCAACGCCTCCTGAATTTCATCGGCCTCGAAACCCACCGCACTGAGCTTGCGCGACAGTTGATTGGGCTCGGGGCAGGCGTCAGGGCGCCAGTAGTTTTCGTAGAGGTAAACGAGCACATCGAACATGGTCTGGGCACTATATCCCAGTGCCTGCGGCGCAGGCCGTGAGCCCGTGTAACGCAGCCTCGCCGCGGCGTTCAAGCCTGGTGGCGGCGTTGAAAGAGGCCGCCAGGCAGGCGTGCCACGGCGCCGTGCAGTTCCAGCTCCAACAACCGCGCGCCCAGGTCTTGCACGGCCATGCCGGTGCGCGCCGCCAGCTCGTCCAGGCTCAGCGGGTCAAAGCCCATGTCGCGCAGCAAAGGGTCGGCGCTCGGTGCAGCCTGCGCCTGCGGCGGGGAAGGGTGGCCTTGCAGTTCTTCCAGGATGTCTTGCCCGCTTTCCACCAGCTTGGCGCCTTGCTTGATGAGCGCATGGCAGCCGCGCGCGTGCGGCGAGTGGATCGAGCCCGGTATGGCGAAGACTTCGCGCCCGCATTCAGCGGCCAGCCGCGCTGTGATCAGCGAGCCCGATTGCAGTGCCGCTTCCACCACCAACGTGCCCTGCGCCAGCCCGGCAATGATGCGGTTGCGCGCCGGAAAGTGCGGCGGCAACGGCGGCACGCCGGGCGCGTATTCGCTCAGCAGCAGGCCTTGCGTGGCCAGGCGTTCGGTCAAGCCCTGGTGGCGGCGCGGGTAGACCAGATCCAGCCCGTTGCCCACCACCGCGATGCTGCTGCCCGGGCCGCTGAGTGCGCCTTCATGTGCCGCACCGTCTATGCCCAGTGCCAGGCCAGACACCACGCAGTAGCCGTGTTCGCTCAAGAAGGCCGCAAAGGCGCGCGCGTTGTCGCGCCCTTGGGCGCTGGGGCTGCGGCTGCCCACCACGGCGATGGTTGGCGTTTGCAGCAGTTCGAGCCGGCCTTGTGCATAGAGCAGCAGTGGCGGGTCGGCCGTTTGCAGCAGCGTTGCCGGGTAGGCCGGGTCGCCGAGCGTGAGGATGCGCCGTGCCGCGCCGCCTTGGCGCCAGCCCCAGGCCGCATCGAGCCGGCGGCGGTATTCGGGCGGCTCAACCAACAGGGCTTGCACCGCCACGCTGCCGGCCACATCGCGCCGCGACGACGGCAGCGCCGCCAGCACGCCCTGGGGTGACCCGAAGGCGGCCAGCAGGCGGCGGATGCTCTCGCGCCCCAGGCCGGGTGTTTCGAGCAGCCGGAACCAGGCGGTGAATTCTTCGGCGTCGAGCAAACCAGGGGCGCCGATCAGGGGCGTGTGATCAGGGTTGCGTGAAGCGGTCGCCCGCGCGCACCGGCTCTTGCGCGCTCAGGATCAGCGCATACGACACGCGCTCGAAGACGCGGAACACGAACATCAGGCCGTGGCGTTCATCGGGCAGCCGCATGGCGGTGCGCTTGATGTCGGTGGGGTCGGTGCGCGGCTCGCCGGCGCGCCACACCGCCAGCACATGGCCGCGTTCCATGCCGTCGCGCGTGCCGCGGTTGATGGCCACGATCTGGTTCTGGCCGGCGTTCAAGGCCTCGCCGTACACCGACACCACGCGCCCGCTCACGGCCGCGTTGGGGGCATGCGGCTGATAGGCGCTCAGGTCGCCACTGGGCAGCGGGGCCAGGCGGTCGCCCACGGCGGCTTCCTGGCGCACGCTGCGGATGTTGAAGGTGTCAGGCACCACCAGCGGCTTGCCATCGGCACCGGCGCTGGTGTGGCCGGCTTGCATGAATTCGGCCGTGCCCACGTATTGCGCCTCGAAGCCCAGCACCTCGCGCGTTTCAGTGTCGATCAGCGGCTTGGGCGAGCGAAACAGGCTGAAGTGGCGCGCGCCGGCCAGGTCGCCGCGCACATAGGCGGTGTCGCCCTTGGACATGATCACCCGGCCTTCTTGCGAGGCCACGATGCGCGGCGCCAAGTCAAGCTCGTTGGCGTTGAAGACCACGGCCTCGTTCAGGAACGGGCCGATCAGGTGCATTGGAATGGAAGCGATGGCGCCGTTGTTCAGCGTTTCGTGGCGCACGCGCGGCGACAGCTTCACCGTGTTGCTGGGCACGCCCGCGCTTTGCGCCACGCGCAAGCGGGCGCGGCCGCCGGACTTTTCAAGCACCAACACCTGGCCCGGGTAGATGAGGTGCGGGTTGCGAATCTGGTCGAGGTTCATGCCCCACAGCTCGGGCCAGCGCCAGGGGCTTTTGAGAAACAGCTTGGAGATGTCCCACAGCGTGTCGCGCGGCTGCACGGTGTGTGAGTCGGGTGCGTTGGGCGCCAGCTCAGACAACGCCACGCCGGCTTGCGCCACTTGCTGCGCGGTGCCACGCTGCTGCGGCGTGATGGGGAACTTGGGCTCTGCGGCCCAGGCCGAACCCAGCAGCAACGCGGTGCTCACGGCCAGAGCAGGCCCGCGCACGGTGCACGCGGCAAGCAAATTCAGGGGTGGCTTCATGCGGCAAGGGCTCCCGGCGCGCTGGCAGTCAAGCCGGTGATGGCGATGACACAATCGCGCCCTTTTCAAGGCTTCGAGGGGCAGGCTGCGCGTGCGTTTTGCGCGGGCCCATTCAGACCTCATAGTGTTTCATCAATTCTGCCTTCAAAGCCTTGATATCGCAACGAAACCCAGCCCAGCTTCGCGCTGTGCAGCAGCTCGTTACGCATCCGCTTGAAACGGCGGTTTGATGGCCGCAAATAAGCCGCGCAAACACCCACCACTTCCGATTTCGACATGGCCTTGCTGAAGATTCTTCGCTACCCAGACCCGCGTTTGCACACCGTGGCCAAGCCGGTGGTGCGGGTCGATGAGCGGCTTAAGCGCCTGGCCGACGACATGATCGAAACCATGTACGAGGCCGACGGCCTGGGCCTGGCGGCCACCCAGGTGGATGAGCATGTGCGCTTGATCGTCATCGACACCAGCGAGGCCCGCGACCAGCCGCGCGTGCTGATCAACCCGAAGCTGCTGGAATGCAGCGCCGAGATGCAGGAAATCGACGAAGGCTGCCTGTCGGTGCCGCTGGTCTACGACAAAGTGCAGCGCCACCAGCGCGTGCGCGTACAAGCCCTGGGGCGCGATGGCGTGGCCTATGAATTCGACGCCGAAGGCCTGGCCGCGGTGTGCGTGCAGCACGAAATGGATCACCTGCTGGGCAAGGTCTTCGTTGAATACCTGAGCCCGCTCAAGCGCCAGCGTATCCGCACCAAGATGCAAAAGAGAACGCGCGAAGAGCTGCGCGACGCATGACGCAGGTGGCCTTGGGCCGCGCAAACCGTGTCGCGTTCGCGGGCACGCCCGAGTTCGCCGCCCAGGCCTTGGCGGCCTTGCTGCAAGCCGGCTTCGAGTTGCCGCTGGTGCTGACCCAGCCCGACCGCCCCGCCGGCCGCGGCCAGCAGTTGCAGGCCTCGGCCGTGAAGCAGTTGGCCGTGCAGCATGGCCTGGCGCTGGCCCAGCCACGCAGCCTGCGCCTGGACGGCAAATACCCCGCCGATGCAGCGGCCGCCCGCCAGGCGCTTGAACAGGCGCGGCCCGATGTGCTGGTGGTGGCCGCCTACGGCTTGATCCTGCCGGCTTGGGTGCTCGAACTGCCGCGCCTGGGCTGCCTGAACATCCACGCCTCGTTGCTGCCGCGTTGGCGCGGCGCGGCACCGATCCAGCGCGCCATTGAAGCTGGCGATGCCGCCACGGGCATCACCATCATGCAAATGGACGCCGGCCTGGACACCGGCGCCATGCTGCTGGCGCAAAGCCTGCCGATCACGGCCGACGACACCGCCGCCAGCCTGCACGACAAGCTGGCCGCTCTGGGCGCCAGCCTCATCGTGCGCGCCTTGCATGAGCTGCCCGCACTGCGCGGCACGCCGCAGGCGCAAGACGGCGTCACCTACGCCAGCAAGATCGACAAGGCCGAAGGCGCGATCGACTGGGCGCAGCCCGCGGCCATGATCGAACGCCGGGTGCGCGCTTTCGACCCCTTTCCCGGCGCCAGCTTCACGGCCGTAGGCCAGGCCATCAAGCTGTGGCGAGCGCAGGTCGTTGCAGCCGCCCCGGCGCTGCCCGGCACGGTGCTGCACGCTGCCGGCGGCCGGCTCACCGTGGCCTGTGGCGAAGGCGCACTGGAGTTGCTGCAAGTGCAACGCCCGGGCGGCAAGCGCGCCGCCGTGGCAAGCTTGCTGCAGGCGCTGCCCATGCTGGTTGCGGGCCACAGCTTGAATGCGGCGCCGACGCCCGCATCTTCAACCCCTTGACCTTGACCTTGACCTTGACCCTGAAGGAGACGCAAGACCATGTTCAACCTGCTGAAGACCGCGATGCTCATGGCGGCCATCACGGCGCTGTTCATGGCGCTGGGCCAAATGCTCGGTGGCCAGACCGGCATGATGCTGGCGCTGGTGGTGGCGCTGGGCATGAACTTCTTCAGCTACTGGTTCAGCGACACCATGGTGCTGAAGATGTACAAGGCCCAGCAGGTTGATGCCTCGTCGGCGCCGCAGTTCGTCAACATGGTGCAAGAGCTGGCCACCAAGGCCGGGCTGCCCATGCCCAAGGTGTACCTGATCGAAGAAGACGCGCCCAACGCCTTTGCCACCGGGCGCAACCCGCAGCATGCCGCGGTGGCGGCCACCACGGGCATCCTGCGCGTGCTCAGCGAGCGCGAATTGCGTGGCGTGATGGCGCACGAGCTGGCGCATGTCAAGCACCGCGACATTCTCATCTCAACCGTTAGCGCCACCATGGCCGGTGCCATTTCCATGCTGGCCAACTTCGCCGGCCTGTTCGGCGGGCGCGACAGCAATGGCCGCAGCAACATCGTGGCCAGCCTGGCCATGATGATCCTGGCGCCGCTGGCGGCCAGCTTGATCCAAATGGCCATCAGCCGCGCGCGCGAGTTCGAGGCCGACCGCGGCGGCGCCGAGATTTCCGGTGACCCGCGCGCGCTGGCGTCGGCGCTGCAAAAGATCGACCGCTATGCCCGCGGCCTGCCGCTCGAAGCCGCCGAGCGCCACCCTGAAACCGCGCAGATGATGATCATCAACCCGCTGGCCGGCGGTGGTCTGCGTGGGTTGTTTTCCACCCACCCGGCCACCGAAGAACGGGTGCAAAAGCTGCTGGCCATGGCGCCCTGACATTCAAGTTCGCGCCGGGCGGGGTCGATATCCCGCCTATCTGGCTTTCCCGGTGCGCTTGATGCTTCGTCCCTTCCTGCCCGTCGTGCTCTTGGCCGCCCTGTGGCTCACAGGGTGCGATGCGCTGGGCATCGAATCAGCCAGCGCCCTGGCCGCGCGGCGCGAAGCCGAAGGCAAGGCCGTGGGCGGTGCCTGCCGCCATTCGGGCCGGGCGATCGAGGACTGCTACGGCTTGAACAAGAAGGCCGACAAGAGCGCGGTGTTTGCCGGCTGGCGCGAAATGAACGACTACATGCGCGAAAACAAGATCGAGGCCGTGGCGCCGCTGATCAACCCACCGGCCGAGATGGCCGCGGGCAAGGCTCAGGCCGCCGAGGGCGTGGAGCCCGCCGCCAAGAAATCAGCCAAAGGCAGCAAGGCCGGCAAGCACGATTCTTGACGCGGCGCGCACCATCGCGCGCAACGCCTTGGGCGGCATGGACAATGCCGCGCATGGTCGACTCGGCAGGGGCAGCTTTCGCTTGGCACCACCCCGCCTGGCGTGAGGGTGCGCGTGACATGGCCCGTGTGGCCCCCGGCCTGGCCGCTTGGGGCCTGGTGACGGGGGTGGCCATGGTCAAAGGCGGTCTGGCCTGGCCTTTGGCGGTGGCCATGTCGCTGCTGGTCTTTGCCGGCGGTGCGCAGCTCGCCACCGTGCCCTTGATGCACGCCAACGCGCCGGTCTGGCTGGTGCTGGCCACGGCGTTTTGCATCAACCTGCGCTTCATCATCTTCAGCGCCAGTTGGCGCCCATACCTGAACCAACTGCCATTGGGCCAGCGCTTGCGCATGGCCTACTTCACGGCCGACCTGAACTACGTGATCTTCATGCACCGGTTTGCAGATAAGCCGGCGCAGCCCGAGCAGGTGCCGTACTTCTGGGGCGGCGTCACGGTGAACTGGCTCTCATGGCAACTGCCTTCGCTGCTGGGCATTGCGCTGGCCGAGCACATCGCGCCGCAATGGGGCCTGGAATTCGCCGGCACGGTGGCTTTGCTGGCCCTGAGCTGCTCGCTGTTGAATGACCGCAGCACCTGGGCCGCGGCCGCAGCCGGGGGTGCGGCCGCGGTGGCGGCGCTGGCCTTGCCGCTGAAGCTGAACATCGTGGTGGCCATTGCCGTGGCCGTGGTGGTGGGGCTGTTGGTCGAACGCGCAGCGCCGCGTGCGCCTGCGCCATGAGCAACGCCGATGCGCTGCTGACCATTGCCGGGCTGGCTTTGATCACCCTGCTGACCCGCGGCTTCTTCTTGCTGCCCCGGCGCGAGCTGAGCATTCCGCCTTGGTTGCGCCAAGGCCTGCGCTATGCGCCCCTGGGCGCCTTGATGGCCGTGGTGGCGCCCGAGGTGTTGACGAGTCACGGCGAGTTCATTCAAACGTTAACCGACCCACGACCCCTGGCGGCGGTGGCGGCGGCGGCGTACTACTTCTGGCGCCGCGGCATTCTTGGCACCATCGTCGTGGGCATGGCCGTTTTCGTCGGCCTGCGGCTTTGTCTGGGCTGAGCGGCTGAGATCGGTTCAGCCGCGCCAGGCCAAGGCGCCGAGCCCGGCCGCGCGGCCGCTGGCCAGGCAGGCGGTGAGCAAGTAGCCACCGGTGGGGGCTTCCCAATCGAGCATTTCACCGGCGCAAAAAACGCCGGGCGTGGCATGCAGCATCGCGCTGTCGTTCATCGCCTCGAAGGCCACACCGCCGGCGGTGCTGATGGCCTCAGCCAGCGGCCTCGGTGCGGCCAGCACCAGTGGCAAGGCCTTCAAGGCCGCGGCCAACTGCGCCGGCTCGTGCAGGCCCGAGGCGCCCAGCACTTCATGCAGCAGCGCCAGCTTCAGGCCGCTGATGCCCAGGCGGCTCTTCAAGTGCGTGGCCAGGCTGCGCGGCCCACGTGGGCGCGCGATTTCGGCCAGCACCTGTTGCGCGCTGTGGTTGGGCAGCAAATCCAGCCTCAGCGTGGCGCTGCCGTGGCGGGTGATGGCGTCGCGCAAGGGGGCGGCCAGGGCGTAGATGAGGCTGCCTTCCACGCCGCCATCGGTGAGCACGAATTCGCCTTGCTGGGCGATCACGCTGCCGTCAGCCGCGGCGCAACGCGCCACCACCGGCTTGACCGGTTGGCCGGCGAAGCGTTGGCGCAGGTGGTCACTCCAGCCGCCCTGCACATCGAAGCCGCAGTTGGCGGCCTGCAAGGGCTGCAGCGCCACGCCGCGTGCTTGCAGCAGGGGCAGCCAGGCGCCGTCAGAGCCCAGCCGCGGCCAACTCGCGCCACCCAGGGCGAGCACAGTGGCTTGCGGGTTGAAATGCTGTTCGCCGGTGGGTGTGGCAAAGCGCAATTCGCCGGCTTCGTTCCAGCCCAGCCAGCGGTGGCGCGTGCGAAACACCACACCCAGGCCGTGCAGGCGCTGCAACCAGGCACGCAGCAGGGGCGCGGCCTTCATCGCGTGCGGGAACACGCGACCGGATGTGCCGACGAAGGTCTCACTGCCCAGCGCATGCGCCCACTCGCGCACCGCCTGCGGGCCGAAGGCATGCAACTGCGGCGCCAGGGCGTCGGCCCGCGGTCCGTAGCGGCCAATGAAGCGATCCAGCGGCTCGGAATGCGTGAGGTTGAGCCCGCCGCGCCCGGCGAGCAGGAACTTGCGGCCCACGGTGGCCTTGGTGTCGAACACGGTGACCTGCGCGCCAGCCTCGGCCAGCACCTGCGCGGCCATCAAGCCCGCCGGCCCGGCGCCGATGACGGCCACGCAGCGCGGCGCGGGCACGATCAAATGTCGATCAACGTTTGAATTCATTCACTTACCTTGCCACGCAAGCTCTTCACCTGCCCGCGCAATACTTTGCCCTGGATGCGCCGCTTCTTCGACGCCAGCGTGGGCCGCGTCTTGCGCCGCGCCTTGGCCACGTGGGCGGCGTCTTCAATCAATTCGCGCAGCCGCTGGATGGCGTCTTGCCGGTTGCGTTCCAGGCTGCGGTGGTCTTGCGCCTTGATCACCACCACGCCGTCGCCACTGATGCGCTGGTCGCCCACGGCCAGCAGGCGCTGCTTCAGTTCATCGGGCAGGCTGCTGGCATGAATGTCGTAGCGCAGGTGCACCGCGTTGGACACCTTGTTGACGTTCTGCCCGCCCGCGCCCTGCGCGCGGATGGCGCTGAACTCGATCTCGGTTTCGATGGGGTGCGTGGCATCACGCAGCAGGCTGGGCATGGCCGGATTGTCAGACCTGCGGTGTGAGAATCGCTGCCCAGACACCGCGCAATAGCCTGGCCCCATCAGCCCGATGGCCGGCGCAACGGTGTGACGGTGCGGCTGCTTGCGCACCCCTGGGAAAGCGCAACGATGGCCATTCAAGTAGACGTGCCTTACACCGGCCTGTGGCCCGCCTTGTTGACGCCGCTGAATGAGCATGGCGACATCGACGTGCCACGCTTCGCCGCCCACGCCCGGCGCCTGCTCGATGCCGGGTGCACCGGCGTCACGCCGTTCGGCACCACGGGTGAGGGGCCGTCGTTCACCGTGGCCGAGCGCCGCGCCGCGCTCGAAGGCCTGGTGGCCGGCGGCGTGCCGGCGCAGCGCATCCTGGCCTCAACCAGTTGCGCGGCCTTGCCCGATGTGATTGAACTCACGCGCCACGCGGTGCAGTTGGGCGCGCGCGGCTGCCTGGTGCTGCCGCCGTTTTTCTTGAAGGGCGTGCCCGACGATGGCGTGATTGATGCCTACCAGCAAGTGATCGAAGGCGTGGCAGATTCGCGGCTGCGCATCGTGCTGTACCACATCCCGCAAGTGTCGGGCGTGGCCTTGAGCCATGCCGTGGTGAGCACGCTGTTGCGGCGCCACCCGCAAGCCATCATCGGCATCAAAGACAGTGGCGGCCAGCGCGAGGTGTCGCTGGCCTTCGCGCAGGCCTTCATGCCGCCGCTGCAAGTGTGGGTGGGCAACGAGCCCGATCTGCAAACCCTGGCTGCGCAGGGCAGCCGCGGCGCGGTGAGCGGTGTGGGCAACATCGCGCCGCGCCTGGTGCTGCGCTTGATTGGCGGCGCGGCGCAGCCGGGGGCTGAGCAAACGCAGCACGACTTGCTGGCCCTGCTGAAGGTGCTGAACGGCTATGGCCTGACAGCGGCCTTGAAGGGCGTGATGGCGGTCTTCGACCAGCACCCTGGTTGGTTGCGCGTGCGCGCGCCGCTGCGCACCTTGAGCGATGTTGAATTGGCGCGGCTAACTGAACAAATCAGCCAACTCGGTTTGAGCCGCGACAAGACTTGAACCAAACCATGCCAGCCGATGTGGTGTGCATCGCCAGTTGGAACGCCGATTTGGTGGCCCGCGTGCCGCGGCCCATCGCGCGCGGCGAAACCCTGGCCGCCACGGCGTTTGAAGTGAGCCCCGGTGGCAAGGGCAGCAACGCCGCCGTGGCCGCTGCGCGCCAGGGCGCGAAGGTGGCTTTGCTGGCGCGTGTGGGCGATGACGACTTCGGCCGCATGGGCCTAGCGCTGTGGCGCGCTGAAGGCATCGCCACCGGTCAGGTTCACATCGCCGCAGGCGAGCGCAGCGGTGTGGCACTCATCCACGTGTTTGACGGCGGCGACAACGCCATCTCGGTGTACGCCGGGGCCACCGCCGGGCTGCATGGTGAACACGCCCGGGCCGCCGCGCCGCTGCTGCAAGCTGCCAAGGTGGTGATGGCTTCGTGCGAAGTGCCGCTGGCCTGCACCGCCGAGGCGTTTCGCATCGCGCGTGCGGCCGGCGTGTGCACCCTGCTCAACCCCGCACCCGCGCTGCCGCTGAGCGACGAGTTGCTGGCGCTGTGCGATGTGATCACGCCCAACGAAGGCGAGCTGCTGGCGCTGGCCGGCCTGGGCGCAGGCAACAGCCTGGATGACGCCGCCGCGGTGCTGCTGAGTCGAGGTGCGGGCGCCGTGATCGTGACCCTGGGCGCCGCGGGTTGCCGCCTGTATAAACCTGGCGCCGCTGCGCAGGCCCTGGCCGGCCATGCCGTGAACGTGGCCGACACCATCGGCGCCGGCGACACCTTCACCGGCGCGCTGGCCGCCGCTCTGGCGCGCGGGCTGGTGCTGAATGAAGCCCTGCGTTGGGCCAATGCGGCGGCGGCGTTGTCGGTGCGGGGCGGTGGTGCCATCGGCGGCATGCCAGCGCAGGATGAGACCGGTGCGCTGCTGGCTTGAGTGCCGGCTGCGGCCAGCACAGCGCCCGACCGCGTTACCCAGCCGCCGTCAAGCCGCCCGCAGCATCGGTGGCGCAAAGAGCCGCTCCATTTCGCGCCGCAATTTGTAGGCATCGGTCGTGGTGTCAACGGCCACATCGGCCCAGCTCAGCGACTGCCCCTTCTTCACCGGCCGCAGCACTTTCACGCCATGCGCCAGGCCCAGGGGCAGGCCCCCCATCTGCGCTGAAGTGGCCGCCGGCAGCAGCTTGCCCCACACCGTGTAGCCGCCTTCGCCGTCGAGCATTTCTCCCACGCCCAAGTCGCGCTTGGCGGTGGCCACCACGTCGGCGTTCCAGGCCGTGGCCACGCCGGTGGGCTCGCCGCGCAAGGCCACGCTGGCCACGCTCACGCCCACTTCCAGGCCGATGAGGTGCCAGCGCTTGTACAGCGTGAAGTAGCGCCCGCTCGGGTCGGTGTGGGCGTTGTATTCCTCGAAGCAGTTCTTGATGTAGTCGGTCTCGGCCTCGACCGTGACCCACACGCCCATGCGGATGTCGTACGGGATCTTGCGGCCGTTCGCTTCGAGCGAGGAAATCACCTCGACCATGCCCTTGCGTTCCAGCACGCCGCCTTCGCTGATGGGGCGGGTGACGAAGGGAATGTCTTCCACGCTGGCCGGCGGATACAGCAGGCCGTTGGACGGCACGGTTAACCCCGTGGCGTTGCTCACCGCAGTGCTTTCGATGGAAGGCTTGCTGCCATCCAAGAAGCTGTTGAACATCTTCGGGTTCAGGCCTCCGCGCAGCGCTTGCTCGGGGCTCAGGCCGTAGTGGCCCCACACGGTGTCGGGCGTGGACTCGCAAAAGTGCGGCAGCCACTTGTGGCCGCGCCCGGCCGCCACCACCGGGAAGCCGCAGGTGCGCGCCCAATCGACCAAGTCGCAAATCAGCGCCGGCTGGTCGCCAAAGGCGAGCGAATACACCACGCCCGCTGCGGCCGCGCGCTGCGCCAGCAAGGGGCCGCAGAACGCATCGGCTTCCACCGTAACGTTGACCACATGCTTGCCCTGCGCAAAGGCGGCCAGGCAATGTGCCACCGCCGCAATCGGGTGGCCGGTGCATTCAACGATCACGTCGATGGCTGGGTGGCGCACCAGGGCTTGCCAGTCATCACCGATGTGGGTGTTGCCGTGCTTCACAGCGGCGTCGAGCGACGGGGCGGCGCTTTGCTCGGCAGACCAGCCCACACGAGCCAGGTTACTTCTGGCGTTAGTGGGTGAGAGGTCAGCGATGCCCACCAGGTGCACGCCCGGCGTGCGCGGCACCTGCGCCAAGTACATGGAGCCGAACTTGCCGGCGCCTATGAGGCCCACGCGAACCGGCTTGCCGGCGGCGGCGCGGGCTTGCAGCTTGGGGTAAAGGTTCATTTGGAAACCTCCGCGCTTGGCGCTGCGGTATTCGCCTTTGGGACGGCCCGGCGGCTCATGCCGCCGCCTTCATTGATTCAAACGGCGTTTCGCTGGTCACCAGCGCGCTGGCCGGCATGCCGTTCTTCCAGGGCAACTCAACCGGGTAAGGTTTCATCAGGCAATCGTCGGGCAGGCATTCAATCGGCGTGAACTCGCGGTGGGCGATGTATTCGGGTCGCTTGAAACGCCGCACATGGTTGCTCGCCGCACACAGGCTCAGGTACACGCTGACGCGGTTCCAGGGGCTCAGGTTGCTGGTGCTGGCATGCACCAAGCAGCTGTGGAACAGGATCATCGAGCCCGCTGGCCCCTTAGGGCTGACGATGCCGCCTTGCTTGCCACCGGCGCGTTCCACCAACTGCGTGATGAGCTCGTTGTCCACCGTCCACAGCGGGTAGCTGGTGGTGGTGAGGTCGTGCTTGGCGTCGATCACGCCGCGCTTGTGGCTGCCCGGAATGAACATCAACGGGCCGTTGAATTCGTTCACATCGTCCAGAAAAATGGCCACGTTCATGGCGCGTTCCGTGGGCATGTGGTCGTCGTTCTTCCAGGTGCCGTAGTCCTGGTGCCACTGCCACACGTCGCCTTCAAAAGCCATCTTGCCGTTGATCTTGAACTGGTGCATGTACAGCTTTTCATGCAGCAGTTCCTGCACGGGTTCGACCATGCGCGGGTGGCGCGCCAGGCGCGCAAAGGGCTCGCTGTACAGGTGCGCGGCGAAGTTGGTGCGCACCGCTTCGCTGCCGCGTTCACGCACGTTGTAGGCCTCGCGCCGCGCATACAACTCGGGCACGGCGTTGTTCAAGCCGGCAGTTTCTTCCGGGGTGAACAGGCCGGGGAAGAAGAGATAGCCGTCGTGGTCGAACTGGGCGTGTTGTTCGGCGCTGAGTTTCATGGGTGGCCTCCTGTTTGTTGCGGCGCGAAGCATAGCCGGCGCACTCGGTAGTTGCCAGGCTGGCGGCGCAAGACTGTCCTGCTTAAAGTGCCGCAATCGCCGCCCTCACCAACCCAGGAAAACCCATGCCCATGCAAGATCGCCGCCAAGCCTTGCACACCGCCGCGGCCATGACCATCGGTGCCGCGGTGGGCACCGCCGGCACCGGCTGCGCCACCACGCCTGCTGTCACGGTGAAAACACCGTTCGACGTGGCCGACACCTTCATCCCGGTGGTTGGCAGTGACATGCAGTTCCCGGTTCGGCGCATCTACTGCATCGGCCGCAACTACGCCGCGCATGCGCGTGAAATGGGATCCGACCCGACGCGCGAGCCGCCGTTCTTCTTTCAAAAACCCACTGATGCGATCCAGCTTGTGCTGCCCGGCGTGGTGGCCGATCACCCCTACCCGAGCCTGACCAAGAACTACCACTACGAGGTGGAGCTGGTGGCGGCCTTGCACAAAGGTGGCTCTAACATCCCCATGGACAGGGCACTCGAACATGTGTACGCCTACGCCCTGGGGCTGGACATGACGCGGCGCGATTTGCAGCGCGCCATGGGCGACGAGAAAAAGCCCTGGGAGATCGGCAAGAGCTTTGATCGCTCGGCGCCCATCGGCCCGTTGAACCTGGCCAGCCGCATCGGCCACTTCACGCAAGGCGGCATCTGGCTGAAGGTGAATGGCCAGACCAAGCAGAACGCCAACCTCAGCTTCATGATCTGGAACGTGGCCGAGCAGATCAGCCGGCTGTCGCAGGCCAACGAGTTGAAGGCCGGCGACATCATCTATTCGGGCACGCCCGAAAACGTGGGGCCAGTGGTGCGCGGTGATGTCATCGAGTGTCACATCGACGGGCTGCCGAACCTTTCCGTCAAGATCGTCTAAGGAGTTCGAACATGGGCAAGACCGTTTCATTCAACCGGCCCGATGGGCAAGGCGTTCAGGGCTATCTTGCCGAGGTACCCGGCGCAACGGCCAGCGTCGTGGTCATTCAGGAATGGTGGGGCCTGAACGACCAGATACGCGGCGTGGCCGATCGCCTGGCGCGCGCGGGCTACACCGCCCTGGTGCCAGACCTGTACCGCGGCAAGTCCACCACCGAAGCCGAGGAAGCGCACCACCTGATGGGCGCGCTGAACTTCGGCGACGCCGCCGCGCAGGACGTGCGCGGCGCGGTGCAGTACCTCAAAGCGCAAGGCAGCGCCAAGGTGGGCGTCACCGGTTTTTGCATGGGCGGCGCGCTCACCGTTCTGGCCACCACCATGGTGCCCGAGGCCGATTGCGGCGTGGTCTGGTACGGCCTGCCGCCGCTTGAGTATGTCGACGCCAGCAAGATCAAAGTGCCGGTGATGGCGCACTGGGCCGAGCAGGACAACCCTTTCCCCATCGCCACCGTGCTGCCACTGGAAGAGAAGTTCAGCGCCGCCGGCGTGCCCTATACCGGCCACCGCTACCTGGCCCAGCACGGCTTTGCCAACGAAACGGCGCAGGGCCCGGGCCGGTTGCCCATCACCCAGTACGACGCCGCCTGGGCCCAGGTGGCGTGGGACCGCACGTTGCGTTTCTTCGGCAAACATTTGGGTTGAGTGGAATCGGGCGGCGAACGGGACAGCCGGGGTGCCCGCCCGGAGGCGCGATGTAAGCAGTCGCTATACCCGGGAGTTAGGGGGTAACGGGATTCACCCCATCAATTTGGGGCGCCCCAGTGTCACACTCGGGCGCCCCGATTCACAACCACTTCACCCACCATGACCAAGCAACTGCTCATCTACGAAACCGCTGTTCCCATCACGCCGGCTCGGCACGGCAAGCATTCGGTCGAAGTTGGCGGCGACTACGCCTTCAGCAAGGGCGTGAATGCCGTGCCCTTGATGGCGGTGGAAATCCTGCGTGCCGCCACCGAATACGCGGTGGTGTTCACCGGTGTGGGTGAAGACATCATGCCCGCCGTGGTGCTGGGCGTGAAGGGCGACCAGAACCTCTACCTGGGCCCGGATGCGAAGTGGAATGCCAAGTACATCCCGGCGTTCCTGCGCCGTTACCCGTTCGTGTTTGCCGCCAGCGCAGACAACAAGACGCTCACCCTGTGCATCGACGAGTCCTACCCCGGGTTGAACACCGAGGGCCGCGGCCAGCGCTTCTTCACTGAAGACAACAAGCCGTCGCCCTACGTGGAGCAAGTTCTCACCTTCTTGAAGGAATACCAGGCCCAGTTCCTGCGCACCCAGGTGATGGGGCGCAAGCTCAAAGAGCTGGGGCTGCTCGAACCGATGCAGGCCAAGGTCACCACGCCGGGCGGGGCGCAGCTTTCGCTTACCGGGTTCATGGCCGTAAACCGCGTCAAGCTGCGTGAATTGGCGCCGGAGAAGCTGGCCGAACTGGCCAAGACCGACGAGCTTGAATTGCTCTACCTGCATCTGTATTCACTGCGCAATTTCAATGAAGTGAAAGACCGTCTGATCGGCAGCCTGCCGGTCGAGGAGCCGGCCGCGGCGGTGGCCTGAACGCCCAACCGCGTCATTTGATCGCCACGCACGATGCAAAGCTCGGCGCCGGTTTATTCGCTGGCTGACGAAGCCCAGGCGCGCGCCGAGTCCGCCGCCTGGCAACGTTTCGCGGCGCCGGCCGACGAAGCCGAGTTCTGCCTGAGCTGGCTGGCGCTGCTGTGCACCCGCATCGAACGCTGCCGCGCCGCGCTGCTGCTCACGGGCGATGGTGACAACGGCCCGTTCCGCGTCAGCGCCGTGTGGCCCGACCGCCGGCGCGATTTGCAGTACCTCGGCCCCACCGCGCAGCGTGCGCTGGCTGAGCGGGCCGGCATCGTCGTCATGCCCGAAGCCGGCGCGCCAGACGCCGCGCCCCAAGTGGCCTACCCGGTTGAAGTGGCCGGGCGCTTGTGGGGGGCGGTGGTGCTTGAAGTCGGCCACAGCGCCGAAGCCGATTTGCAGCGCGCCCTGCGTCAAATCCACTGGGGCATTGCCTGGTTGGTCGACCATTTCCGCCAGCGCGTGCTGGCTGAAAGTGAAGCCACGCTGGGCCGCGTGGGCCTGCTCAATGAAGTGCTGGCCACGGCCTTGTCGCAGCGCAAATTGCGGCCTTCGGCGCTGGCCGTGGTGAACGCGCTGGCGCAACGGCTGAGCTGCGAGCGGGTCAGCATGGGCCTGGAACGCAAGGGCCGCATCGAGCCTTTGGTCATCTCCAACATGGCCACCTTCGACGCCCGCTCAGACCTGGTGCGTGGCCTGAACGCGGCGATGGACGAAGTGCTCGATCTCGGCGTGCCGCTGCAGTTTCCCGAACAGGGCGACGAGGCCATCGGCGCCCTGGCCCACGCGGAACTGGCGCGTGAACGCAAGCTGGCCGCGTTGTGCAGCGTGCCGCTCACGCAAGAAGGCCAGACCATCGGCGCACTGAGTTTCGAGCGCAGCAGCGGCGAGCCGTTCGACGCCGCCAGCCTGGCGTTGGTGCGCACCGCCGGCCAAATGCTGGGCCCCGTGTGGGCGCTCATGCGCGAACAAGAAGCCGGCCCCTTGCAGCGCACCTGGCGCTGGCTCGGCGAGGGCGTGCGCACCCTGTTCGGGCCGCGCCACCCGGGCATCAAGCTGCTGTCGGTCTTGGCCATCGGGTTGGTGGCGGCGATGGCGTTGTGGACGGTGGATTACCGCGTCTCGGCCCGCACCGTGGTGGAAGGCGCGCAGCAGGTGGCCGCGGTGGCGCCGTTTGAAGGCTTTGTTGCCGCCGCGCCGGTGCGTGCCGGCGACAGCGTGCGCCAAGGCCAGCTCATGGCCCAGCTCGATGACCGCGACCTAAAGCTTGAGGTCAGCCGCTGGAACGCCGAGCGCGTGCAACTGTTGCGCCGCTTCCAGGTGGCGCAAGCCGGGCAAGACCGTGGCGCCATGGGCGTGATCACGGCGCAGGTCGGCCAGGCGGATGCGCAGTTGTCGCTGGCGCAAGAAAAGCTCGCGCGCACCACCATCACGGCGCCGTTCGACGGCTTGGTGGTGTCGGGCGACCTGAGCCAACAAATTGGCTCGCCGGTGGAGCAAGGCCGGGTGCTGTTCGAGGTGGCGCCAGCCAGCGGCTACCGCGTCATCTTGCAAGTGGATGAACGCGATGTCGCGCGCCTGAACCAGGGCCAAGCCGGTGAATTGGTGCTGTCGGGTCTGCCGGGTGAGGTGCTGCCCTTCACGGTGCGCCAGATCACGCCGGTGTCCACGCCGCAAGACGGGCGCAATTTCTTCCGCGTCGAGGCCGAACTCCAAGGCAGCGCGGCGCGCTTGCGCCCCGGCCTGGAAGGCGTGGGCAAGGTCAACGTGGGCCGCGAAAAGCTGCTCTGGGTGTGGACGCACAGCTTCACTGATTGGCTGCGTCTGAGCCTGTGGAACTGGATGCCTTGAAGGCCTGCATCAACGGTGTCGCAAATGGGCAAGGCCAATGAGTGCCGACATGGGTGAGGGCCGGGCACGGGCCGAGCGCCGGGCCGCCCAGGGCCAGAGGCCCTGGGCCTTCGGCAGGCACAAACAGTCCGCAGGGACTGTTTGTGTCCGACCTCAGCCCACCAAGCCGGCGCGCACCCCCTTGGGGGCATAAGCGCTAACGTAAGTATCATGAGAAATCAGCCTCACACTGGTACGGACGAAGGCGCGGCGCCTCGCGCAATCGCGCCGCGATGCCTTGCCATCGTTGCATGCACTCGCGCAGCGACAGGGCGGGATTGCAGGC
>JANOXU010000159.1:0-1751 GCA_031418595.1 Burkholderiales bacterium
CCGCCGCACCCACCGGCGCCAGCCTGGCCGCCGCCCCGCTGGCCGCCAGCGCCGAAGGCGCCACCGTGGCGCCAGGCCGCGCCACAGCTGGCGCTGCCGGCGACAACGCGGCACCGGCCACGCCGGGGCACGCCGGCCAGCGCCTGCAAGCCGGCCTCGCCAACGCCAACGCCAACGCCAGCACCGTGGCTGCGGCGCCAGCCGGCCAACCCAGCGCAGAGCAACCCGCCGCCAGCGCCGCCGCACAACGCTCACCCGCAGCACCAGCCAGCGAGGCACAGGCCCAACTGCCAAGTGCCAACGCCGCGGCACCAGCCTGGGCGCAGGCACTGGAACGGGCCTTGAACCCGGCCAGCGCCGCCGCCGCGCCGGTGCAGGCGGATGTTTCGGCCACCCCGGGCAGCCGCGAGTTCGCACCGGCCCTGGGGGCGCAGTTGGCCGTGTTCCTGCGCGGCGGCATCCAGCAAGCCGAGTTAACGCTGCACCCGGCCGAGCTGGGGCCCATTGCGGTGAGCATTGCGCTGAACGGCACGGTGGCGCAGATCGACTTCCAGGCCGTCAACGCCTTCACGCGCGACGCGCTGCAGCAAGCCCTGCCGGCCCTGGCCAACGCGCTGCAAGAGGCCGGCTTCAGCCTGGGTGGCAGCGATGTCTCGGACCCCGGCCAGCGCTCCGGTGAACCGGGCGGCGGCCAGCACGGCGATCATGGTGAACGCCGTGCCCCTGGCGCCGCACCAGGGTGGCGCGAGAGCGCGGGTGCAGTGCCGCGCGCAGCGCAGCGCGGCGTGCTCGACCTGTACGCCTAAGAGCCTGTGAACAAATCCACTGAGCGCAGCGCCTACTGCGCGGCGTTGCAGGCCCTTATCGGCGCAACGCCGCGGCGAGTGAATTCAACAATGCCCCAAGTTGCCCCAGATCCGGGGCCGGAGAAACCATGTCCGCTGCCGCTGCCACTGAACCACCCGCCGCCCCGAAGAAGGGCAAGAAGAAGCTGATCATCATCATCGTGGCCGCCGTGGTGCTGCTGGCCGCTGCCGGGGGCGGCGCCTTGATCTTCATGAAGAAGAAGGCCGCGGCCGAAGAAGATGCCGATGGCGACGCCGCCACCACCCACACCCCGAAGAAGGCCACGCACGACCCCAAGCACCCGCCCACCTTCGTGCCGCTGGACCCGTTCACCGTGAACCTGGCCGACCGCGACGCCGAGCGCTTCTTGCAAGTGGGCATGACGCTGGAAATCAGCGATACCAAGGTGGGCGACCAGATCAAGCTCTACATGCCGGCCATTCGCAACAACATCCTCATGGTGCTGGCGCACAAGACAGCCGCCGAGCTGCTGGCGCGCGAGGGCAAGGCCAAGCTGTCGCTGGACATCAAGCGCGAAACCGAACGCGCGCTGGGCGTGGAGCCGCCTGAAGACGATGAGCAAGCCGATGCCGCGGCACATGCGCCGGCGGCGAAGAAGAAGAAGCAAAAGAAGGCCGAGCCGGTGCACCTGGTGAGCGCGGTGCATTACTCGAACTTCATCATCCAGTAAGGAAGGATGCAGTGCGCCCTAGGGAACGTCTGCACAACCTCTCAATTGCAGTTTGAGATGACTTATTGTTTGAACTGCGGTCGAGTTGCAAATTCGAGGTCTTGATCGGGCGACTTCGCTGCCTTTTGGCCATTTCTGGCCTTGCCCGGGCCCTGCGCCCGCACTACAGGCGCACTCATGCCCGCAGCCCCTGCAATATGCGCTTGCGCACCAT
>JANOXU010000160.1:0-22452 GCA_031418595.1 Burkholderiales bacterium
CCCCCCCCCCCCCCCCCCCCCCCCCCCCCCCCCCCCCCCCCCCCCCCCCCGGCCCTACGGGTGGCACCCCAGAGCGGGCGCACTCGTCGTTGCAAATGCTCGCCGGGCCACCAGCCCGGCTGTGCTTTGCGCCTAGATTGCACCCGCTCTGGGGTGCCACGCAGGGGTGATTCATATGATGACAGGCCCTAGTTCCAGATGTCCCACGGCGACTGCATCCACAGCCCCACCACCACCAGCCACACCAGGGTGACCGGGATGAAGATCTTCCAACCCAGGCGCATGATCTGGTCGTAGCGGTAGCGCGGGAACGTGGAGCGCACCCACAGGAACATGGTGACGACGACGAAGACCTTCAGCGCCAGCCAGATCCAGCCCGGTATCCAGTTGAACAGCGCGCTGTCCATCGGTGGCAGCCAGCCGCCCAGGAACATGATCACGGCCAAGGTCGACACCAGGAGCATGTTCGCGTATTCGGCCAGGAAGAACATGGCGAACGACATGCCGGAGTATTCGATCATGTGGCCGGCAACGATCTCAGACTCACCTTCAACCACGTCGAACGGGTGGCGGTTGGTTTCGGCCAAGCCGGCGATGAAATAGACCATGAAGATCGGCAGCAGCGGCAGCCAGTTCCACGACAGGAAATTCAGCCCCATGCCGGCGAAATAACCCTTGTCTTGCACCAGCACGATCTCGGTCATGTTCATGCTGCCCGAAACCATGAGCACCACCACCAGCGCAAAGCCCATGGCGATTTCATAACTCACCATTTGAGCGGACGCGCGGAGCGCGCCAAGGAAAGCGTACTTCGAGTTCGAGGCCCAGCCGGCGATGATGACGCCGTAGACCTCCAACGAGGTGATGGCCATCAGGAACAGCAGCCCGGCGTTGACGTTGGCCAGCGCCACCTCGGGCCCGAACGGCACCACCACCCAGGCCACGAGCGCCGGCATGATGGTCATGACCGGGCCGAGGAAGAACAGCGGCTTGTTGGCGGCGGTGGGGCGAATGATCTCCTTGAAGATCAGCTTCACCGCGTCAGCAATCGGGGTGAGCAGGCCGAACGGGCCGACGCGGTTGGGGCCCGGGCGCAACTGCGTGAAGCCGATGCCCTTGCGTTCCCACAGCGTGAGGTAGGCCACGCAACCCATCAGCGGCAGCAGCAAGGCAACGATCTTGACCAGGCTCCAGACCACGGCCCACAGGGTGCTGCCCAACAGGGCCGTGCCATGCTGGTTGACGAGGTCGAGCATGGCGTTCATGCCGTCTCCACCTGCAACGGGCCAAAGGCCGCACCCAGGGTAGACGTGTCGACATGGCCGCTGGGTACACGCACCGTGTTGGCAGCCAGGCTGGCATCCAGCCGGGCCGGCAGCACGGCGCTGGCCGCGCCTTGGCTGATGCGCACTTTGGCGTCAGCGGCCAAGCCGAGTTGCGCCCACAGGCCCGCCGGCAACGAGGCCATCGGCGCACGCGCATCGGCCGTGGCCTGCAAGGCTTCAGCACGGCGCACCAAGGCGTCGGTGCTGTAGATCGGCACATCGGCGATGCGCTCCAGGCCGCTGCCCGCAGCCGGTGCGACCAGCGCCACATCTGGAACGTTGTTCAAGCGTGCGGCCAGCTGGCTCACATCGCCCAGCGCCTCGCGCCGCACTTCTTCGGCCGACTCTTGTTCAAAGCCGGCCAGGCCAAGCAAGTTGCCCAGCACACGCAGCACCTTCCACGCCGGCCGCGTTTCGCCCAGCGGCGGCACCAGGCCGGTGAATTCCTGCACCCGCCCTTCAGCGTTGACGAAGCAGCCCGCGGTTTCGGTGAAGGGCGAAATGGGCAGCAAGACATCGGCGTTGTCCACCGCAGCATCTTTGAAGGAGGTGAACGCCACGACCAGACCGCTGCCTTGCAGCGCAGCACGCGCGGCGGCGGGGTTGGCGGCATCGAGCACGGGCTCCACGTTCAACAGCAGCAGCGCCTTCATGGGCTGGCCGAGCATTTGGCCGGCGTTCAAACCACCCTCGCCCGGCAGGGCACGCACCCATTGCGCGCCCACGGAATTGGCGGCTTCGCTCAGGTACCCAAAGCTGGCACCCGTGCTGTGGGCGATCCACTCGGCCAGCAGCAACAGTTGCGCGGCTTGCGGGTGCTGCACGGCAGCATTGCCCAACAACACAGCCTTGTGCTCGCCGTTCAGCAACGACGTCGCAATGGCCTGCGCCGCGGGTGTGGCCGTGCCCTGCACGGGTGGCTCGGCGCCATGTGCCTGCGCCACCGCCACGGCCACATCAGCCAAGGCCTGCTGCCAGCCACTGGGCGGGGCAACGATGCGCTCGCCCACGGGCATCAACCAATCGTCGTTCAGCGCATGCAGGCTGTGGATGCTGGCGCCCTTGCGCGCCGCCTGGCGCAGGCGCTGCGCGAACAGCGGGTGGTCTTTGCGCAGGAAGGAGCCAACGACGAAGGCCGCGCTCAACTGCGACAAGCCCGCCACCGGCAGGCCCAGCCAACGCGCCTGGCCAGCGGGCGCGGTGTTGCTGAAGTCAGCGTGGCGCAGACGGTGGTCGATGTTTTCGCTGCCCAGGCCGCGCACCAGTTTTTGCAGCAGATGCAGCTCTTCCACCGTGTTGTGGGCGCTGCCCAAGGCGCCGATGCTGCTGGCGCCAAATTCGGCGCTGATGCGCTTCAAACCATCGGCCACATAGCCCAACGCCGTGTTCCAGCTCACCGCCTGCCACTGGCCGCCATGCTTGAGCATGGGTGTGGTCAGGCGTTGCGGACTGTTTAACGATTCATATGAGAAGCGGTCACGGTCGGCCAGCCAGCATTCGTTCACCGCTTCGTTTTCAAGCGGCAGCACGCGCAGCACCTTGTTGCCCTTGGTCTGCACCACCAGGTTGGCGCCGGTGGAATCGTGCGGACTCACGCTCTTGCGCCGCGCCAGTTCCCAGGTGCGAGCCTGGTAGCGGAAGGGCTTGCTGGTGAGTGCGCCCACGGGGCACAGGTCGATCATGTTGCCCGACAGTTCCGAATCAATCGTGCCGCCGGTGACGGTGGTGATTTCGGAATGCTCGCCGCGGTGGATCATGCCGAGTTCCATGACCCCGGCCATCTCCTGGCCAAAGCGCACGCAGCGCGTGCAATGGATGCAACGGGTCATCTCCTGCATCGAAATCAGCGGACCCACGTTCTTCTGGAAGACCACGCGCTTTTCCTCGGCATAGCGCGAGGCCGAGCCGCCATAGCCCACGGCCAGGTCTTGCAATTGGCACTCACCGCCTTGGTCGCAAATAGGGCAATCGAGCGGGTGATTGATGAGCAGGAACTCCATCACCGACTGCTGCGCCTTCAGCGCTTTCTCGCTCTTGGTGCGAACGATCATGCCCTGCGTGACCGGCGTGGCGCAGGCCGGCATGGGCTTGGGCGCCTTTTCAATGTCGACCAGGCACATGCGGCAGTTCGCCGCGATGCTCAGCTTCTTGTGATAGCAAAAATGCGGCACGTAGACGTCGGCCGCGTCGGCCGCATGCATCACCATGCTGCCGGCGGCGACGCTGACTTTCTTGCCGTCGAGTTCGAGTTCGATCATGCGCGTTCACCCGCTCGCGGCCGGCCTTGCGCCGGGCCGCCCCTAGGAAGACCAGCCCCATCGGGGGGCAGCGAGGTACTCCGAGCGTGGGGGCTCGTCATGCACTCTTTGTGTTCGATGTGGTGCACGAACTCGTCGCGGAAGTGCCTCAACATGCCTTGCACCGGCATGGCCGCGGCGTCGCCGAGGGCGCAGATGGTGCGGCCCTTGATGTTGTCGGCCACCGAATCAAGCAAGGCCAGATCGCCCTCACGGCCCTGGCCATGTTCAATGCGGTTGACCATGCGCCACAGCCACCCCGTGCCTTCGCGGCACGGCGTGCATTGGCCGCAGGATTCGTGTTGATAGAAGTAGCTCAGGCGCAGCAGGCTCTTGACCATGCAACGCGAATCGTCCATCACGATGACGGCGCCCGAACCCAGCATGGAGCCGGCCTTGGCGATGGCGTCGTAGTCCATGGTGATGTCCATCATGGTCTTGGCCGGCAACACGGGGGCTGACGAGCCACCCGGGATCACCGCCTTGAGCGTGCGCCCGCTGCGCACCCCGCCCGCCAGTTCAAGCAACTTCGAGAACGGCGTGCCCAGCGGCACTTCAAAGTTACCCGGTTGGTTAACGTCACCCACCACCGAAAAGATCTTGGTGCCACCGTTGTTGGGCTTGCCGATTTCAAGGTAGGCCTGGCCGCCGTGGTTGATGACCCACGGCACCGCGGCAAAGGTCTCGGTGTTGTTGATCGTGGTCGGCTTGCCGTACAGGCCGTAACTGGCCGGGAACGGTGGCTTGAAGCGCGGCTGGCCCTTCTTGCCTTCTAACGATTCAAGCAAGGCGGTTTCCTCACCGCAGATGTAGGCGCCAAAGCCGTGAAAGGCGTGGAGCTGGAAGTTGAAGCTGCTGTTCAGCAGGTTGCGGCCCAGGTAGCCCGCGGCGCGTGCCTCTTCCAAGGCTTCTTCAAATCGTTCATAGATTTCGAAGATTTCGCCGTGGATGTAGTTGTAGGCGGTGTTCACGCCCATCGCGTAGGCGGCGATGGCCATGCCTTCGATCACGATGTGCGGGTTGAAGGCCAACAGGTCGCGGTCTTTGCAGGTGCCGGGCTCGCCTTCGTCGGAATTGCACACCAGGTACTTGGGGCCGGGGAACTGCCGCGGCATGAAGCTCCACTTCAACCCCGTGGGAAAGCCGGCGCCGCCGCGGCCGCGCAGGGCCGAGAGCTTCAGTTCGGCGATCACCTGGTCGGGCGTCATGCCGGCAGCGCCGTCAGCGCCCAAGACTTTGCGCAGCGCGCTGTAGCCGCCGCGCGCTTCATAGTCTTTCAAGCGCCAGTTGCTTCCATTCAGGCCGGCATAGATTTGCGGGTTGATGTGGCGGCCGTGGAAGCAGGTCTCAACGCCGCTGGCCTGGAAGCGCGAAAGGTCGAGCTTGGTCATGTCTTGCTCGCCTCTCTGCGCAGCACGTCAAGCAGCTCATCGAGCCGCTGGTTGCTCATGAAGCTGAGCATCTGGCGGTCGTTCACCAGCATCACCGGCGCATCAGCGCAAGCGCCCAGGCATTCGCTGGGCTGCACGGTGAACAGGCCATCGGCCGTGGTGCCATAGGGCTCGACATGCAGCTTGCCGCACAGGTGCTGCAGCGCCGTTTCACCATCACGCAACTGGCAGGGCAAGTTAGTGCAAACGTTAAGCTTGAACTTTCCCACCGGTTGCTGGTTGTACATGTTGTAGAAGGTGGTCACCTCGTGCACGGCAATCGGCGCCATGCCGAGATAGGCCGCCACCGCGGCTTCGGCCGCGGGCGTGACATGGCCTTGCTCATGCTGCACGATGGCCAGGCAGGCCATCACGGCAGACTGCTTCTGGTCCGCCGGGTACTTGGCCACTTCGTGTGCGAAGCGGGCTTGCGTGCCTTCTGAAAGCGTCATCTGTCGATCTCGCCAAACACGATGTCCATGGTGCCGATCACTGCCACCGCGTCGGCAATCATGTGGCCGCGCGCCATTTCATCGAGCGCCGCCAAATGCGGGAAACCCGGCGCGCGGATCTTCAAGCGATACGGCTTGTTGGCGCCGTCACTCACCATGTAGATGCCGAACTCGCCCTTGGGGTGTTCCACCGCGGCGTAGGCCTCGCCTTCGGGCACGTGGAAGCCTTCGGTGAAGAGCTTGAAATGGTGGATCAGCTCTTCCATGTTGGTCTTCATGTCCAGCCGTGACGGCGCGGCGACCTTGTGGTTGCTGGTGATCACCGGGCCCGGGTTGGCACGCAGCCAATCAACACACTGCTTGATGATGCGATTGGACTGGCGCATTTCTTCCACACGCACCAAGTAGCGGTCATAGGTGTCGCCGTTGGTGCCCACGGGCACGTCGAAATCCATGCGCGAATACACTTCGTAGGGCTGCTTCTTGCGCAAATCCCACTCGATGCCGCTGCCGCGCAACATCGGGCCACTGAAGCCCAGGTTCATGGCGCGCTCAGGCGTGACCACGCCGATGCCCACGGTGCGCTGCTTCCAGATGCGGTTGTCGGTGAGCAGGGTTTCGTATTCATCCACGTACGCCGGGAAGCGCTGGGTGAAGGCGTCGATGAAATCGAGCAGCGTGCCGCTGCGTTCATCGTTCAGCGCTTTCACGCCACGCGCATTGCGCACCTTCGACACCTGGTACTGCGCCATGCTGTCGGGCAGGTCGCGGTACACGCCGCCGGGGCGGAAGTAGGCCGCGTGCATGCGCGCGCCGGAAACGGCCTCGTACATGTCGAACAGGTCTTCACGCTCGCGGAAGCAGTAGATGAGGATGTTCATCGCGCCGCAGTCGATGCCGTGCGCGCCCAGCCATAACAAGTGGTTGAGCAGGCGCGTGATCTCGCTGAACATGACGCGGATGTACTGCGCGCGTTCGGGCACGTCGATGCCCATCAGCCGCTCGATGGCCAGGCAATAGGCGTGCTCGTTGCACATCATCGAGACGTAATCAAGCCTGTCCATGTAGGGCAGCGCCTGGATGTACGTCTTGGTCTCGGCCAGCTTTTCGGTGGCGCGGTGCAGCAGGCCGATGTGCGGGTCGGCGCGTTGGATGACTTCGCCGTCGAGTTCGAGCACCAGGCGCAGCACGCCGTGGGCAGCGGGGTGCTGCGGGCCGAAATTTAATGTGTAGTTCTTGATTTCAGCCATGGTCAGTGCAAGCCGCCATAGTTTTCCTCGCGCACCACCCGCGGCGTGATCTCGCGCAGCTCGATCGTCACCGGCTGGTAAATCACCCGTTTCGTTGCAGCGTCGTAACGCATTTCGACGTGGCCATGCGTGGGGAAGTCTTTGCGCATGGGGTGGCCGATGAAGCCGTAGTCGGTGAGGATGCGGCGCAGGTCGAGGTGGCCTTCGAAGATGATGCCGAACAGGTCGAACGCTTCACGCTCGAACCAGTTGGCCGAATTCCAGATGTCGGTGACCGAAGGCAAAACCGGCATGTCGTCATCGGACACGAACACCTTCACGCGCAGCCGCCAGTTATGGGTGAGCGACAGCAGGTGGCTGACCACGCCGTAGCGCGGGCCGTCCCAGGCCATGTTCTTGTAGCTGGAGTAATCCACCCCGCACAGATCCATCAGTTGCTCAAACTTCAACGCTGGGTCATCACGCAGGCGCAGCGCCACTTCGAGGTAACGCCCAGCGGCAACGGTGAGGGTGAGTTCACCGCGCTCGGCCTTCAGTTCGCGCACAGCGTCACCCAACACGGTGTGCAGCGCGACTTGCAGGGTGTCGAGGGACAGGCTCATCTTCAGCGCGCAATGGTGTTGTCGCGGCGGATCTTGTTTTGCAATTGCAAGATGCCGTAAAGCAGGGCCTCGGCCGTGGGCGGGCAACCCGGCACGTACACATCCACCGGCACGATGCGGTCGCAGCCGCGCACCACCGAATAGCTGTAGTGGTAGTAGCCACCGCCATTGGCGCAAGAGCCCATGCTCAGCACCCAGCGCGGCTCGGCCATCTGGTCGTACACCTTGCGCAAGGCCGGCGCCATCTTGTTGCACAGCGTGCCGGCCACGATCATCAAATCGCTTTGCCGCGGGCTGGGGCGGAACAGCATGCCGAAGCGGTCGATGTCATAACGCGCCGCGCCGGCGTGCATCATTTCAACGGCGCAGCAGGCCAGGCCGAACGTCATGGGCCACAACGAGCCGGTTTTCGACCAGTTGATCACCGTGTCGATCGACGTGGTGGTGAAACCTTCTTTGAGAATGCCTTCGATGCCCATGGTGTATGCCTCTTAGCCTCGTCACTCCCAATCGAGTGCGCCCTTCTTCCATTCGTAGATGAAGCCCACCACCAAGATGGCCAGGAAGATCATCATGGCCCAGAAGCCGGCGGGTCCGATCTCGCGCAGCGCCACTGCCCAGGGGAAGAGGAAGGCGATTTCGAGATCGAACAAGATGAACAAGATCGCCACCAGGTAGTAGCGAACATCGAACTTCATGCGCGCGTCGTCAAAGGCTTCGAAGCCGCATTCGTAGGGGGAGTTTTTCTGCGCATCAGGCCGGTTCGGGCCCATCACATAGCCCAGCACTTGCGGCACGATGCCCACGCCCACACCCACGAGTATGAACAGGATGACGGGCAAGTACTGTTGGAGATCCATGGTGCGTTATCAGCGCAGTGCCAAGCTGTTGAAGGGAGAAGAACGGGTCGAAAAAAACCCGCGTTGGCCAGCAGACAGGCGCTGCAATCCAAACGCGAGCATTCGATTTCCTATGTTTTGGTGCCGACGGCGAGACTCGAACTCGCACAGCTTTCGCCACTACCCCCTCAAGATAGCGTGTCTACCAATTTCACCACGTCGGCGTGCTTTGCAAGACCGCTGCGAAGCCATGAGGTTGAGGCCCCGAACAGCCGGAAATTCTAGCCGCAAAAGCCAGCGTCACTTGAGCCAGCGCAAGCCTTTGGCGGCCAGCGCAACGCTTAGGACCCGTGAGGAAATAACTTGATCATTTGACCGCTGGATTGGGATGCGATGCTAGGCGCGGAGCGCGCCGTGTGGCGAGCCACACAAGCGATTCGCAACGACGCAGCGCGCCCAAGCCCAGCGAGGCAAATGATCAAGTTATTGACGAACAGGCCCTTACTTCGAGGCCGCCGGCTGCACCGGTGCGGGCACGCCCGTTGCGGGCGCCATAGCGGGTGCGGCCGAGGCGGCAACCGGTGCCGGCACGGCGATAGCCGCGGCGCTGGCCGGACCCGGAATCACCGCCGCGGCCGAGGCCGCCACCGGTGCATCGAGCACGCTGCCGCCACCGCTGGCACGGCTCAGGCCGGCGTTGGACATGAAGGCTAACGCCAGGGTGCAGACGAAAAACACCGCTGCGCACACGGCAGTCGAGCGCGACAGAAAGTTGGCGCTGCCCGTGGCGCCGAACAGGCTGCCCGAAGCCCCGCTGCCGAACGATGCGCCCATGTCTGCGCCCTTGCCGTGTTGTATGAGCACCAGGCCGATCATCGTCAAGGCGGCCAGCAGTTGGGCGGCCAGCACCACGGTCATCCAGATTTGCATGTTGAAAAAACTCCAGTTGTTGGGTCAGGCTGCGGCGCGACAAACGGCGACGAAGTCTGCAGCCTTCAGCGCGGCGCCGCCGATCAGGCCACCGTCGATGTCGGCTTGCGCAAACAGCGTGTCGGCGTTGTCGGGCTTGACGCTGCCGCCGTAAAGAATTTTCATTTGCGCCGCATGCGGCGTGGCCGCATGCAACTGGGCGCGCAACAAGGCATGCACGGCCTGCGCCTGCTCAGGCGTGGCGGTGCGGCCGGTGCCGATGGCCCACACCGGCTCGTAGGCCACCACCATTTCAGACACGCAATGCGCCAAGGTGTGGATCACGGCCGAGAGCTGGCGTTTGACCACGACTTCGGTGTCGCCCGCTTCGCGCTGGGCCAAGGTTTCGCCCACGCACACGATGGGCGTGATGCCGCGCGCCAGCGCTGCCTGCGCCTTGTCGGCCACGAGCTGATCGCTCTCAGCGTGGTACTGGCGCCGCTCGCTGTGGCCCACGATCACATAGCGGCAGCCAAATTCAGCCAGCATGGCCACTGACACTTCACCGGTGTAGGCGCCCTGGGCGTGCGCCGAGCAGTCTTGCGCGCCCCAGCGGACATCATTGCCGGCCAGCGTGACGGCCACTTCACTCAGGTACGGGTAGGGCACGCACACCGCCACCTCGGCGACATACGGGCCCGCGGCGAGCAGGCCGGCCAGCAACTCGGCATTCGCCGCATGGCTGCCGTGCATCTTCCAGTTGCCCGCGACGAGCTTGCGCCGAGGTGCCATGGCGGCAACCATCAAGCGCTCCAATCGAGCACGATCTTGCCCACGTGCGTGCTCGACTCCATCAAGGCATGCGCCTTGGCAGCATCGTTGGGGGCAAACACGGCGTGGATCACTGGTTTGACGCGACCCGACTCGATCAACGGCCAAACCTTGCTGCGCAAATCGCGTGCCAGTTCAGTCTTGTAGGCCACCGAGCGCATGCGCAGGGTGGAGCCGATGATGGCGATGCGCTTGCGCAGCACGGTGCCCACGTCGATGCTGGCCTTGGTGCCGCCTTGCACGGCAATCAAGGCCAGGCGGCCGTCTTCGGCCAGGCAGTCGATCTCGCGCGGCAGGTAGTCGCCGCCCACCATGTCAAGCACCACGTTCACGCCGCGGCCTTCGGTCAAACGTTTGACTTCAGCCGCAAAGTCTTGCGTGCGGTAGTTGATGGCGTGGTCGGCGCCCTGGGCCACGCAGGCCGCGCACTTTTCATCGGTGCCGGCGGTGACGATGACCTTGACACCGAAGGCCTTGGCCAGGTGGATGGCGGTGACGCCGATGCCGCTCGACCCGCCTTGAATCAGCAAGGTCTCACCGGCGGCCAGACGCGCATTGACGAAGACGTTTTGCCAGACGGTGAAGAAGGTCTCGGGCAGCGAAGCTGCCTGCACGTCATTCAAGCCCTTGGGCACCGGCAGGCACTGGCCGGCCGGTGCCACGCACATTTCGGCATAGCCGCCGCCGGCCACCAAGGCGCAAACCCGGTCGCCCAGGGCCAAACCGGCCACGGCCAGGTCTTGCGCCGCGCCCGCCAACACCGTGCCCGCCACTTCCAGGCCGGGCAGGTCAGACACGCCACGCGGCGGCGGGTACAGGCCGCGGCGTTGCAGAACATCTGGACGGTTAATGCCCGACGCGGCCACGCGGATCAGCAACTCACCTGCGGCCGCCACCGGGTCGGGGCGATGCGCCGGCACCAGCACTTCTGGCCCGCCGGGCTGTTTGATTTCAATGGCACGCATGGTTCACCCTCTTGTTGCTCAAACCTGGGGGCGGCGGAAATTACTCGCGTGACGGGCCGGGCTCGCCCGCGGGGGTGGTGGCCACATCGGGCGCCGGCGCATCGCGTTCGCGGCGCGGTGGGCGATCGCCACGATCACCGCGGTCACCGCGATCCCCGCCGCGATAACCACCCCGGTCGCCCCGGTCACTGCGCTCACGGCGCGGGCGGTCTTCTTCTTCCGGCATGCCCTCTGGCCGATCCAGCAACGCCTTGAGCGACAGCTTGATGCGGCCCTTCTCGTCGGTTTCCAGTACCTTGACCTTGACGACCTGGCCTTCTTTCAAGAAGTCTTCCACCCGCTCCACGCGCTGGTGCGCGATCTGGCTGATGTGCAGCAAGCCGTCTTTGCCGGGCAGGATGTTCACGAGCGCACCGAACTCCAAAATCTTGGTGATGGCGCCTTCATAGACCTTGCCCACTTCGGCCTCGGCGGTGATCTCGGTGATGCGCTTCTTGGCGAACTCGGCCTTGTCGGCATCCACGCTGGCGATGGTGATGGTCCCGTCTTCGCCGATGTCGATGGTGCAGCCTGTCTCTTCCGTTAGCGCACGGATGGTGGCGCCGCCCTTGCCGATCACGTCGCGGATCTTTTCCGGGTTGATCTTCATGGTGTACAGGCGCGGTGCGAACTGGCTCACCTCAGTCTTGGCGCCACTCACGGACTCGACCATCTTGCCCAGAATGTGCAGGCGCGCTTCCTTGGCTTGCGCCAGTGCGACTTGCATGATTTCTTTGGTGATGCCCTGGATCTTGATGTCCATTTGCAGCGCGGTCACGCCCGCACCGGTGCCGGCCACCTTGAAGTCCATGTCACCCAGGTGATCTTCATCGCCCAGGATGTCGGTCAGCACGGCAAAGCGGTTGCCGTCCTTGATCAAGCCCATGGCGATGCCGGCCACGTGCGCCTTCATGGGCACACCGGCGTCCATCAGCGCCAGGCAGCCGCCGCACACCGAAGCCATGCTCGACGAGCCATTGCTTTCAGTGATCTCGCTCACCACGCGCAGCGTGTACGGGAAGTCTTCCTTGCTCGGCAGCGCCGCAATCAGCGCGCGCTTGGCCAGGCGGCCGTGGCCGATCTCGCGCCGCTTGGGGCTGCCCACGCGGCCGGTTTCGCCGGTGGCGAACGGGGGCATGTTGTAGTGCAGCATGAAGCGGTCTTCATAGTCACCCGAGAGCGCATCGATGCGCTGCGCGTCGCGTTCGGTGCCCAGGGTGGCGGCCACCAGCGCTTGCGTCTCGCCGCGCGTGAACAGAGCCGAACCGTGGGTGCGCGGCAGCACGCCGGTGCGAATTTCGATCGGGCGCACGGTGCGGGTGTCGCGGCCGTCGATGCGCGGCTCGCCACTGAGGATTTGACTGCGAACGATCTTGGCTTCAATGTCGAACAGCAGGCCTTCCACCTTCACCGCATCGAAGGCCAGGCCTTCGGCGGCGAGTGCGGCCTTGGTGGCGCTGGTGGCTTCGCGGCAGGCCTGTGTACGGGCTTGTTTGCTGCGGATTTGATAGGCCGCACGCAACGGGCCTTCGGCCAGCGCGCTGACCTTGGCGATGAAGGCTTCGTCTTTGGCGGGCGCAGCCCAGGTCCATTCGGGCTTGCCGGCGTCGCGCACCAGTTCGTTGATCGCCTTGATGGCGATGTTGCCCTGCTCATGGCCAAACACCACCGCGCCGAGCATCACTTCCTCGCTCAACTGGTCGGCTTCGGATTCCACCATCAGCACGGCGGCTTCGGTGCCGGCCACCACCAGGTCGAGCTTGGATTCGGCGATCTGCGTCTTGCTCGGGTTGAGCACATAGGCACCGTTGAGGTAGCCCACGCGCGCCGCGCCGATGGGGCCGCTGAACGGGATGCCCGAAATGGCCAGGGCGGCGCTGGAGCCGATGAGCGCGGCGATGTCGGCCGGCACTTCGGGGTTCAGCGACAGCACATGGATGACCACTTGCACTTCGTTGTAGAAGCCTTCCGGGAACAGCGGGCGGATCGGGCGGTCGATGAGGCGGCTGGTTAACGTTTCCAGTTCACTGGGTCGGCCTTCACGCTTGAAGAAGCTGCCCGGAATCTTGCCCGCGGCATAGGTCTTCTCGATGTAGTCCACCGTCAGCGGGAAAAAGTCTTGCCCGGCCTTGGCCTCGGTCTTGGCCACCACGGTGGCCAGCACCACGGTGTCGTCCATGCTCACCAGCACGGCGCCGCTGGATTGGCGCGCGATTTCGCCGGTCTCAAGGGTCACCGTGTTGGCGCCCCACTGGAAGGTCTTGGTGACTTTGTTGAAGATGCTCATTGCGGTGTCTCCGTTTGGGGGTGGGCACACTTGCGGTGGTGCCGAAGAACCAGGAGCCTGTGGTGGCGTGGCACCTTGCCTGCCTGCGCAATGCCATTCCAGCGCCGCCCGCACTGCGGGGCGGTGGTGGAATGACACAGCAGCGCTGTCACCAGGCCATGCTCCAAGCGCGACAGCCTGTGCCGGTATTTTCCAGGCAGGCGTGTCGCATCAGGTTTGAAGTTAAATCCGCTTGCCGTTACTTGCGTAGGCCGAGTTTGGCGATCAGCGCGGTGTAGCGTGCGGCGTCGGTGTCTTTGAGGTAAGACAGCAAGCTCTTGCGCTTGTTGACCATCTTCAACAGGCCGCGGCGGCCGTGGTGGTCTTTGAGGTGGGTCTTGAAGTGCGGCGTCAGCTCGTTGATGCGGGCCGTCAGCAAGGCCACTTGCACTTCGGGGGAGCCGGTGTCTGCGGGGCCACGGGCGTGGGCCTTGATGACTTCGGCGATTTGGGCACTGACCATGGTCATGGCGTTTCCTTGTGTGTTGGAAGCCACCATGAAACGCCCCGGGCGGGGCGCAGCGCAGCGGTTTCCAGGTTTGACTTGCGAACGCGGGTGAAACCGACCCACGCCGTGCTTGAACGCCCTTGGCACAACGTGCCTTGAGCAAAACCGGCGGATTATAGCCATGCTTGCCGGCTCGCCCCTTTGCCGGTGTTGAGCCAACTCAAACGGCCGCCCCTTGAAGCTGCGCGGTGCGCAACCACATGGGATGCATGGGCCCGGCGCCGGTTTGCCAGGCCTTCACTGCCCAAGGAGTTCACTATGTTCCTCGTCCCCATGACCCGCCATACGTCCGACCTGGCGCGCAATGTTGAGCGCTTCTTTGATGATGGCTTTGACCGTTTCCTGGCCCCCGCTGCTGAAGGGCTGCGCAGCCCCGCGCTCGACGTGGCCGAGTCCGACAAGGCCTACACCGTGAAGATCGACTTGCCCGGTGTGGGCAAGGAAGACGTGAAGATCGCCATCGACGGCCGCCGCGTCACCGTCGAAGCGCAGACACGCAAGGCTGAGGAGAAGAAGGAAGGTGACCGCATCGTCTACCGCGAGCGTTCGCTGGCCAGCTATTCGCGCAGCTTCAATCTGGCGCAAGAGGTGGATCAGGCTGAATCCGCGGCGCAAATGGATCAAGGTGTGCTGACCCTGACGCTGGCCAAGCGCCGCGCCAATGGGGCGGCGCAGTTGACCGTCAAGTAAGCCCCTGCCCCACCTGCGCCAAAGGCCAGCGCGGCCGCACTTCAAAAGTGGCCGCGCTGGCCTGGTTGGTGGTGGGCGGCAGGTGGCGCTGCCAGCGCATGGCAGCAGCCAGCGCGATCATGGCGCCGTTGTCGGTGCACAGCGCCAAAGCCGGGTAGTGAACCTGCGCGCCCACCCGCGCGCAGGCCAAGCCCAGGCGCTCGCGCAAGCGGGCATTGGCGCCCACCCCTCCGGCCACCACCAGCCGCTTCAGGCCGGTGGCTGTGAGTGCGCGCAGGGCCTTGGCGCAGAGCACATCAACGATGGCGGCTTGCGTGCTGGCGGCCATGTCGGCCCGCACCGGGTTCGACAGCGGCTGCGGCAGCCGCGCCAGCTTCACCGCCACGGCCGTTTTCAGGCCAGCAAAAGAAAAGTCCAACCCCGCAGCACCCAGCAAAGGGCGCGGCAAGTCGAACGCGCGCTCGTCGCCCACTTCAGCCAACTTGGCCAGCGCCGGCCCGCCGGGGTAACCCAGGCCAAGCAGCTTGGCGGTCTTGTCGAAGGCCTCGCCGGCGGCGTCGTCCACCGTCTCACCGAGCAACTCATATTGGCCAACGTCTGCCACCCGCATGAGCTGCGTATGGCCACCTGAGACCAACAGTGCAATGAAGGGGAACTGCGGCGCATCGTCACTCATGAATGGCGACAGCAAATGCCCTTCCAGGTGATGCACCGGCCAGGCCGGCTTGTTCAAGGCCATGGCCAGCGCTGCGGCCATGCCGGCACCCACCAGCAGCGCGCCGGCCAACCCTGGCCCCTGAGTGTAAGCCACGGCGTCGATGTCTTCGAGTCGGCAATCTGCTTGAGCCAACACTTGGCGGGTCAGTGGCAGCAGGCGGCGGATGTGGTCGCGCGACGCCAGCTCGGGCACCACGCCGCCAAAGGCCTGGTGCATATCGACCTGGCTGTGCAGGGCATCGGCCAGCAGACGGGGTACACCACGGGATGCGGCCCGCACCAGGGCCACGCCGGTTTCGTCGCAAGACGACTCGATGCCCAGGATCAGCACGCCAGGCTCAATGGTTCTCGCGCGCGTGGTTGATCGTGTACTTGGGCAACTCGATCGTCACGTCTTGTTGCGCAAGGATCGCCTGGCAAGACAGGCGCGACAGCGGCGTCAGGCCCCAGGCGCGATCGAGCAAGTCTTCTTCGCTCTCATCCATCTCGCCCAGCGACTTGAAGCCTTCACGCACGATGACGTGGCAGGTGGTGCAGGCACAGCTCATTTCGCAGGCATGCTCGATAGCGATGCCGTTTTCAAGCAAGGCCTCGCACACGGATGTGCCCGGTTCGGCGCGAATCTCGTCGCCCAACGGGCACAGCTCGGCATGGGGCAGGATTTTGATCACCGGCATCTGGTTCAGACCTCGTCTATGCGCCGGCCGGCCAGCGCCTGCTGGATGCCGCGGTTCATGCGCGCCGCAGCGAAATGTTCGGTGCCATCGGCCAGCGCTTTAACCGCGACGTCGATGGCCGCGGCGTCTTCAGTGGTGGCGGCAGCCTGCGTTGAACGCATCAGGCCCGCGATGGTCTCGTGCTGCGCCGGCGTGAGCAAGTCGCCGTCAGCTTGCAGGGCCGAGGCTGTGGCCAGCGTCATGCGCTGCGCTTCAACGCGCGCCTCGCGCAACGCGCGCGCGCCCATGTCGGCGTGCGCATGGGTGAAGCTGTCGCGCAGCATGTTGGCTATCTGGTCGTCGCCCAAGCCATAGCTGGGTTTGACCACCACATTGGCCTGCACGCCCGAGCCGGTTTCTTGCGCCGCCACACTGAGCAGGCCGTCGGCATCGACCTGGAAGGTGACGCGAATGCGCGCCGCACCGGCCACCATGGGCGGAATGCCGCGCAGCTCGAAGCGCGCCAGCGAACGGCAATCGCTCACCAGCTCGCGCTCGCCCTGCACCACGTGAATGGCCATCGCCGTCTGGCCGTCTTTGAAGGTGGTGAACTCCTGCGCCTTGGCCACCGGAATGGTGGTGTTGCGTTCAATGATGCGTTCCACCAGGCCGCCCATGGTTTCCAGGCCCAACGACAGCGGAATCACATCGAGCAGCAGCAATTGCCCGTCGCGCGCATTGCCGGCCAGGGCATTGGCCTGGATGGCCGCACCGAGGGCCACCACTTCGTCGGGGTTCACATCGGTGAGCACCTCGCGGCCGAAGAACTCAGCCACCGCGGCGCGCACCGCCGGCATGCGGGTGGAGCCGCCCACCATGACCACGCCCTGCACGTCGGCCGGGCTCAGGCGGGCATCGCGCACCACCCGCCGCACGGCGGCGAGGGTGCGCGCCAGCAGCGGTTGGGTCAGGCCTTCGAACTGGGTTCGGCTGATCTGGAACTGTAAGTCTCGCGCACCGATGCGGGCCGACCAGGTGGCTTCTTGCGCCGTGCTCAACACCTCTTTGGCTGCGCGCGCACCGACCAGCGCGTTGCGCATGTCCTGTGCGCCGTTGGCCTGCACGCCGGCCTGGGCCAGCGCCCAATGTGCCAGCGCCAGGTCGAAGTCATCACCGCCCAGCGCAGCATCGCCACCTGTGGCCACCACCTCGAAGACACCTTGGTTCAAACGCAGCAACGAGATGTCAAACGTGCCGCCACCCAGGTCATACACCGCATACAGGCCTTCGCTGCCATGGTCCAGCCCATAGGCCACGGCCGCCGCGGTGGGCTCGTTGATCAGCCGCAGCACGTTCAGGCCGGCCAGTTGCGCGGCGTCTTTGGTGGCCTGGCGCTGCGCGTCATCAAAGTACGCCGGCACGGTGATCACGGCGCCGTGAACATCGTCATCAAAACTGTCTTCAGCCCGCTGGCGCAAGGTGGCCAGGATCTCGGCCGACACTTCCACCGGCGACTTCGCCCCGGCGCGGGTGACCACATTCACCATGCCCGCGCCATCCGCCAATTGGTAGGGCACGTGCGCCGCGTCCTTCACATCGGCCAGCCTGCGGCCCATGAAGCGCTTGACCGATGCCACCGTGTTGGCCGCGTCTTCGCCCTGGGCGGCGCGCGCCTCAAAGCCGATTTGCCGCTGGCCACTTTCCAAGTAGCGCACCACTGAAGGCAAGATCACCCGGCCCTGCGCATCGGGCAGGCATTCGGCCACGCCATGGCGCACCGCGGCCACCAGCGAATGCGTGGTGCCCAGATCAATGCCCACCGCGATACGGCGCTGGTGCGGGTCGGGCGACTGGCCCGGCTCGGAGATTTGCAGCAGGGCCACGTTCAGGTATCCATCGTTTCGAGGTGCTTGTGGATGTCTTGAGCGAAGCGCTCAACGAACATCAGTGCGCGCACCTGACGCGCTGCCTCGGCCATGTTGTTGTCATGATCGATCAAGGTTTCAAGCTGGCACAACCGCGCCCGCTCCTCCGCGGCCACGGCTTCGGCCAGGGCCTGCACCACAGGTTCACCAGCGGCATCTTCGAGCGCTTCACGCCACTGCATCTGCTGCATCAAGAACGCCGCCGGCATGGCGGTGTTGTCTTCAGCGCGAATCGGCTGGCCACGCATTTCGCACAAATACGCCGCGCGCTTGAGCGGGTTCTTCAGGCGCTGGTAGGCCTCGTTCACCCGCACCGCCCATTGCATGGCCAGGCGCTGCGCCGCCGCGCCCTGGGCGGCAAAGCGGTCAGGGTGAACGTCGCTTTGCAGGGCACGCCAGCGCGCGTCGAGTTCGCTGCGCACCAAGGCCTGGCGCGCCGGCAGACCAAACAGCGTGAAGTCGTCGTCATCGAGCTTCATGTTTGCAAGCGCTTGGCATAGAAGAGCGACAAGCCGTTGTCGGGGTAGCCACCAAATGCCGCACGGCGCACATAGCCGCAGCGTTGGTACAGGCGCACAGCCTGCGCTTGCAGTTCGCCCGTTTCCAGCAACGCCAGCGTGATGAACCGTTCCCGCGCCGCAGCTTCCAGCGCTGCCAGCAGCAAGCCGGCCACGCCCTGCCCTCTTGCCGCAGGCGCCACCATCATGCGTTTGACTTCAACATAACTCTCACCTTGAGTGGCCACTTCACCAGGCATCGTGCGCACGGCACCGCAACCCAAAAGCGCATCGCCCTGCCAGGCTGTCATGAAGCACACCTGCGGCGCCAACAGCTCTTGAATGCCGAGGATGTAATTGGCTTCGGGTTCATACAGGCCAGCCAGATAGGCATCAAGCTCACCAAGCAGCGCCACCACCTGTGGCTGGTCAGGCCGCTCGGGGCGAATCTCCAGTGGGGGCTTCATGTTCGTGCGCATCACGCCCATTGCCGCAGCGCGACTGCTTGACCGCTCAGCCGCGCGGGTCGGGAGGCTTAAATGCGGAACGACTCGCCGCAACCGCAGCGGTCTTTCTCGCGCGGGTTGTGGAACTTGAAGCCTTCATTCAGGCCTTCGCGCGCGTAGTCGAGTTCGGTGCCGTCGATGTAGGGCAGGCTCTTGGGGTCGACCAACACCTTCACACCGTGGTCTTCGAACACCACGTCTTCAGGCGCCACATCGTCGGCGTACTCGAGCTTGTAGGCCAGGCCCGAGCAACCGGTGGTCTTCACGCCCAGGCGCACACCCACACCACGGCCGCGCTTGGCGATGTAGCGGGTGACGTGGCGGGCCGCCGCTTCTGAAAGGGTGACTGGCATGTCAATGTTGCGCCGCAGCTTCGCTGTGCTTGGCTTTGTAGTCTTGCACTGCGGCCTTGATGGCGTCTTCAGCCAAGATGGAGCAGTGGATCTTCACCGGCGGCAGCGCCAATTCTTCGGCGATGTGGGTGTTCTTGATGCTCATGGCTTCATCGAGCGTCTTGCCCTTGACCCATTCGGTGACCAAGGACGACGAGGCGATGGCCGAGCCGCAACCATAGGTCTTGAAGCGCGCGTCTTCGATCAACCCTGTGGCAGGGTTGACCTTGATTTGCAGCTTCATCACGTCGCCGCAGGCCGGCGCGCCAACCATGCCGGTGCCCACCGTGTCATCACCCTTTTCGAACGAGCCCACGTTGCGTGGGTTCTCGTAATGCTCGACGACTTTTTCGCTATAGGCCATGCTCGTACTCCTGTTTCAATCGCGTCTAAACGGCGGGCGGGGCAAGCGCCGGGCCGCTCCCAAGCGGCCCCGCACCCCCTCGGGGGGTGGCCGCGGTTGGCCGCGGCCGGGGGCCGTCATCAATCAGTGTGCGGACCACTGAATGGTGGAAATGTCGATGCCGTCCTTGTACATCTCCCACAAGGGCGACAGCTCGCGCAGCTTGGCCACCTGCTCTTGCAGCGTGGCCACGGCGTAGTCGATTTCAGCCGTGGTGGTGAAGCGGCCGATGGTCATGCGCAGGCTGGAGTGCGCCAACTCATCACTGCGGCCCAGGGCTCGCAGCACATAGCTGGGCTCCAGGCTGGCCGAGGTGCAGGCTGAACCCGACGACACCGCCAGGCCCTTCACGCCCATGATCAGCGACTCGCCTTCAACATAGTTGAACGACGCGTTGATGTTGTGCGGCACGCGCTTTTCAAGGTGGCCGTTGATGAACACCTGCTCGATACCTTCAATGCCTTTGAGCAAGCGCTGTTGCAGCATGCGGATGCGCTCGATCTCGGTGCCCATTTCAACGCGTGCGATGCGAAAGGCCTCGCCCATGCCCACGATCTGGTGCGTGGGCAAGGTGCCCGAACGCAGGCCCCGTTCATGGCCCCCACCATGCATCTGCGCTTCAAGCCGAACGCGCGGCTTGCGCCGCACATACAGCGCACCAATGCCCTTGGGGCCATAGGTTTTGTGCGAGGCAAGGCTGAGCAAATCGACCGGCAATTGCGCCATGTCGATGGTGACCTTGCCGGTGGCTTGCGCGGCATCCACATGAAAAATGATGCCCCGCTCGCGGCACATGGCACCGATGGCCGGGATGTCCTGCACCACGCCAATCTCGTTGTTGACGAACATCACCGAAATCAGGATCGTCGTCGGGCGGATCGCAGCCTTGAGCTTTTCAAGGTCGAGCAAGCCGTCTTCCTGCACATCGAGGTAAGTCACCTCGAAGCCCTGGCGCTCCAGCTCACGCATGGTGTCGAGCACGGCCTTGTGCTCGGTCTTCACGGTGATGAGGTGCTTGCCGCGTTCTTTGTAGAACTGCGCCGCGCCCTTGATGGCCAGGTTGTTGCTCTCGGTGGCGCCGCTGGTCCAGACGATCTCGCGCGGGTCGGCGTTGAGCAGGCGGGCCACTTCTTCGCGCGCCTTTTCAACCGCTTCTTCGGCTTCCCAGCCCCAGGCGTGGCTGCGTGAAGCCGGGTTGCCGAAGTGTTCGCGCAGCCAGGGCACCATGGCGTCAACGACGCGCGGGTCGCACGGCGTGGTGGCGCCGTAATCCATGTAGATGGGAAAGTGCGGGGTCATGTTGAATCGGTGATTGATGCGTTACTTGAGTGAATCACTTTGAAAAGGCATTGCCCAAGGCAAACACCGAATTCGGCGCAGTGATCTTGATCGGCCGCACCACCGGCTGCGACGAGATAGCGCGCTTCACCGGCGTGTCGCTCACTGAAATGCCCTTGGCAATCTGGTCATCGACCAGTTTCTTCAACGAGATCGAGTCGAGGAACTCGATCATCTTGGCGTTCAGGCTGGCCCACAGGTCGTGCGTCATGCAGCGGCCGGTGTCGTCGCCCATGCAGTTTTCTTTGCCGCCGCAGCCGGTGGCGTCGATCGGTTCATCGACCGCCACGATGATGTCGGCCACCGTGATGTCTTGCGCCGCACGGCCCAGCGAATAGCCGCCGCCTGGGCCGCGGGTGCTCTCCACCAGCTCATGGCGGCGCAGCTTGCCGAACAGTTGTTCGAGGTAGGACAGCGAAATCTGCTGCCGCTGGCTGATGGCGGCCAGCGCGACAGGGCCGTTCTGGGCCCGCAGGCCCAGGTCGATCATGGCAGTCACCGCGAAGCGGCCTTTGGTGGTCAAGCGCATTAAATTTCTCCTTCAGGCTGGCCCGAGATCGGGCACCCACGGGCACCCGGGTGTTCCCGAGTAGATAAGTCAAGTATAGCGCGAGTCCGAGTAATTTAGTCGCCTTTGATTCGTCATGCCCCTGGCGCGGCCATGGGCACCACGTTGGTGTCGTGCCCGGCGGCACCGAAGGCCTGCTCGCGCAGCAGGGCCAGTTGGTCACGCAAGCGCGCCGCCTTCTCGAACTCCAGGTTCCTGGCGTGATCCAGCATCTGCTTTTCCAGCAGTTTGATGCGCTTGCCCAGATCGCGTTCACTCATGGCCTCCACCTCGGCAGCGGCCTGGGCCGACTTCAAATCGTCTTTGGCGGTCTTGTCTGACACCACGCCGTCAATCATTTCGCGCACCTGCTTGCTCACGCTGCGCGGGGTGATGCCTTCTTGCAGGTTCCAGGCCACTTGCTTGACGCGCCGTCGTTCGGTTTCACCCAGCGCACGCGCCATGGAATCGGTGATGCGGTCGGCATACAAGATGGCGCGGCCGTTCACATGGCGCGCCGCCCGGCCGATGGTCTGGATGAGCGAGCGCCCCGAACGCAGGAAGCCTTCTTTGTCTGCGTCGAGGATGGCCACCAGCGAGACCTCGGGGATGTCGAGCCCCTCGCGCAGCAGGTTGATGCCCACCAGCACATCGAACAGCCCCAGGCGCAGGTCGCGGATGATTTCAACGCGCTCCACGGTGTCGATGTCGCTGTGCAGGTAGCGCACCTTCACGCCGTTGTCGCTGAGGTAGTCGGTCAGTTGCTCGGCCATGCGTTTGGTCAGCGTGGTGATGAGCACGCGCTCGTTGATCTGCGCGCGCAGGCGAATCTCTTGCAGCACGTCGTCAACCTGGTGCGCGGCGGGTCGCACTTCGCACAGCGGGTCGACCAGCCCGGTGGGGCGAACCAGTTGCTCCACCACCTGGCCGGCGTGGCGGTCTTCATAGTCGGCGGGCGTGGCCGACACAAACACCGCCTGGCGCATCTTGCCTTCGAATTCCTCGAAC
>JANOXU010000161.1:0-4812 GCA_031418595.1 Burkholderiales bacterium
ACGGTGACGATGCCCAACATCACGCCGCCAGCGACCACAACAGGCCAGCGGAATCTGCAGCCCAGCAGAGCTATCGGCGGCCAGAACGCGATCATCGAGCCCAGCCACAGCAGCGGTGCGTCGCGCAGCCGGTAGCCCAGGGGAAATGGCAGCGCCTCGGCCGCCAGGGCCAGCACGACGGCGGTGGTGAAGCCGGTGCCCAGCACCGCAGCGCCGATGAGCGAGGCCTTCCAGTTTCTCTTCAGCGTCGGCGTGAGCTGTGCCTGGCGCAACCAGCCCTGGCAGATGCTGGCAGTCATGATGGCCGAGACGGCCGCCAGCACCCACATCAGCATTGACGAGTCGACGACAGCGGAGGCAGCAGTGGCGTTCATGCGGGGCGATGGAATCGGTTCACGGCTGTGATGATCTCACTGCCGGGCACCCCCGGCCGTCGACCGCGACCCCGTCCAGGGGGGTTTTGGGTCGGGTTGCACGGCTTTGATGTAGTTTTTGGCAACCGCTGGCCGGGCCCCTGCGCCACAGGCTGTACGAAAGACCAGCGCGCCCGGCCGCGCGAGGCCTGCTGCCCGTGCGTCTGCCGAGCCGATGGGCGGTCTGCGCCACAGCCCGCCAGCCCGCGGTGGCGCGTGCTGGCGCGCCCGCATGTGAAAGTGATCCGTGATCCAGGGCGCCGCCCCGCATCATGAAACTCAGCGCTGGAAGCCGATGCCGCGGCGCTGCCGCACTTCGGGCTTCACACGGTGTTCGCTTTCCAACTGGGCCATGAACTCGTCGGGCGTGAAGGCATCACCCAGGATTTCAATTTGCCGCTTCACCGCCGCAAAGTCGCCCGGCACGAGTTGATCCAGGTGCAACAGGCGCTGGCGCTGCTCATCCGTTAACGCCGACTCATCGCCCGCCAGGGCCTCGGCCACAAACATGCGTTGGCGCTGATCCGTCTTGAGCACGTTGAACTTGATCTTGAAAGTGAAGCGTCGCAGGGCCGCTTCATCCAGGTCTTCAAACAGGTTGGTGGTGCAGATGAACACGCCGGTGAAGCGCTCCATGCCTTGCAGCATTTCGTTCACTTCGCTCACCTCGTAGCTGCGCTCGGCCATGCGCCGGCTGCGCAAGAAGCTGTCGGCTTCATCGAGCAGCAACACCGATTGCTCGGCCTGCGCCTCGGCAAACATGCGCGCCATGTTCGCTTCAGTTTCGCCCACGTATTTGCTGGAAAGGTCGCTCGCCTGGCGAATCATCAGCGGGCGTTGCAGGGCCTGCGCGATGTGCTCGGCCAGCGCCGTTTTACCGGTCCCGGGCGCGCCGTGAAAGCACAACGTGCCATGACCGCGCTTCTTCAACGCTTCGACGATGCGCGGCACCTCGAAGCGCGACTCCACGTTCAACAAGCTCAGGTCATACGTTGTCACCACCAGCCGGGCGCCGCGCGCGCCGTTGTCGCTGTTGCCCAGCGCGGCATCGGCATTGCCCAGTTGACGCAACAGCAGCGCCTCGAAGGCCGGCGCATCGGTATGGCCGGCGGGCGTGGCCAGTTGTGCGAAGCGCACCGCGGTGCGAATCTGCGCCGGGGTGAGGCCCTTGCGTTCGGCCAGCTTGGCGCTGAAACCTTCACTCACCGGCGCCCCCGCGAGCGAACGCGACACCAGCCCTTCGCGCGCACCGGGCGGCGGGCTCTTGAGCATCAAGTGATATTGAAACCGGCGGCGAAACGCCGGGTCGATCTGGTCGATGCGGTTGGTGACCCAGATCACCGGCACCGGGTTGGTCTCCAGAATTTGATTGACCCAGGCCTTGCCGCTCACGCTGGCGCTGGGCTGGGCGTCGCTGGCGTCCATGCGCGCGATGAGGTGCGCGGCTTCGCTTGAAATGGGCGGGAAGACATCTTCCACTTCATCGAACAGCAGCGCCACGTCGGGGCTGCCCTTCAGGAACACCTGGCTGATTTGCAGGCTGCGATAGCGGTCGCGCCCGCTGAGCGAATTGCCGTCGCGGTCAGCGTATTCCACCTCGTACAACTGCATGCCGGCAGCCTGGGCGCAGACCTTCGCAAGCTCGGTCTTGCCGGTGCCCGGAGGGCCGTACAGCAGCACGTTCACGCCCGGCTGCTTGCGCTGCACGGCATGGCGCAACAAGCTCACCAGTACCGTTACTTCTTCGGCCACGAACGAAAAGTCAGCCGGCTGCAACTCGCTCTTGCTGGCCGGGCGGGTGAACACGGCCATCAGGTCGCCCGGGGCGCGGTATTCGCGCATCAGCACCGGGGGCATTTGCTCGCTCACCTTCATCAGGTCAGCCAGGTCGGTGATGTTGTGTTCGGAGATCAGGTTCTCGACCATGCCCACGCGCTCAAGCCGCGAGCCGGCACGCAAGGCCTCGGCCACTTCGCGCGCATCCACGCCGGCCACGGCGGCCAGTGCCGCATAGGCTTCTTGCGCGCTGGAAACCTTGAACTCCACCAGCAGGCCGCGCAGGTCGCGCTGGTAGCGTGCCAAGGTGCCATACAGCAGCAAGGCGCGCTCGGCCGGGTTGAGCTGCAACAGGCCGGCCAGAGCGTCGATGTTCTTCTGCACCAGCGTGCTTTGCTTCTTCAGCGCGCGCTCCAGCCACTCACAGCTTGCGCCCAGCACGGCCAGCATGTCCTTGGGCGCGTCTTTCACATATTCGTCGATGTAGAAGAACAGCGTGCCTTCTTCATACGGCCCGCGCCACAGACCGTAGCGTTCAACGAAAGCCTCGTTGTCCAGCAGCTCATGGCCGCGCCAATGCTCGTTGCCCTTGCAGCGCGCACGCAAGAAGGCGCGCAGCCGGGTCAGCACCGCTACGGGCCACACGAGGTGGCGGCCGGTGAGTGACATGAGGCTGTTGCAGTCGCGCCGCAAATTGAAGCGGCCGGCCTGGCGCAGGGTGAGCGTGAGCACGAAGTGCGTGCACAACCGGTCGAGCACGGGGCTGGCGGCCAGCCCGGGCGAGGGAATCAACGTGCCATCAACGCGGCCCTTGACCATGGTGTGTCTCCTGCTTGGCCCAAGATGGGCTGCGAGCTAACGCGACCCATCTTGTCGCACAGGACACCTGCTGGCAAGCCAGCAGCAATAAATCTCAATGCAGCACGAGGGGCTGCTGCGCCAGGGTGGTGTAGGTGGCGATGAAGTCGTCGAGCGCTTCTTCATTCGGGCCGCTGGCCATCAAGGCCTGCACGCCGCTCTTGAACTGCGCGGCCACCGCGCCTTCAATGAAGATGCCTTTGCGCGCAAATTTGTCGACGATCTCGAAGCCACCGCGTGGCGCGCGCTCACCGGCCGTGGCCGAGCCATCGGCCACATCGTTGGCAACGTCGATTTGCACGACCACGTAACTGTCTGAGTTGTAGACCATCTGCATGGCTTGAGCCCTCCTGTGGCGATACATGGGTGCCAAGTGGCTGGTTTCAAGGCGGATTCATGTCGAGCAGCCACCACTCCAGCGCATCCGGCCCCGGCACGGTTGACAGACGCAGGCGCAGCGGCAAGTAGGAGCGCGCCGGGTCGAGCCAGATCTCAACGCGCGTGTCGTAGTGCCGCACGGGCTCTCGGCGCAGCGCCATGGTGGGCACGGCGGGCGCGCCAGCAATCGGTGTGAGCCATTCGGCGCCCAGCACATCGAAGCGCCAGGTCTGGGCGTCGCCGCGCGTGCCGGCCACGTACATCTCGATCTGGCCGCCCGGCACCAGCATGGCAGGCTGCGCCTGCGCGATGCCGGCCAACTGGATGATCCAGCTCAAGCGATCTTGCGCGCCGGGCAGCAGTTCGTGCTCAATGGCCGGGCCGGAAAACGTGATGCGCCCGGCCTGGCGCTCGAAGTTCACCGCCCGCGCGTCGCGCCCGCGCGCGCCTTCCGCGTAGCGCAGCGGGGCCAGGCCGGCGGCATCAAAGCCACCGCGGCTGATGCGCTGCCAGCCAGTGCGGCCAGGCAGGTCACCTTGCAAGCGCAATTCATAGCCTTGCGCGTTGGGCAGCCACCACAACTCGGCCTGGCCTTCGCGTTCGCCACGCAGCGTGCGAAAGCGCAAGTGCAGGGCCGCTGGCAAGGCCGTGGCATAGACCGGCAGTGCGCGTGCTGCGCTGGGCGTGGACTGGGCGGCCGTTTCTTGCGCCGGCGTTGCCGGCAACGGCGCGGTTGCCGCAATGGGCGAGGCGCCAAGGGGTGGCTCCAATGCCTTGGCGCGAGGCGCGGGCCGCACCGGCGGGGCCGCTGGCGGCGGCTCGGGCTGCACCGTCGCCACCTGCGCGGGCGGCGTGGCCGCCGCCACCTGGCGCACCTGCACCACCGCCAGCGTGGTGGCCGTGGCCGACTTGCGCGCCGGCAACCTGGCCGTGGCCGGCCACAGCAGCGCGGCGTGCCCCCAGGCCACCACGGCCAGCAAACCCAATGCCGCCCAGCGCTGGCTCGCCGCCCGTGCAGCGAAGGCGGCCCAGGCCGGCGGCAGTTTGCTTGGCATCGGACAATGCTGCCACCAACCGGAACCCCACAGATGAAACTTGCCACCTACAAGGACGGCTCGCGCGACGGCCAGTTGGTCGTGGTGTCACGCGACCTGGCCAGCGCCCACTTCAGCAGCGCCATCGCCACGCGCATGCAGCAGGTGCTGGACGACTGGAACTTCCTGTCGCCGCAGCTCGAAGACCTGTCCACCACGCTCAACCAGGGCCGCGCCCGGCATGCCTTCGCCTTCGACCCCCGCCTGTGCATGGCGCCCTTGCCGCGCGCCTACCAGTGGGCCGACGGCTCGGCCTACATCAACCATGTTGAGCTGGTGCGCAAGGCGCGCGG
>JANOXU010000162.1:0-28653 GCA_031418595.1 Burkholderiales bacterium
AGCGCGGCCACATCGTTCTGGCCTTCCACATCGGCCTTGGCCGCGAAGTACAGGTAGCGCCGATTCGCCTGCGACTCGCCGGCAAAGGCGGCCTTGAGGTTGTCCTCAGTCTTGGAACCCTTCAAACCCATGTCACTCTCCCGTTGATGAATCGGTTAAGTGGCCGCGGTGGCGTGGCGCTGCGACGCGGGCGGGAGGCTACCAAAATCCCAAGCCACAGGCCGTTCAAGGTCATCTCAGGCCCAGCAGCCGCAACGCCAAGTCGTGCAGCCGCCCCGTGGGGTCAGCCAGGCTTTGCAGGATGTTGAAGTGGTTGAAACCCGGCACGGTTTCGCACACCGGCACCGCCGTGGGGCCCCAAACATCGCGGATGAGCTGCATCTGGCGCAGGAACTCCGGGCTCTCCAGCGCGCCCACCGTGGCGTGGAACTTTGCCTTGGGGCGGGGGAAGAACGCCGGGCTCAAGCGCTTGACTGAAGCCGGCGTGAGGCGCAAATCAGCCTGCAAAAACGGTGTGTGGCGCAGCGGCTCCAGATCGAACAGGCCCGAAATCGACAAGGCGCCGCTCACCAGTTGTGCCGGTAACTCTTCGGCCAACTGCTTCCAGCGGCAGCTCACCAACATGGCCGCCAGGTGGCCGCCCGCCGAATGGCCCACCACGGTGATGCGGCTCGGGTCGCCGCCATGTTCGGCCGCGTGCTGCCACACCCACTGCAGCGCGCGCGCAGTTTGCAGCGCAATGGCTTCCATGCTCACCGCCGGGCACAGCGCGTAATTGGGCACCACGACCAGCGCGCCGTCGGCCGTGAACGACGGCGCGATGAAGGAAAAGTCGGCCTTGTCCAGCGAACGCCAATAGCCGCCGTGAATGAACACCAGCACCGGCGCGTTCGCCGCGCTGGTGGGAAAGACATCGAGCGTCTCGTTCGGGCCAGCGCCGTAAGCCACGTCCAGTGTGTTGCGGCTGGCCTGGCGCGCCAAGGCCGAGGCTTGTGCCCAACCCGCCATGACTTGCCCGTGATCGGGCACCCGGGCACGGTTGTTGTACTGGGTGTCGAGCCAAGCCGGGTCGAGGCGTCTGTGCATGGCGGTGCCGGTGCTGCGGTAAGGGGCGCGCAGTTTAGCCCGCAGTGGCGCGACGGCGCGCACCCGGGCTGCGGCGCAGCCGTTGGCACATTTGGATCGTTAGTGAAGCACCGGCCGCCACATGCTGGCCCGCGCCGCTGCAGCCGCCTGTTGCAGCCGCACCCCGGTGCTATGATCCGCGCCGGTTCAGGGGGCGTAGCTCAGCTGGGAGAGCGTCGCGTTCGCAATGCGAAGGTCAGGAGTTCGATCCTCCTCGTCTCCACCACCAAGAAGCAGCAGCAGCCAGCAAGGGCTTGACCTCGGCCAAGCCCTTTTTCTTTGGCCGCTGCGGCCGCCTGAAAGCGCCAGCTCGGCGGCGCCGCGCGGTCAAACAATCCGGCTGCCGCCACGCCCCTGCCAGTACTTTTCGCGCAGCGGCTTCTTGTACAGCTTGCCGGTGGGCAGGCGCGGCAGCTCAGGTGTGAAGTCGACCGAGCGCGGGCACTTCATGCTGGTCAGGTGTTGGTGGCAGAAGTCGATCAGCGCCTGCGCAAACGCGGCGTCGGCCACCACGCCCGGCATGGGTTGCACCACCGCCTTGACTTCTTCGCCCAAGTCTTCATTGGGCACGCCGAACACCGCCGCATCGGCCACCTGCGGGTGGGTGATGAGCAGGTTCTCGCATTCCTGCGGGTAGATGTTCACGCCGCCTGAAATGATCATGAAAGTGGAACGATCCGTTAGGTGCAGGAAACCGTCGTCATCCACATAGCCCACATCGCCCACGGTGCTCATGCTGCCGTCGGCCGAGCGCGTGGCCTGGGTGCGTTCGGGGTCATTGAAGTAGACGAACGGGCTGGCGGTCTTGAACCACAGCTCGCCCGGTTGGCCCTTGGGCGTGGGCTGCATGTCTTCACCCAGCACATGCAGCTCGCCCAGCAGCACCTTGCCCACGGTGCCGCGGTGGGCCAGCCATTCGGCGCTGTTGCAGGCGGTGAAACCCAGGCCTTCGGTGGCGCCGTAGTACTCGTGGATGATCGGACCCCACCAAGCGATCATCTGCTCCTTCACCTGCACCGGGCACGGCGCGGCGGCATGCACGGCAATGTGCAGGGAACTGAGGTCGTAGCGCCGGCGCACATCAGGCGGCAGCTTGAGCATGCGGCTGAACATGGTGGGCACGAGCTGCGTGTGCGTGATGCGGTAACGTTCGACAAGTGCCAGGAATTGCTCGGGGTCGAAGTGCTCCATGATGACCACCGTGCCGCCATTGCGAATCGTCAACGACACGTTGGCTTGCGGCGCCGAGTGGTACAGCGGCGCGGGGCTGAGGTAGAGCATGGCGTCGCGGCACTGCCACAGCGCATTGAGAAACCCAAACAGCGGCAGCGGTTGCGACGGCGGGTTCTCGGGCAAGGGCCGCAAGATGCCCTTGGGCCGCCCGGTGGTGCCCGATGAATACAGCATCGGCGTGCCCAGTGCTTCGTCGGCAATCGGAGTGGCCGGGTAGGCTGCCACGGCCTGCTCGAAGTCAACAAACCGCGCGTCGCCCAGGGCCGCCAACGCAGCGCCCCCGCCCACCACCAGGCAGCGCTTCACCCGCGGGCATTGCGCCAGCGCGGCGCGCGCCACCGCCAGCTTGGCCGCTGACGTGATGAGCACCTTTGATTCGCTGTTGCCGATGATGTAGGCCGCTTCATCGGCCGTGAGGTACGAATTGATGCAGGTGTAGTACAGCCCGGCGCGCTCGCCCGCGCTGTTGCTTTCGAGGTAGCGGTTGTTGTTCTCCATGAACACCGCGTAATGATCGAGCCGCTGCAGGCCTTCAGCGCGCAGCAGGTGCGCCAGCCGGTTGGCACGGGCTGCGAATTCGGCATAACTGACAACTTCACCTGTGCTGGCCATGATGAAGGCGGCGCGGTCCGGGTGCTGGGCGATGTGAGGGCCGGGGTACATGCGAAGCTCCTTGTCGGCCCTGGATGCAAGGCCTGTTAACGAATCATGTTAGGCAGCCACGCGGCGCCGCAAGTGCGTGCCTGAACGCAGCCCCGAGCTACCAGGCCAGCGCCAAAATTTCGCGCACATCGGCCGCGCTGCGAATGGGCCGCGGGTTGGCCTGCACGGGCGGGTACACCAGCGCTTGCGCGGCCAGCGCATCGAGTTGGTCTTGGCGCAGGCCCACGGCACGCAGGCTGCCAGGCAGGCCAAGTTGGCGGATCAGCGCAGCCACCAGGTCGGCCGCATGGCCATTCGCGTCGCCCATGGCCGCGGCCAGGGCCTGCTGGCGCTGCGCGTTGACCGCCGCATTCCAGCGCAGCACCGCCGGCAGCATCACGCACGAGGTGTGGCCATGCGCCACGTTGTAGCCCGCGCCCAGCGCATAGCCAATGCCGTGGCTGGCGCCGGTTTGCACGCCGGCGGCCAACGCGGCAACGGCTTGCCACATGCCGAATTGCGCCATCAACCGGGGCTGCAAATCTTCTGGCTGGGCCTGTATGGCGGGCAAGGCCTGCGCCAGCAGCTTCAGGCCTTGCAGGGAAAGCGCTTCAGTGGCTGGTGTGGCCAGCGGCGAACACCAGCATTCCACCGCATGGTCGACTGAACGGATGGCGGTTGAAAACAGCAGGTCAGCGGGCGTGTGCAAGGTGGCCGCGGGGTCGAGGATGGCCGTGCGCGGCACCATCAGCCGGTGCACGAACATCTGCTTGGCTTTGATGGCGCTGTCGGTGATGCCGGCCATGCCGGTGAACTCGGGCGCCGACAAGGTGGTGCTCACGGCCAGCATGCGTATCGCGTCGGCGGGTGGTTCGATGGGCCGCGCCACAGCAGCTGGCGCAGCGCTGCGATAGGGCTCCATCGCTGCGGGCGTGGTCAGGCCGTGCCACAGGCAGACCTGTACCGCCTTGGCCGCGTCGATGGCCGAGCCGCCGCCCACACCGACCAGCAAGTCGGCCCCGCAGGCGCGCGCGGCGGCCGCAGCGGCGATCACGTCTTCACGCGGGCTGTGCGCACGCACGGCGGCAAAGGTGCCGGCGTGGCGCTCGCCCAGGGCTTGGGCCACGCGCTGCAAGGGGCCATCAGCCAAGGCGCCGAGCGAGCGGCCGGAAATGAGGAAGACGCGCCGCGCGCCCAGCCGTTCGGCCTCGGCCCGCACCGCGGCAGCGGCGGGCATGCCGTGAATGATGCGTTCCTGCGCCGGGATCAAGAAGGTGCCGGCTTGCAGGCCGAAGTAGGGGTCGCTCATGGTCTTGGTGTGGCTTGGTGGCGGTGCGGTCGGCGCAGTGTGCCTGGGCCGGGGCGCGGCGGTATCCGTGCATTCCATGTCGGCGCGCACCGGCACTGCGCCTTGCGCAAGCGCAAGGCGCAGCCTGGGGTCAGGTTCATCATTGCCAGTTCGGCGCGAGCGCGTCCCCCACGAGCGAGGCAGAACAATGAGCAACTATGTCTTCGGCAAGATCGTGGCGCTGAGCGCCGAACAGGCCGTGCAGCGGATCACCGCGGCCCTGGCCGAGGCCGGCTTCGGTGTGCTCACCGACATCGACGTGCAGGCCACGATGAAAAAGAAGCTGGGCCTGGAGATGCCGCCGTATCGCATCCTGGGCGCCTGCAACCCGACGTTAGCCAGCCAGGCCCTTGCCGCAGAGCCGGCCATCGGCGCCCTGCTGCCGTGCAACGTGGTGGTGCGCCAAGACGCTGCGGGGGCGGTGCACATCGAGGTCATGGATCCCGCCGCGGTGCTGGGGCTGGTGGCCAACCCCGCAGTGGTGCCCCTGGCCGCGCAGGTGCGGCAACTGCTTGAGCAAGCACTGGCGGGTGTGTAGGCTTGGCAAATGGAGTTCAAGGACTATTACCAAGTGCTCGGCGTGCCGCGCAGCGCCGGCGCCGACGAGATCAAAAAGGCCTTTCGCCGCCTGGCACGCAAGCACCACCCCGACGTGAGCAAAGCCCCGGATGCGGCGGCGCGCATGCAAGAACTGAACGAAGCGAACGAGGTGCTGCGCGACCCCGAAAAGCGTGCCGCCTACGACCGCGTGGGCCAGGGCGCGCAGCCCGGCCAACCCTTCGAGCCGCCACCCGGCTGGGACAGCGGCTTCGAATTCAGCGGCGGGCCCGACACGTTCGGCGATGGCGTCGACCACAGCGCCTTCTTCGAAGCCCTGTTCGGCGCGGCGCAGCGGCGCGCTGGTGCACGCGGCCAGCCGGGTCAGCCCGAAGCGCCGCGGCGCGGCCGCGACCACCACGCCAAGATCGTGGTGCCGCTCGAAGACACCTTCAGCGGCGCGGTGCGCGAAATCAGCCTGCACAGCCCCGAGCTTGACGCCCACGGCCAGGTGCAGCTCAACGAGCGCCGCTTGCAGGTGGCCATTCCCAAGGGCATCCGTGCTGGCCAGCAGATCCGCCTGGCCGGCCAGGGTTCAGCCGGGCTGGCAGGCCCCGCGGCAGGCCAGGCGCCGCGCGGCGACCTGTTCCTCGAAATCGAATTTGCGCCGCACCCGCTGTGGCGGGTCGACGGCGCCGACCTGTACCTCACGCTGCCGGTTGCCCCCTGGGAGGCCGCGCTGGGCGCCAAGGTGGACGTGCCCACGCCGGGCGGCACGCTTGAAGTCAGCGTGCCGCCTGGCTCGCGCAACGGGCGCAAGTTGCGCCTGCGCGGGCGCGGCATTCCGGCCATCGGCGAGCGCACGGCGGCGGGTGACTTCTACGTCGCGCTCGAGGTGGTGCTGCCTCCGGCCCAGACCGACCAGGCGCGCGCGGCCTATCGGCAAATGGCGCAAGACCTGGCCTTCGACCCGCGCGCGCCACAGGAGGCTGCCGCATGAACGCCAGCGCCATCGCCTTCGGCGTGTGCCTGCTCGATGAGCACGCCTTGCCGCTTGATGCCTTTGCCGCGGCCTGCGGCGCGCAGGCCGATTTCATCCGCGAACTGGTTGATGAAGGCCTGCTGCAACCCATGGTGCAGCAGCCCGAATGGCACTTCGGCGGTGCCGAACTGGCGCGCGTGCGGCGCATCACCCGGCTGCAACGTGACTTCGAAGCCAACCTGCACAGCGTGGCGGTAATGCTCGACTTGCTCGATGAAATCGAGCGGCTGCACGCCGTGCTGCGCCGCGCCGGCATGGCGCCGGCCTGAACCCGGCACGACGCTCAGGTCGACATCACACAGTGGGCCAGCCAGGCCTGCATGAGGTAGCGATGATGCTCGTGCAAAGCTGCCCCCGGCGCGGCGCTCAGCATCGTCTGCTCGCGCGCTGCCAGCTCAGCGGCCAGCGCCCAGCTCGGGTGCGACGGCGCGGCCAGGGCGCCGAACACCGGCACCCCTGACCAGCGTTGCAACGCAGCCAGCACCGCGGGCTCCAGGCCCACGCAGGCCAGCGCCGCATAGAGCCGGCCCAAGGCATGCGCGGTGTGGCGCTGGGCCCGTGGCGTGGCCAACAGCAAGCTGCTGGGGCGGATGTGCGCCACCACCGCACCCAGGGCGTGCGCCGCGTCGCTGAACTCGGCGCTGGCGTCATCCCCACCCGTTTCGCACAGCACCGCGACATGGCGGCCGCGCAGCGCCTGCGCTGGCGCTGAATGCTTCAGCGCCAGCGCGGCCGCCAGCAGCGCCGGGCCGTCCTGCTGCAACACCGCCTCGGGTGGCAGCGGGCGCTGGGCAGCGCTGCGCGAGCCCTTGGCCGTGATCTGCGAATGCCAGTTGAACAAGTCCAATATCGAGCAGCCTGCGCCACCTCATGTGCCGCGCAGCAAAGGCTAGCCACGGCCACGCAGGCCGGTGTGATGCGGATCAAAGCAAAGGCGCTTGCGCCTTGTTTACGGCGGCCCAACCCGGGCGCGCGGCAGTGCGCCGGCCGGGTTGAAACACCCCGTTCACACACTGCAACACAGCCGCACCGGCTGTTGACGAGCGATACGCGCGCCATTGCCCGGCGCTGCCTAGCCTTGCCTGCAACCCCACCCGCCCAAGAGGTTCGACATGCCAGCTCACGCCCACACCGCCCACCGCACCGCCCACGACACCCGGCAAGCCGGCGAGCGCATCAGCGCCACGCTGGCCATGTTGCAGCAGCAACTCGCGCCCCACCGCCGCGTGGTGCATGCGGGCGACGTGATCGCACACGCCGGGGAGCGGCTGGACAACCTGTACATCGTCAACTCGGGCATGGTCAAGACCGTCAACCTGGCCAGTGACGGACGCGAGCAAGTCGTGGGCCTGCACTTCAAGGGCGACTGGCTGGGCCTGGACGCGATTGCAGAAGGCCAGCACGGTTGCGACGCCATCGCCATGGACGTGGGCGAAATCTGGGCCATCCCCTACGCCGCCTTGCTGCAGGCCTGCACCGGGCAGCCGGCCCTGATGACCACGCTGCACGCGGCCATGAGCCGCGAGATCGCGCGCGACCGCGACTCGATGCTGGCGCTGTGCACCTTGCCGGCCGATGCGCGGGTGGCCGACTTCTTGCGCTTCTGGGCCGATTCCCTGGCCGACCGCGGCCTGCGCACCGACCAGATCACGCTGCGCATGTCGCGCGCCGAGATCGGCAACTACCTGGGCATGACGCTGGAAACGGTGAGCCGCGCGTTCTCGCGCCTGGCCCGCGACAAGGTCATCGGATTCGCCGAGAAAGACCGCCGCGACGTGCAGATCCCCGACGTGGGCGCGTTGAGCGAATTCGTTCGCCGCAGCGTGGCGGGCAGCGCGCCAGCCGCGCTGTTGCAATAGCGCGGCACAGCGCGGCACAGCGCGGCACAGCGGCGATGCGCGCGCCGCCTTCAGCGCCGGGCACCGCGCCTGGCCGCGGGCCGCGCCCGTGCCGGCGCGGCGGCAAACGCGGCGCGGCCCTGCGCGGCGCGCTCCAGGCGGCGCGCGATGCCGCAGACCAAGGCTTCATCAGCCGTGCCGCGCTCGACAGCGCCCGCGCCCGGCTCCAGGCCACCCGGGCTCAGCTTGCCGCGCAGCAGGCGCAGGCCAGCGCCGGGCACACGCAGACCGGCTACTTCGTGCTCAAGGCGCCCTATGCCGGCGTGGTGGCCGAGGTGCCGGTGATGCTGGGCGACATGGCCCTGCCCGGGCGGCCGCTGCTCACGCTGTACGACCCGCAAGCGCTGCGCGTGAGCGTGGCCGTTCCGGCGGCCACGGCCGCGGCGCTGGCCACGGCCACCGGGGCCGACGCCGTGCGCATCCAGTTCCCCGGCCTGGGTGCCAGCGAATGGCTCACGCCGCTGCGCGTGACGCCGCTGCCCACGCTGGACCCGGCCACGCACAACCGGCAGCTCCGGCTCGATCTGCCGCCCCCCGCCGCCGGCCACGGGGCCATCGCCCCGGGGCTGTTTGCCCGCGTCTGGCTCAGTGCGGCCACCAGCCCGGGCACGCGGCTCGAAGTGCCGGCCCGCGCCGTGGTGCGCCGCGGCGAACTCACCGGCCTGTACGGGGTGGGCGCTGACGGCCGCGCCCTGTTGCGCCAGGTGTGCGTCTGGGCCCGGCCGCGGGTGACCGGGTGGAAGTGCTCAGCGGCGTGGCCGCGGGCGAACTGGTAGCGCTCGACCCGCAAGCCGCGGCGCGCCAGCCATGCCCCCCGCCGGCGCCCCTTCGACGCGCGCGCTCGGCGTGTCGGGCCGCATCGCGGCGTACTTCCAGGCCGCGCAGATCACGCCGCTGCTGGGCCTGCTGGCGCTGCTGCTGGGCGCCTTTGCGGTGGCCGTGACGCCGCGCGAGGAGGAGCCGCAGATCAACGGCACCATGGCCAACGTGCTGATCGCCTTCCCGGGCGCGGCGGTGCGCGAAGTCGAGCAGATGGCCGGCGTGGAACATGTGATGTCCGAATCTCACCCCGGGCTGGCGGTGGTGACGGTGCAGTTCAAGGTGGGGGTGCCGCGCCCCGAAGCCCTGTTGGGCCGCCACCTGGCCGCGGTGAAGGAAGTCACCGACTACCAGGCCTGTGCCGGCGCCGCCGCGCCGATCAATTTCAACGGCCTGGTGCGCCAGTACGACCGCCGCGCCAGCGCCCACCTGGGCGACCTGCAGGTCAACCTGGTCGACAAGCACTTGCGCAGCACGCCCAGCCACGCCATCGCCATGCGCGAGCGCCCTGCCCTGCAGGCCATCGGCCAGTGCTTCGGCGCCAATGTGAGGGTGGTGGAAGTGCCGCCCGGCCCGCCGGTGCTGGCGCCGATCGTGGCCGAAATTCATGGCCCCGACGCCGCCGGCCGCATGCAGGTGGCGCGCGCCGTGCGCGGCGTGTTCGAACGCCGGGGCGGCGTGGTGGATGTGGACGAAAGCAGCATCGCCGCGGCGCCGCGCACGGTGCTGCAAGTCGACCGGCGCCGCGCCGCGCAACTCGGCGTGGCGCCGCAAGACGTGGTGCACACGCTGCATGCCGGCCTGGCCGGTGAAGCCGTGAGTTATCTGCATGACGGCAGCAAATACCCCGCCGCGGCCACGCTGCAACTGCCCGGCGAACAGCACGGCAACCTTGAAGCCCTGCTGCAACTGCGCGTGCGCAGCGCCGCGGGCAAGCTGGTGCCCGTCAGCGAACTCGTCACGCCCAGCAACACGCTGCGCGAGCAGCCGGCCTATCACAAAGACCTGCTGCCCGTGAGCTACGTGGTGGCCGACATGGCCGGCGCGGTGGACAGCCCGCTGTACGGCATGTTCGCCATGCGCGCTGGCCTGGCCGCGCTGCCCGTGCCGGGCGGCGGCACGCTGCAAGAGCGCTTCATCACGCCGCCCACCGACCCCTACCGCGCCTACACCCTGAAGTGGGACGACGAGTGGCAGATCACCTGCGAGACCTTCCGCGACATGGGCGCGGCGTATGCGGTAGGCCTGGTGCTGATCTACCTGCTGGTGGTGGCGCGCACAACCCATTTTGCTCACTGGCCTGGCCGCCGTGCAGCCGCAGGCGTTTTTCATCAATGCCGCGCGCGGCAACCTGGTGGATGAAGCCGCGCTGCTGCAGGCGCTGAACAGTGGCCAGGTGGCCGGCGCGGCGCTCGATGTTGGCCGCGAGCCCGATCAAATGCCCAGCCTCGAGCTCGCTCGCCACCCGCGGGTGATTGCCACGCCGCACATCGGCGGCCTGACGCCGCCGGCGATTGAGCACCAGTCACTGAATACCGTGCGCCAGGTCGACCAACTGCTGCAGGGCCAGCTTCCGGTGGGCGCGGTGAACGGCGCGCAGGCACAGCGCTTCCAGGCCTGGGCTTTGCAGCGGCGTGGTGAGTAATTCAACCAGTTGAGCCTGCTGAATTGATCGCAGGCAGGCCGTTGCGCACCCGCATTGCGCTGCCGCAAGCCGGGCCGGCGCTGGCCGCGCCACAGTGCCCGCGAGATGCCTACACCCTTACGCGACCACCTGGCCTGCGACCCCGCCGCCCCGCACCCGGCCACGCTGCAGCTGCGCCCGATGGGCATCGACACGCAGCAGGAGCATGTGATCTACATGCGCCGCGACTGCCCGGTGTGCCGGGCCGAAGGCTTCGAGGCCCAAACGCGGCTGGAAGTGAGCGCGCGCGGGCGGCACATCATCGCCATGCTGAACGTGGTGGACACCGAGCTGCTGGCCCATGGCCAGGCCGGTGCGTCCACGGGCGCATGGCACACGCTGGCCGCGCAAGAAGGTGACCGGGTGTTGGTGGCGGATCTGGCAACCTCCGTGCTACGCACTGCGGTATTCGCCTTGGGGCGGCCCGGCGGCGCACGCACCAGCGCTGGATTCCCTGAGCGTCGTGCGCAGCAAGATCTACGGCCACCGCCTGGACGCACCCGCGCTGCGCAGCATCATCAGCGACGTTGCCCAGGGCCACTACAGCGATGTGCAGATCGCCGCCTTCCTCAGCGCCAGCGCGGGGGGCCGCATGGATTTGCAGGAAACCATCGATCTGACGCAAGCCATGGTCGACGCCGGTGAACGCATTGCCTGGGGCCGCAGCCCCATCGCCGACAAGCACGGCGTGGGCGGGCTGCCCGGCAACCGCACCACGCCCATCGTGGTGGCCATCTGCGCCGCGGCCGGGCTGACCATGCCCAAGACCTCGTCGCGCGCCATCACCTCGCCGGCCGGAACCGCCGACGTGATGGAAACCATGACCCGCGTCGATCTGGACATTCCCACGCTGCGGCGCGTGGTCGAACGCGAGGGCGGCTGCCTGGGCTGGGGTGGCGGGGTCATGAGTGCGCCTTCGCGCTGCGCGCTTCGATGCGAGCCCTTCGGGCGGCCGGGCGGGCTCACCCTGAGCCCGGCCGACGATGTGCTGATCCGCGTGGAGCGCCCGCTCGACCTGGACAGCGACGCGCAGCTCGTGGCTTCCGTGTTGTCGAAGAAGATCGCCGCCGGCGCCACGCATGTGGTGATCGACCTGCCCATCGGCGCCACGGCCAAGGTGCGCAGCCAGGCCGATGCCGACCGGCTGCAAGGCCTGCTGCAGGCGGTGGCCGCAGCGTTGGGGCTGCGGCTTCGCATCGTGCGCAGCCGCGGCGCGCAGCCGGTGGGCCGCGGCGTGGGCCCGGCACTGGAAGCGCATGACGTGTTGGCCGTGCTGCGCGGCGCCGCGCACGCGCCGGTGGACCTGCGCATGCGCGCCCTGGCCCTGGCCGGCGAGCTGCTCGAGTTTTGCGGCCGCAGCGCGCCGGGCACTGGCCATTCACTGGCGTGGCGGCTGCTGGACAGTGGCGCCGCCTGGGCCAAGTTCCAGGCCATCTGCAACGCCCAGGGCGGCCTGCGTGAGCCGGGCGTGGCCGCGCTGCGCGAGCCCGTGCTGGCCCAGCGCAGCGGCTGGGTGCAAGGCATTGACAACCGCCACCTGGCCCGCGTGGCCAAGCTGGCCGGTGCGCCGGGCCAGCCGTGTGCGGGCCTGGTGCTGGATGTGCGCCTGGGCGACGCCGTCGAACGCGGCACGCCGCTGCTCACACTGCACGCCCAGGCGCCGGGTGAACTGGCCTATGCCAAGAGCTACCTGACCACGCACCCCGTGTTGGCGTTGGGCGGCACCGCGTTGCCCTGATGGGCCCGCGCAGCGGGCGCTTCGTTGCGACGCTTCAGGCTGCCGTGCCGGGCCGATGCGCGCGGCGCTCGTGTTCGGTTTGGCAGGCCGTGCAGCGCAGGGCGGCAGGCTGCACCTGCAAGCGCGACGCGGCGATGGCCTGGCCGCAGTCTGCGCAGCGGCCATGGTCGCCGCGCTGCAAGCGTTGCAGGGCGGCTTGCACGTCGGCCAGTTCGGCGCGGTCGCGGGCCAGCTGCGCGTCATCCACACTGCTGCGTTGCTGCCAGGCCGCGTCGTCCTTGCTGTCGCTCACCTCGTGCTCGGCGCTTGGCCGGTCTTCGCGGCCGGCCTGCTCAGCCGCCGTGATCTCGGCGCGCAACTGCGCTTGCCGAGCGTTCAGGGTGGCTGCGATCTCGTGCGGTGTGGTCATAAGGGTGGCCCGTTGTGCGGCTTTTGCAGGCGGCCGTGGTGGTTGACGTGTTGCCATGCCCGCAGCATGCGTGGCGGGGGCTGGCGGCGCCTTGAGCGGCATCAAGCGCGGCCATGCGCCGCACCCTGCCGGCGTAGCAGGGCTTCGCTGGCCAGGGTGCGGGGGTTCAGGCCGCTGGGTTGCGCCGCGCCAGTGCCCGGCTCAGCGCCTGCGCCAGGGCATCGCGCTCAAAGGGCTTGCGCAGCTGCTCGGTGGCCAGCGGCTGCGCGCCCCGTTGCTGGAGCAGTTCAGTGGCGTAGCCGCTCATCAGTTGCACGGCCATGGTCGGCCAGTGATGGTGAACCTGGCGGGCCAGGGCCGTGCCGTCCAGGCCACCACCCAATGCGACATCAGTGAGCAGCAGGTCGTGGTGAAAGCCCGCGCCCAGGTGGGCCAGTGCCTGCTCGGCGTTGGCCATTTCAGTGACCACGCAACCCAGCGCAAGCAACTGCCGGCGCACCACGCTGCGCACCTCGGGTTCGTCTTCCACCAGCAGCACGGCCAGGCCCGCGGGCAATGCCGCACCCGGCTCGGCGCTGGGGGCAGCGGCCGCTTCGCTGCGCCGGTGGCGCGGCAGGATCAGCGTGACCGTGGTGCCCACACCGAGTTGCGTGCGCAAGCGCACCGCACCTTGCGACTGCTTGATGAAGCCGTACACCGTGCTCAGCCCCAGGCCGGTGCCGCGCCCCGCTTCCTTGGTGGTGAAGAAAGGCTCGAAGGCGCGTTCGCGCACCGCTTCGCTCATGCCCAGGCCAGTATCGCTGACGTCGACCTCGATATAACCTGGCGCTGCATGCGCGCTGCCGGCTTCAACCGCCAGCTCAAGCGGCAACTCGGTGCAGGCGCGGCAGGCAAAGCTCAGGGTGCCGCCGTCGGGCATGGCGTCGCGCGCGTTGATGGCCAGGTTCAGCAGCGCCGACTCAAGCTGCCCGGCATCGACCAGCGCATACAGCTTTTCAGCGGCCACGCAGTCGATGCGGATGCGCGGGTCCAGCGTGCGCTGCAGCATGTCGGCCAGCGAACGCAGCAAGGCGCCGCTGTCCACCCGGCTCGGGCTGAGCACCTGGCGGCGCGAAAACGCCAGCAGCTTGCTCGTCAGCTCCGCCCCGCGCCGGCTGGCGCGCGCCGCGGCGGCCAGCAGCTGCTGCGCGGCGGGGTCGGCGCTGATGGCGGGCAGGTCTTCCAGCACCTGCAAGTTACCCTGGATCACCGTGAGCAGGTTGTTGAAGTCGTGCGCAATGCCGCCGGTGAGCTGGCCCACGGTTTCCAGGCGCTGGGCATGGCTCAGCGCGGCTTCGGTGGCGGCGCGTTGCAGGCTGCTGGCCAGCAGGTTGGCCAGTGACTGCAAAAAGCGCACATCGTCGTCACCAAACTGGCGCGGTGCGCGCGCATGCACACCGAGCACGCCGATGGTCTGCCCGCGGTCAGACAGCGGCACACCGACACCGCACTGAAAGCCCGCCGCCAGGAAGGCTGGCGGCACAACGAAGCGGCGCTCGGCGTGGTAATCAGCCACGGCCACCGGGCCGCCCTGCGCCAGCACGTAGCCGGCCGGTGTGTCGGGGCGGTTGGGCACCTGGTAGCCGGGCAGGCCCACCGCTTCGAAGCCCACCGCGGCGGCGGCAACAAAGAATTGCCGCCCGCTGTCGAGCAACGACACCACGGCAGCGTCGATCAGCAGGGCTTGCACGGCCGCCGCGGGCACTTCGCGCAGCAGCCGTTCGGGGTCGCGCAGGTCCACCGCCATGGCGCCGATGCGCGCAATGGCCTCGCTGTAGCGGGCGCGCTGCAAGGCCTGCTTGACGCGCGGGTAATCTTGCACGCCGCGCACCGCAGCCACCACGTAATGCTGGCCTTCGCCGCGCAGCGGGCTGAGCGCGATCTCCACCATCACTTCGCTGCCGTCTTTGCGGCGCGCCACCAGCTCCATCTGCGTGCCCATGGGCCGCGACACGGGGCGGTGGGCATAACCGTCACGGTAGGCCTGGTGGCGTGGACGAATCGCCTCGGGCACCAGCGCATCAACCGGCAGGGCAACCAGCTCTTCGAGCGCGTAGCCCAGCAAGCGGCTGGCCGCGGGGTTGGCGCGCACGATATGCCCGGCGCCATTCACCAGCAACAGCGCATCGGGCACCGCCTCGAAGATCGAATGGAACAGCGAGCCGCGCTCGTCCGGCTCTGCTAACGATTCACTCATGGCGCTGCGCCGAGCCGATCTTCAGATGGCATTGACGCGCGACACCAGGATGTAGCCCGCACCGCGCACCGACTTGATGAGCTGCGGCGCTTGCGGATCGGCTTCGAGCTTCTTGCGCAGGCGCGCCACCAGCACGTCGATGGTGCGGTCGAACGGGCCGCCGTCGCGCCCGCGCGTGGCGTCGAGCAAGAAGTCGCGCGACAGCACGCGCCCGCTGTGGCGCACCAGCGCGCACAGCAGGTCGAATTCGCCGCTGGTCAGTGCCACTTCGCGGCCCTGCCCATCGGTCAGGCGGCGCGCCGCCAGATCCAGCTCGTAGCCTTCGAAGCGCCAGCGCACGCGCTCGGCGGGGGCCATTGGCAACAACTGCCCTGGCATGGCGTCGGTGTTGCCAAGGCGCCGCGCCACGGCCTTGATGCGCGCCAGCAGCTCGCGCAGGTCGAACGGCTTGGTCACGTAATCATCAGCGCCGATCTCCAGGCCCACCACCTTGTCCACCGCGTCGCCGCGGCCGCTGACGATGATCAAGCCGCAATGCCAGTGTTCGCGCAACTGGCGCGCGATGACGAAACCGTCTTCACCGGGCAGGCCAATGTCGAGCAGCACCAGCCCTGGCGGGTCGGCCGCCAGCAAGGCCATCAGCGCCGCGCCCGAGCCCAGCTCACTGACGCGAAAGCCTTGCGCCGTGAGGTAGTGGCCGAGCAGCCGTGTGATGTCTGGTTCATCGTCGACAACGGCGATGTGCAAGCTGGCCATGTCAGAGCCTGTGAATGAATCCGGCGCGCCCGAGCGGGTGCTCCAGGCGGTGTCGATCGAGGCGCAAAGCACAGCCATAGCTTGGGCTATGGCGAGCATTTGCAACGACGAGCGGCGCCGCCTGGGGCGGCCGGGCGGGTGTGCTGGATCTGTTCACAGGCTCTCAGGCAATGCCGGCGTCAGGGCTGGCGAAACGCGCGCACCGTCTCCAGCGCCACGACTTGCAGGTACGCCGCCAGCTCGCCTGGCAGGCCCGCGGTGTAGCGGTTGCCCACGGGCGTTTGGCCGTACACCGAGGCCAGCACCGTGCATGCCGCCAGGTAGGTGCCGGCCAGGCTGGGGTGGCGTTTGTCAGGGGCGTACAGCTCCACATCAGGCCGCGCGGCGATGGCACGCGCGAAGGCCAGGCCGGCGGGCACCACCTTGGCGCGGTTTTCTTTGCCCACGTTGATGTAAGCATTGGCCAGTTGCTCGGTCATCTCGGGCTTGTCGGCATAGGCCCAGGACATGAACAGCACCGGCTCGGCGCCATGCTTGCGCACCGTGGCGCTGTGCTTGGCGGCGTATTCGCGGAACAGCGGCGCCAACTGCGGGTGGATCGGGCACTGGCTGCAATCCATCATGATGGCCACGTCGAACGGCTTGCTGAACGTGTTGAAGACCACGTTGTTGTTGCCATCGAATGAATACGAGCCCACGCCCTGGGGCTTGAAGTGGGCTTCCATGTCATGCCAGTTCAGGCCCGAGCCGCTGATGGTGGCCGATGCACTGCGGTAGCCGCTGGCTGCCGGGTTGGCCGCGCGCAACAACTGGCCCACGTGGCCGTGCATGCTGTTGTTGTAGTAGAAAAAACTGTTGCCCACCCACAGCGCTGTCTTGGGCGGTGCGCCGGGCTCGGCGGGCGGGGGTGCGGCCGCGGGGGGGTTGATCAAGGCGCAGCCCGCCAACGCGAGCGCCACCGTGAGGAGCGTTGTCAATTTGGGCAGGCGAGTCATGCTGGGCTCCTGGATCGAATGGGTGCAACGCAGCGGCAATTGTGGCCGCACGTCGCCCCGCTCCCACGGCCGAGGGTAAACACGAGCCGGTGTTTTCCCGCGGCGGTGCACCCCTGCACGCGCCGAATTCGGCGCGGCAAATGCACCGTTTACAGAGGGCGGAAACGGCCCTGGCCGATGCGCAATCACGTCTAGGCAAGAAGCCGTGACCGTCGTCTGACGTGGCCGTGAATCGGTGATCCTTACGGCCATTGCGACACGCCGGAGCCCACGATGACCCCACCCGCCTTCGACTACCACGCACCCAGCACGGTGGCTGACGCCATCAAGCTGCTCGCCGGACTGGGGCCTGACGCCAAGTTGCTGGCCGGCGGCCACAGCCTGCTGCCGATGATGAAGCTGCGCTTCGCCGCGCCCAGCCACCTGATCGACCTGGGCAGAATCGCTGCCCTGCGCGGCATCGCGCAAGTGGGCAACGAAGTGCACATCGGTGCCATGACCACCGAACACGAGCTGCTGAATTCAAGCCTGCTGGCTGACAAGCTGCCGCTGCTGGTGGAAGGCGCGGGCTCGATCGCCGACCCACAGGTGCGCTACCGCGGCACGATTGGCGGCGACATTTCGCACGGCGACCCGGGCAACGACCAGCCGGCGTTGATGCTGGCGCTGGGTGCTTCGTTCGTGCTGCAAGGCCCGCGTGGTGAGCGCGTGGTGCCGGCCGATGGCTACTTCCTGGGCCTGTACGCCACCTTGCTCGAACCCGACGAGATCTTGGCGCAAATTCGCATTCCGCTGCCCGCGCCAGGCACCGGCTGGTCGTACCAGAAGCTCAAGCGCAAGACCGGTGACTTCGCCACCGCCGCCACGGCCGTGATGCTGCGCCTGCAGGGCGGCAACGTGGCCGCCGTGAGCATCGCGCTGACCAACGTTGCGGCCACGCCCTTGAAGGCCACCGCCGCCGCGGCCAGCCTGTTGGGCAAGCCGCTGAACGAAGCCGCGTTGGCCGAGGCCTCAGGCCTGGCGATGGCGATTTGCGACCCCATGCCAGACCAGCGCGGCGACGCCGACTACAAGCGCGCCATGTGCGGCGAAATGACGCGCCGCGCGCTGCTGGCCGCGCACGCACGCGCCGCCAAAGCCTAAAACGACCAACCCAGGAGCAGAACATGGCGAACACCCACCAGGTGTCATTCCAACTCAACGGCAAGGCCGTGGCGGTGGCGGTTGAGCCGCGCGAACTGCTGATCCACACCTTGCGCGAAAGGCTGGCCCACACCGGGCCGCACATCGGCTGCGAAACCTCGCACTGCGGGGCCTGCACGGTGGATGTGGACGGCATGTCGGTCAAGGCCTGCACCGTGTTAACCGTGCAGTGCAGCGGCGCCGAAATGCTCACCGTTGAAGGCCTGGAACAAGCCGGCGTGCTGCATGCGCTGCAGCAGGCGTTTCATGAAGAGCACGGCCTGCAATGCGGCTACTGCACGCCGGGCATGCTGACCCGCGCTTACCGCTTGCTGAAAGAAAACCCCAACCCCAGCGAGCAGGAAATTCGCTACGGCATCGCCGGCAACCTGTGCCGCTGCACGGGCTATCAGAACATCGTCAAGGCGGTGCAGTCGGCCGCGAAGAAGTTGGCCGGCGCGGCCACCGCCGCGGCCTGAACGACTGCGCACCCCCCCCACACCGCCATCACCGGAGTACATCATGGGCAACATGACCGACCTGCAGGAACGCGAAGACAAACTCCAGGGCATGGGCACGTCCTTGCTGCGCAAGGAAGACGCGAAATTCATCCGCGGCCAAGGCGCGTATGTCGACGACATCAAGCTGCCCGGCATGCTGTTCGGCGCCATCGTGCGCAGCCCCTATGCGCATGCCCGCATCAAGGGCATCGACAAGACCAAGGCGCTGGCCTGCCCGGGCGTGGTGGCGGTGCTCACGGCCGACGACTTGAAGCCGGTGAACCTGCACTGGATGCCCACCCTGGGCAGCGATGTGCAGGCCGTGCTGGCCGACAAGAAGGTGTGCTTCCAGATGCAGGAAGTGGCGATGGTGCTGGGCATTGACCGTTACGCCGCGGCCGACGGCGCGGCCTTGGTGGAGGTGGACTACGAGGAGCTGCCGGCCATCGTCGACCCGAAGAAGTCGATGGCGCCCGGCGCGGTGGTGATCCGTGAAGACATTGCCGACAAGACCGAAGTCGGCCACGGCCCGCGCACCCACCCCAATCACATCTTCACCTGGGAAGCCGGCAACAAGGCCGCCGCCGACGCCGCCTTTGCCGGCGCGGCGGTGACGGTGCGTGAAGAAATCCTGAACCCGCGCGTGCACCCCTGCCCGCTGGAAACCTGCGGCTGCGTGGCATCGTTCAACAAGGCCACGGGCTATTTGACCGTGTACATGACGACGCAAGCCCCGCACCTGGTGCGCACCGTGCTGGCCATGCTGTCGGGCGTGGCCGAAAGCAAGATCCGCGTCATCGGCGGCGACATCGGCGGCGGCTTCGGCAACAAGGTGCCGATCTATCCCGGCTACGTGGTGGCCATCGTGGCCTCCATCGTCACCGGCGTGCCGATCAAGTGGATCGAGTCACGCATCGACAACATTTCCACCACCGGTTTTGCACGCGACTACCACGGCGTGGGCGAACTAGCGGCCGATGCCAACGGCCGCATCAAGGGCCTGCGCTTCACCGCGCTGGCCGATCACGGCGCGTTCAATTCACACGTCTCGGCCACCAAGCTGCCGGCGGGGTTGTTCTCCATCTGCACCGGCTCGTACGACATCCCCAACGCCTACTGCCGGGTCGATGCGGTCTACACCAACAAGGCACCCGGCGGCGTGGCCTACCGCTGCTCGCTGCGCGTGACCGAAGCGGTGTATTTGATCGAACGCATGATCGACATCCTGGCGCAGAAGATCGGCGTCGACAAAGCCGAAATTCGTCGGCGCAATTTCGTCAAGGCCGAACAGTTCCCCTACACCACGTCATTGGGTTGGACGCTGGACAGCGGCAACTACTTCCCGGCGCTGGAAAAAGTGCTCAAGGCGGTGGACTACGACGCGCTGCGCCGCGAGCAGGCGGCCACGCGCGCCGACCCGAATTCGCCCACGCTGATGGGCATCGGCCTGGCCACGTTCACTGAAATCGTCGGCGCCGGGCCGACCAAGGTGTGCGACATCCTGGGCATCGGCCTGTTCGACAGTTGCGAAATCCGCGTCCACCCCACGGGCGGCGTGATTGCCCGCCTGGGCACCATGACCCAGGGCCAGGGCCATGCCACCACCTATGCCCAGATCATCGCCACCGAGCTGGGCCTGCCGGCCAGCGACATCGTGGTCGAAGAAGGCGACACCGACAAGTCGCCCTACGGCGCGGGCACCTGGGGCTCACGTTCCACGCCGGTGTCGGGCGCGGCCACGGCGCAAGCTGCACGCAAGATCAAGGACAAGGCCAAGAAGATCGCCGCGCATTTGCTCGAAGTGGCCGAGGGCGACCTGGAATGGGAGATCGACCGCTTCAAGGTGGTGGGCAACCCGGGCCAGGCCAAGACCATGAAAGAGATCTGTATGGTCTCGCACACCGGCAACCTGCCCACCGGCATGGAGCAGGGCCTGAACGCGGTGAGCTACTACGACCCGCCGAACATGACCTACCCGTTCGGCACCTACCTGTGCGTGGTGGACATCGACCGCTTCACCGGCGAGACCAAGGTGCGGCGCTTTTATGCGCTCGACGATTGCGGCACGCGCATCAACCCGATGATCATCGAAGGCCAGATTCACGGCGGCCTGACCGAAGCCTATGCCGTGGCCATGGGCCAGCAGATCCCGTTCGACGAGAACGGCAACCACCTGGGCAACAGCCTGATGGACTACTTTTTGCCCACGGCGATGGAAACCCCGCACTGGGAAACCGACCACACCGTCACGCCCTGCCCGCACCACCCCATCGGTGCCAAGGGCGTGGCCGAATCGCCGCACGTGGGTGGCATTCCGTGCCTGAGCAATGCGGTGATCGACGCCTTTGCGCACCTGGGCGTGACGCACATGGACATGCCGCACAGCGCCTACCGCGTGTGGCAACAATGCCATGCACTGGGGCTCGACAAGCGCGCATGAAAGTTCAGATCGAAAAGACGTTTTCCTTGCCCGGCTCGGCCGAAGCGGCTTGGGGCCTGCTGCAAGACATCGAGGCCGTGGCCGTGTGCATGCCCGGCGCCAAGATCACCGAGCGCATTGACGCGCAGCACTACAAGGGCACGGTGGCGGTGAAGTTTGGGCCGGCGAGCATGGCGTTTCGCGGCACGGTCGAGGTGATGCTGGTCGACCCTGCCACGCGCAGCCTGCGCCTGGTGGGCAAGGGCACGGATGCCACCGGCAGCTCGGGCGCGGCGATGGATCTCACGGCGCGCATCGAGCCGGTGGATGCCGCCACGTGCACCTTGCTGGGCAACAGCGAAGTCGCCATGAGCGGCAAGGCCGCGGCCTTTGGCGGGCGCATGATGAATGCGGTGGCCGACCAGGTGCTCAAGCAGTTTGCCGACAACTTTGCCGCGCGGGTGCAGACCATTCAGGCACAGGCGCCGAGTGGCTCGCCGGGCGCGGGTGGCACGGGTGGCACGGTTGGCACTGCCAGCGCGGCCGGTGCGGCAGAGGGCGCGCAAGCCGCTGCTGCGCCGCCCCAAGCACCGGCAGCAGCCGAAACCGTCCCGCTCAACGGCCTGGCATTGGCCTGGGCCGTCATCAAGGCCTGGCTGCGCGACTTGTTCGCCAGCAAGCGAACATGAATCCAGCGCCCAGCGGCGAGTTCGCTGACCTGCAGCAACAACTGGCCGGCGCCGGCTACGTGGCCGAGCCGCAACTGGTGGCAGCGTTGCTGCTGATGCAGGCGCTGGGCCGCCCGCTGCTGCTGGAAGGCGACGCCGGCGTGGGCAAGACCGAGGTCGCCAAGGTGCTGGCCGAAGTGCGGCAAACGCGGTTGATCCGCCTGCAGTGTTATGAAGGGCTGGACGCGCACAGCGCGATGTACGAATGGAACTACCAGCGCCAGTTGCTGGCCATCAAGCTGCTCGAGCAAGACAGCAGCAAAGACCTGGCGCAGAAGGAACAAGACATCTTCAGCGAGCGCTACTTGCTGCAGCGCCCCTTGCTCGAAGCCATTCGCTGCGCACAGCCGCCGGTGCTGCTGATCGACGAAGTGGACCGCGCCGACGAAGCGTTCGAGGCCTATTTGCTCGAACTGCTGTCCGACTTCCAGCTCTCGATCCCCGAACTCGGCACCTTGCACGCCGTCACGCGCCCGCTGGTGGTGATCACCTCCAACGGCACGCGCGAGCTGTCTGACGCGCTGCGCCGGCGCTGCCTGTACCAGTACATCGACTACCCCGACCACGCCAAGGAACTGGCCATCGTTCGCACCAAGGCGCCGCAGGTGCCGGCCGCGCTGGCGCAGCAGATCGTGGCCTTCGTGCAGGCGGTGCGCCGGCTCGATTTGCAAAAGCGCCCGGGCATTGCCGAGACGCTGGACTGGACCGCTGCGCTGCTGTGCCTGGGCATCACGGTGATCGACCCAGACGGCGCGCAGCGCATCCTCGACACGCTGAGCGCGCTGATCAAGACCCGCGACGACCGCGCCGCCCTGCCGCAAGCGGTGGTGGCGCGGTTGGCCGCGGCGTGTTGAAGTGACCCCCCCCTACGGCCTTCGGCCGCCCCCTCAAGGGGGCACTGCCAGCGGACCGGCGCAGCCGGATCCGCGGCAGTTGCTTGGCGGCACTGTTTCGTGCGACGCGAGCAGGGCTTCGTTGACATCGCAAGCCGATGCTCGCCCCACCATGCTCGACGCGCAGGCCGTCGAACGCTTGAGTGGCTTTGCCGGCTTCCTGCGCGCCAATGGCTTTGCCGTGGGCGGCGGTGACGCCGTGGCGGTGCTGCAAGCCGCGCAGTGCACAGGCGTGCTCGATGCGCCGCGCTTGCGCTGGGCCTTGCAGGCACTGCTGTGCGGCCGGGCTGACGAGTGGCGGCGCTTCGATCAGATGTTCGATGCCTGGTTCTTGCCGGCCAACCGCTGGCAGGCGCCCCAGCCGCGCGACGCCGCGCCGCAACGCAGCTTGAGCGGGCAGTGGCCCAAAAACAGCAACGATGCGCAGGCCAAACCTGAAGATGAACAGGACATGCGCCCACGCCTGGCCGCCAGCCGCGACGAAGTGCTGAGTTCTACCGATTTCCGTACCCTGACACAGCGCGAACACACGCTCGACATCGAAGCGTTGATGCGCCGCTTTGCGCGCCAGCTCAAGCACATCCGCCTGCGCCGCGAAGTGCGTGCCCGGCAAGGCTGCCAGCTCGACCTGGGCCACACCATCCGGCGCAGCGTGGCCAGCGGCGGCACGCCGTTGCACCTGGCCTGGCGCCAACGCCGCCAGGTGCGCCCGCGCCTGGTGTTATTGATCGACGTCAGCCGCTCGATGGCGCTGTACAGCTTCTTCTACCTGCGCCTGGCGCGCGCGCTCGGCGCCGAGCTGCAAGACGTGCACAGCTTCATCTTCCACACGCGCGTCACCGCGGTGACGCGCGCGCTGCATGACCCCGACCCCTGGCGCGCACAAGAACAGTTGCACCTCATCGCACAGGGCTGGGCCGGCGGCACGCGCATCGGCGACAGCCTGGCGCAGTTCAGCCGCGAACACGCGCCGCGCCTGGTGCATTCGCGCACCGCGCTCATCATCATGAGCGACGGCTACGACACCGGCGAGCCGGCGCCCTTGGCGCAAGCCTTGATGCAACTGCGCCGGCGCGCGCGGCGCATCGTCTGGCTCAACCCGCTGTGCAACCAACCGGGCTATGCGCCCGTCAGCCAGGGCATGCAGGCGGCGCTGCCGCACCTGGACATGCTGGCGCCAGGGGCTGACCTGGCCAGCATCCGCGCCGTGTTGCCTAAACTGATCGAAGCGCTGCGCTGAATTCGGCCAGCGCGTCACTGCAAGGAGCCACACCATGAGTTGCATGCTCAAAGCCAGCGGCGGCCTGTACAGCCGCATGACCGTGGGCGCCGTGCTGTTGGCCGCCGGTGAGGGCGCGCGCCTGGGCGGGCAGCCCAAGGCGCTGCTTGAACTGGGCGGCGTGCCGCTGATCCTGCGCCAGTTGATCGCCTTGTCGGGCGCTGGGGTGGACGAGGTGGTGGTCGTGCTCGGCCACCATGCGCAGGCGGTGGAGGCTGCGGTGCGCGCGTTCCCCATCACGCTGGCGCACAACCCGCGCCCGCAAGATGGCCAGGCGTCTTCGGTGCGCGTGGGCTTGCAGGCCTTGTCGGCGCGGGTGGACGCCGTGATCGTGGCCCTGGCTGACCAACCTCTGATCGACGCGCAAGACATCATCGCCCTGATCAGCGCCTACAAGCAGCGCGGCACGGCGGCCATGGTCGTGCCGCGGGTGAGTCTGGCCGGTGCGCCCGGTGCGCCCGGTGCGCCCGGTGTTCCCGGCAACCCGGTGATGTTCGAAGCCGCGCTGCGCGAGCAGTGGCTCAACGGCGAGGCTGATCTGGCTTGTCGCAAATGGCGCGAGCGGCATCCCGACCGTGTGCATTGGTTCGACACAAACAACCAGCGCTACCAGGTTGACATCGACACCGCCGAAGATCTTGAACGCTTTGCGGCCAGCACCGGCCACCGCCTGCACTGGCCGGCCGGGTTGGCCGGCCAACCCTTGAATTCGCCGGCCGCGTTGAGTGGAAATGCCGCGAATTCACCGGCCGCGCTGACCACGGAAACCACGGGATGACCCCACTGCCGGGCGCCACCACGCTGCGCCTGGCGCTGGCGCGCAGCGGCGCCTGGGCCCTGCTGGTGGCGGGTTGGGTCGGCCTGGGCAGCCTGGCCTTGCAGTTCGCGCCGTCGCTGTGGCAGGGCTTTGCACTGGTGGCGCTGTGGCTGCTGGCGCTGGGCGCCACCGCCGCCGTGGCCACGCGCGGCGGCCTGGGCCGCAGCCTGCGCGCCTGGGCCTTGGTTGGCGCTGCCGCGGCCACCACCGCGGGCCTGTTGGCCAGTGTGCGCGGCAGCGGCCTGCCCGCGCTGTGGCTGGCGCTGCTGGGCTGGGCCGCACTCACCGCATTGGCCTCGGGCGTGGTGCGTGCGCTGCGCCTCACGCAGGCCAGCGCGCCGCGCCCGCCGGTGGCCGCCGCCGCGCTCGGCGCGCTGTGCGCCGGCCTGGCGCTGGGCGACCCGGCTGCGCTGCCCGCCCTGGCTGACCGGCTGGCGGCCTTGGTCAGCGTGGTCGCGGCCATGCTGTGGTGGCTGCAACGTGGGGCGGATGAGCGCGCACGCGCGCCGGGTTGCCGCGCCGGCCTGTTCGACTGTTCACTGCCCGCCTGGCCCGCGGGCGCGTGGCGCGAGCCACAGCAATGGCCCATGCTGCTGGCCGGACTGGCCATGCTGCCGATGATGGCCGCCCTGCCCCACATGGCGGCCTGGTGCCGCGCTGAAGGCATTGCGCCGCAGGCCATGGTGTTGCTGCACCTGAGCGCCATGTTCGCCCCGGCGCTGCTGCTGCGCGGCGCCCTTGCGCAGTGGCCGCCGGCACGCCTGGCGTTCGTGTGCATGGCCTTGTTGGTGGCCGGCGGCGCCGCTGCGGCGTGGGCGGGCGCACCCTGGAACCTGCTTGGCCTGGCCGGTGCCCATGGCGCGGCCTGGAGCCTGGCCTGGAGCGGCCAGTTGTGGGCCCCGGCGCGCCGCGGCCAGGCCGGCGCCTCGCCGCTGCGCGCGGCCGCGGGCTATGCCCTGTTGACCTTGTTGTTTGGCGTGGCGGTCGATCTCAGCGGCCCGGGCGCCGTGGCCACCGTGCACATGGCCCTGGGTGCCGCAGCAGGCTTGGCCTGGCTGTGTGGGCTGGCCGGGCGCAGGCGCAGCGGCGCGCCGCTGCACCGCCAGCCTTGACTGCCATGGACACGCCCAGCTTCCAGTACCACGCCATCCCGCCGGCGGCGCAGGCCTGGCGCGCACCCGTGCGCAGCTTCCTGACCGAGGCGCTGGCCGGCATGCCGGCGCAGCAGCGCGCCGCGTCGTGGATGGGGTTCGATGCCGCATTCAGCCGCAAGTTAGGCGCCGCGGGCTACATCGGCATGGCCTTGCCGCAACGCTACGGCGGGCGCGATGCCGGGGCCTGGGCGCGCTACGTGGTGAGCGAAGAACTGCTTGCCGCCGGCGCGCCGGTGTCGGCGCACTGGATCGCCGACCGTCAAAGCAGCCAGCTCATCCTGCGCTACGGCAGCGAAGCGCAGCGCCAGCGCCACCTGCCGCCCATCTGCCGCGGCGAGCAGTATTTCTGCATCGGCTTGAGCGAGCCGGGCGCGGGCTCGGATCTGGCGTCCATCACCACCCGCGCGCGCCGCCACGGGCAAACATGGGTGTTGAACGGCCAGAAGGTGTGGACGACCAACGCCCACCGCTCGCACTTCATGATCGCCCTGGTGCGCAGCGGCGAGCCCGCGGCCGCGCGGCACGCCGGCTTGTCGCAGTTCATCATCGACCTGGCCGCGCCGGGCGTGCGCATCCGCCCGATCCGCGACCTGACTGGCGCCGAGCATTTCAACGAAGTGTTCTTCGACGATGTGGTGTTGCAAGACGCCGACCTGATCGGCACCGAAGGCCAGGGCTGGGAGCAGGTGACGGCCGAGCTGGCCTTCGAGCGCAGCGGACCCGAGCGCTACCTGAGCGCCATGGCGCTGCTGGTGGCGTTGATCGACGCCGTGGGCCCTGCGCCCGATGCCTTGCAGGCCAAGGAAGTGGGCCGCCTGGTGGCGCGGCTGGCGGGGCTGCGCGCGATGTCGATGGCCGTCACCGCGCAGCTCGCCGCGGGCGAGCAACCCACCTGGGCGGCTTCGTGCGTGAAGGATCTGGGCACGGAGTTCGAGCAGCAGATTCCCGAGCTGGCGCAGTTGCTGGTCGAGCAAGCACCCACCACGAGCGCCGCCAAACTCTATGCCCAGGTGCTGGCGCAGGTGATGCAGGTGGCACCTTCGTATTCATTGCGCGGGGGCACGCGCGAAATCCTGCGCGGCATCATTGCCCGCGGGCTGGGGCTGCGTTGATGCGTGAGATGTTCGATGACGCCATCGAGCGGCTGCTGGCGGGCCACGCCACGCACGATGCCACCGCGCCGGGCCCGCTGTGGCAAGCCGTGCACGACAGCGGCTTTGCGCTGGCCGCCGCACCCCTTGCCGCCGGCGGCGCGCAAGTGCCCTGGGCCGATTTGTACGGCATGCTTGCCGCCTGCGGGCGCCACGCCGCGGCCGTGCCCCTGCCCGAAGCGATGCTGGCCAACTGGCTGCTGGGGCGTTGCGGCTTGGGGCCTGCCAACGGCCTGGCCTCGTTCGCTGCTGAGTCCACCTTGTTGCAGCGCGGTGACCGCTTCAGTGGCCGGTTAACGGCCGTGCCCTGGGGGCAGCAGGTGGCGCAGGTGGTGGCCATCAGCGCCGATGCGCGGCCCAGCGTCGTCTTGCTCGATGCCACGCACGCCCGCGCCACCGAGCCGGTGTTCAACCTGGCCGGCGAGCCGCGTTGCGATCTTGAGTTCAATGAAGCCGTGCCAGTGGCCAGCGCCCATTTGTCTGCTGGATCGCCCGCTGAATTGCCCCGCGATACCTTGCTGCAAGGCGGCGCGTTGTTGCGCGCGGCGCAAACGGCCGGTGCCCTGCAAGCCGTGCTGGCGCTGTGCACGCAGCATGCGCAGCAGCGGGTGCAGTTTGGCAAGGCGATCGGCAACTACCAGGCCATTCAGCACCAGTTGGCCGTGCTGGCCGAACATGCCGGCCTGGCCGCGGTGGCGGCGCAAGCGGCGTGCGCGGCGTTCACCGATGCGCCCTCGCTGCTGCCCGTGGCCAGCGCCAAGGTCTGCGCGGCCGAAGCAGCGGGCACCGCGGCGGCCATTGCGCACGCCGTGCACGGCGCCATCGGCTTCACCCACGAGCATGCCCTGCACCGCTACACCCAGCGCCTGTGGGCCTGGCGCAGTGAATACGGCTCGCTCACACATTGGTCGCAGCGCCTGGGCCGCGCGGCCTGCGCGCAAGGCGGCGCGGCGCTGTGGCCGGCCATCACCGCGGGTCAGTTTGCCAATCCAGCCACGGGCTGAATCGGCACGACACGGGCGCGCAGTTGGCCGCAACCGGCATCGACATCCTGCCCTGCCGATTGACGTAACTTGGTCAAGACGCCGCGGCGGTGCAGGTGCCGCGCCATGGCCGCGGCGCGCTCCCAACTCGGCCGCGTGAAGCTCAGGCCCGCCACCGCGTTGTAGGGGATCAGGTTCAGCACGGCGTACTGGCCGTGCAGCAGTTTGACGATGCCGTCCAACTCGTCGTCGCCATCGTTCACGCCGTCGATCAGCGTCCATTGGTATTGAATCGGGTAACCGGTGCGCGCCGCGTAGGCCTGCCCCTGCGCCACCAGCTCGGCCGGGCTCATGCGCGGCGCGCGCGGCAGCAGGCGCGCGCGCAGATCGGCCTTGCTGGTGTGCAGCGACAGCGCCAGCGCCGGCTTCACCACGCCCAGCGGCAGGCGCTCAAACACGCGCTCATCGCCCACGGTGGAAAAGACCAGGTTCTTGTGGCCGATGGCCCCGCCCGTGCCGAGCAGTTCAATGGCTTCGAGCACGTTGTCCAGGTTGTGCGCGGGCTCGCCCATGCCCATGAAGACCACCTTGTTCACCGGCCGCAGGCTGCGCGCCAGCGCCACCTGGGCGACGATTTCGGCGCTGCCCAGTTGGCGCTGCAAGCCGCCCTGGCCGGTCATGCAAAACACGCAGCCCACGGCACAGCCGACCTGGCTTGAGACGCACAGGCCGCCGCGCGGCAGCAGCACGGCCTCGATGGTTTGGCCGTCAGCAAGGGCCATGAGCAGTCGCGCCGAGCCATCTTGCGCCGCGTGCTGCGAATGCAGCCGCGCCAAACCGCTCAGTTCAGCGGACAAGCCCGGCAGCGCCTCGCGCACCGCCTTGGGCATGAAGTCTTCGAGCCGGCGCTTGCCGCTGGTTTGTGCCAGGCCCAGCGCCCACAGCCGCAGCACGCGCTGTTCATGCTTGGGCAGCGCGCCCAGGCTGCGCAGGCGTTGGCGGAGGTCTTCAATGCGCATGGGGGCGCTACTTCCAGCGCACAGCTTCGATGTGCACGCTGCCCAAATTGCTGCTCAAGGTGAGCG
>JANOXU010000163.1:0-22418 GCA_031418595.1 Burkholderiales bacterium
GACCAGGCGGCGCGCCACATACAGGAATGAGGTGAACGATTTGGTGGCGCGAAAGAAATGCTTCAAATCGGCGTTGGATGAATTGAACATCATGCCGATGAAGGTGATGGTTTTCAGCGGCGGCTTCAGCCGCGCCATGTCGGCGCCCAGCGCGCGGATGTCGAACGGCGCGGCCAGGATCGAGCGGCCGATTGCTGCGCCACCGGGCTGGTCGGGGTGGTAGTCGGGGTACAGCGTGGGCACGAACTGCATCGCAGTCTCGCGCTCGAAGAATTCCACCATCTTCGGCCCTTGCTCCATGAAGGCACTCACCGCCGTGTCGTCATAGAACGCGCCGGTTTCGCCCATCATGTAGGTGCGCACGGCCTCGCGCGTGTCGGCCGGGTTTTGCTTGCGGCCGTGTGGGTTGAGCGGCACCCACAGCACGCCGCCAGACAGCGCCGTCGTGCCGCCGAAGACCGGCTCCTTTTCCAGCACCAGCACCTCCAGCCCGCGCTTGCGCGCCACGATGGCGGTGCTCAGACCCGCCGCGCCCGAGCCCACCACGATCACGTCAACCGTTTGTTCTGTTGTCATCAATGGCAGTCAGCTTGGGGTGGTTTGGTTGAAGCCCGGACGCGGCACCATGTCCATCAGCATGCAGCTCAGGCCACCGTCAACCACCAGTTCAGCACCATTGAGATAAGCCGAACGCGGGCTGGCCAGAAAGACCGCCGGGTTGGCAATGTCCAGCGGTTCGCCCACGCGCCGGCTGGCGGTGACAGCGGCGCGCTTGGCCTCGAAGCCGGGCTCTTCATAGAACCTGGCTGAAAGCGCCGTGCGGATCATGCCCGGGCAGATGGCATTGCTGCGCACGCCCTGCGGCCCCCACTCCGCGGCAAGTTGTTTAGACAACAACAGCACGCCGGCCTTGCTGGCGCTGTAGGCGCCGCTGCGCGTTTGCGGGTGCAGGCCCGAGATGGAGGCGATGTGCACGATGCTGCCGCCACCTGCGGCCAGCATGTCGCGGCCGAACTCACGCGCGCAGATCAGGTAGCCGGTGAGGTTGACGGCGAGCACGGCGTTCCAGTCGTCCAGCGACACGGCATCCAGCGCACCGGCGCGCAGCAGGCCGGCGTTGTTGACCAGCACCTGGCAGGGGCCAAGCTCGCTGCGCACGCGCTGAGCGGCGTTGGCAACGGCCGCTTCATCTGCAATGTTGCAGGCCACGGCCAACGCGTGCAGACCTTGTGCGCGCAACGCAGCGGCCTGCTGCTCGGCCGCGGCCAGGTTCACGTCGAGCAGCGCCACTCGCGCACCGCGGCCAGGCCCTGCGCCACCGCCGCGCCGATGCCGCTGCCCGCACCGCTGACCACGCACACGCTGCCGGCCAAGCCCAACCAATCGGTCTGCGCGGCGGCGGCCACTGGGGCGGTGTGGGGGTTCATGCTGAAGCTTTGATGCGGATCGGTGGCGCTGCGGCAACACCATTCTGTCGCAGCGCAGGCGGCCCACCAACGCGGCTGCCGCCATCAAGCCCGCTGTTAGCATGCCGCCGCATCCCCGCCCCCAAAGACCAGTTCGATGCACGCTCCCGGCAACCTGTATGTCGTTGCCGCCCCCAGCGGGGCGGGCAAGTCCAGCCTGGTCAACGCTTTGCTGGAACTCGATTCGCACCTGGCCGTGTCGGTTTCGCACACCACGCGCGCACCGCGCGGGCAAGAGCAAGACGGGCGCGAATACCACTTCATCGACGAGCCGGCATTTCAGGCCAAGGTGCAGCAAGGCGACTTTGTTGAATGGGCGCAGGTGCACGGCCACCTGTATGGCAGCTCGAAGCAAGCCATTGCCGAGCCACTGGCCGCGGGCACCGACATGGTGTTGGAAATCGACTGGCAAGGCGCGCTGCAAATCCGCAAGCTGTTCCCCAGCGCGGTGCTGATCTTCATCCTGCCGCCAAGCTGGCAAGAGCTGCAGCAGCGCTTGCAGCGCCGCGGCGAAGACGGCCCGGCCGTGATCGAACAACGCCTGGCCAATGCGCGCGTGGAGGTGGCACAGGCGCGGCACTTCGACTTTGTTATCATCAACGCCTTGTTCGAGACGGCGCTTTTTGACTTGAAAACCGTCGTCCACTCGCAGCGCCTCAAGTACGCGGCGCAACTGCGCAACAAGGCCCAGGTGTTCGGCGCGCTGGGATTGATCTGAAACCCTCACTGCACAGGCACCCCACAAGGGACGCATACACATGGCCCGCATCACCGTTGAAGACTGCTTGAGCAAGATCCCCAACCGCTTCCAGCTCGTGCTGGCCGCCACCTACCGCGCGCGCATGCTCAGCCAAGGCCACGCGCCCAAGATCGAAACCAAGAACAAGCCCGGCGTCACGGCGCTGCGCGAAATCGCCGCCGGCGAAGTGGGCATTGAAATGCTGCGCAAGGTGCCGCTCTGACCGGGCTACAAGCCACTCCCAGCAAGGGCGCCCACGGGCGCCCTTGTCGTTTGCGCGCGCGCCAAAGCCGGGTATGCAAAAGCCGCTAAATTAGCCGCATGGGTCTTCGTTCACTGGCTGCCGAACTGTTGCCTGCGTCGCTGTTGCAACGCGGCGCGCCGCCCAGCGCCAAACCCAGCCCGCAGGCCAACAGTTTTGCCGAACTCACCGACAAGCTGAGCTACCTGAGCAAGGCCGATCTGCGCGCGGTGCGCGAGGCCTACAAGTTTGCCGACGAAGCCCACCTGGGCCAGTTCCGCGCCAGCGGCCAGCCCTACATCACCCACCCCATCGCGGTGGCCGGGCTGTGCGCCGATTGGCGGCTCGATGCCCAGGCCGTGATGGCCGCGCTGATGCACGACGCGATGGAAGACTGCGGCGTGACCAAGGTGGAGTTGATCGAACGCTTCGGCGCGCCCACGGCCGAAATGGTTGACGGCCTGACCAAGCTCGACAAGCTGCAATTCGAGACCCGTGAAGAAGGCCAGGCCGAGTCGTTTCGCAAGATGCTGCTGGCCATGGCGCGCGATGTGCGCATCATTTTGGTCAAGCTGGCCGACCGGCTGCACAACATGCGCACCATGGACGCGGTGCAGCCCGACAAGCGCCAGCGCATCGCCCGCGAGACGCTGGACATCTACGCCCCCATTGCGCACCGCCTGGGCCTGAACCAGACCTTCCGCGAGCTGCAAGAGCTTTCGTTCCAGTACCTGTACCCGTGGCGCCAGGCCACGCTGGCCAAGGCGGTGCAGCGCTCGCTGGGCCACCGGCGCGATGTGGTCAGGCGCGTGCAGGGCGATGTGGAACGCGCCTTCGCCACGGCCAAGATCAAGGTCAAGGTCACTGGCCGCGAGAAGACCGCGTACTCCATCTACAGCAAGATGCGCGGCAAGCACGCCGGCTTTGCGCAGGTGAGCGACGTGTTCGGCTTTCGCCTGGTGGTGCCCACTCAAGGCGAGTGTTATCTCGCCTTGGGCGTGCTGCACCAGCTCTACAAGCCGGTGCCCGGGCGCTTCAAAGATTTCATTGCCATTCCCAAGGGCAACGGCTACCAGTCGCTGCACACCACACTGGTCAGCCCGGTGGGCTCGGCGGTGGAATTCCAGATCCGCACCGAGGCCATGCATGCCGTGGCCGAAAGCGGCATTGCTGCGCACTGGCTGTACAAGGCCGGCGACAAAGGCAGCAACCCGGCCGACGAAGCGCAGCGCCTGGGGGCGATGTGGTTGCAGTCGCTGCTGGACATTCAAGACGACACGCGCGATTCGGCCGAGTTCCTTGAACACGTGAAGATCGACCTGTACCCGGATGCGATCTACGTCTTCACCCCGCGCAGCAAGATCCTGGCGCTGCCGCGCGGGGCCACGCCGGTGGACTTTGCCTACACCATCCACTCCGACGTGGGCGACCATCTCGTGGCGGCCAAGGTCAACGGCGAGCCGGTGGCGCTGCGCACCGAGCTGCGCAATGGCGATGTGGTGGAAGTCATCACCGCGCCCGGCGCCAGGCCCGACCCGGCCTGGTTGAACATGGTGCGCAGCGGGCGCGCGCGCTCAAAAATCCGCCACTTCCTCAAGACCATGGAGCATGAGGAATCGCACTCGTTGGGCGAAAAGCTCCTGGCCCAGGCGCTGCGCGCCGAAGGGCTGAACCTGCCCAGCGCCGACCCGGCCGATGCCGAGGCCGCTGCGGTGTGGCAGCAGCTCACGCGCTGGAGCGGCAACCGCGGCCGTGCCGAGCTGCTGGTGGACGTGGCCCTGGGCCGCAAGATCGCCGGCATCGTGGCCAAGCGCCTGGCGCAAATCATGGGCGACCGTGGCGCCCGGCCCGACGCGGTGACGCTCACCCGGGGCCGCTATGCGCAAGACGACGCCGCCCGCACCCAGGGCGCGGTCAGCATCGACGGCAGCGAAGGCAACGCGGTGCAACTGGCGCAGTGCTGCCGGCCGATACCGGGTGATGCCATCGCCGGCTACCTGGGCCGCGGCGAAGGGCTGCTGGTGCACACCACGGAGTGCCGCGTCGGCCGGCGCCTGTTCGAGCGCGACAGCCAGCGCTGGATGCAGGTGGAATGGGCCGAGCAGCCGGCGCGCAGCTTCGAGACCTGCGTCGTGGCCCAGCTCAGCAACACCAAGGGCGCGCTGGCCGTGGTGGCCTCGGCTGTGAGCGCGGCCGAGGCCGACATCACGCACATCGACATGGGCGAGGAACGCGCCGCCGACAGCGCCGAGCTCAAGCTCATCATCAGCGTGCGCGACCGCCTGCATCTGGCCGAGGCGCTCAAGCGCCTGCGCCGCGCCGCGCCGGTGCTGCGCGTGTGGCGGGTCAAGCCCTGAATCGAGCCAGCCCGCAGCCCGTTGCAGCTTGATCAGCGATCGTCAATGGTCGCGCCGCGCAGCCGCAGCGCATTGCCGATCACCGACGCCGAACTCAGGCTCATGGCCAACGCCGCGACCATGGGCGACAGCAGCCAGCCAGTGAACGGATAAAGCAACCCGGCGGCCAACGGAATGCCCAAGGCGTTGTAGACGAAGGCGAAGGCCAGGTTCTGCTTCATGTTGGCCACTGTGGCCACCGACAGCGCGCGCGCCGTGGCAATGCCGCGCAGGTCGCCCTTGACCAGCGTGACCTGCGCGCTGTTCATCGCCACATCGGTGCCGGTGCCCATGGCGATGCCAACATCGGCGCGGGCCAGCGCCGGCGCGTCGTTGATGCCATCGCCCGCCATGGCGACGACCCGGCCTTCGGCTTGCAGCTTCTCAACCAGCTTCAGCTTGTCGGCCGGCTTCACCTCACCGTGCACTTCTTCGATGCCCAGGCGCGTGGCCACGGCGCGCGCCGTGGCCAGGCCATCGCCGGTGGCCATGACGACGCGAATGTTGGCCTGGCGCATCGTCGCCAAGGCATCGGCAGTGGTTGCTTTAACCGGGTCGTGCACCGCCAGGATGCCCGCGAGCTGCTTGCCCACCGCCAGGTGCATCACGCTCGCGCCCTCGGCGCGCAGCGCCTGCGCCGGCGCGGCCAGCGCAGCCAGGTCGATGCCGAGCTGTTCCATCAGCGCCGTGTTGCCGAGAGCGAGTTCCTTGCCGGCGACACGGCCGCGCACACCGATCCCTGAGGCGGAATCGAACTGCTCGGGCTTGTCGAGCACCAGCTTTTTCTCAAGCGCCGCGGCCACGATGGCCGCGGCCAGAGGGTGTTCGCTGCCCTGGTCGAGGCTGGCCGCCAGGCGCAGGACTTCATCCGCGTCGAAGCCGGCCACGCCGAGCGCTTTCTCGAACACCGGCCGGCCTTCGGTCAGCGTGCCGGTCTTGTCGACGATCAGCGTGTCGACCTGGCGCAGCTTCTCGATCGCCGCGGCGTCGCGGAACAGCACGCCGTGCGTGGCGGCGCGGCCGGTGGCCACCATGATCGACATCGGCGTGGCCAGGCCCAGCGCACAGGGGCAGGCGATGATCAGCACCGACACCGCATTGATCAGACCGTAGACCCAGCTCGGCTCGGGTCCGAACAGGCCCCAGCCGAAATAGGTCAGCACCGCGGCCAGCACCACGCCGTAGACGAAATAACCGGCCACCGCGTCGGCCATGCGCTGCATCGGCGCGCGCGAACGCTGGGCCAGCGCCACCATTTGCACGATCTGCGCCAGCACCGTGGCCGAGCCGACATGTTCGGACTGCATCACCAGCGCGCCGCTGGTGTTGAGCGTGGCGCCGATCAGCTTGTCGCCCACGCGCTTGGTCACCGGCAAGGGCTCGCCAGTCAACATCGACTCATCGAGCGCGCTGCTGCCTTCAACCACCACGCCTTCAACCGGCACCTTCTCGCCCGGGCGCACACGCAGCTTGTCGCCCACGTGCACATGGGCCAGCGGAACGTCTTCTTCCGCGCCGTCGGCAGCGATGCGCCGCGCCGTCTTGGGCGCCAGGCCGAGCAGCGACTTGATGGCCGCGGAGGTCTGCGAGCGCGCCTTCAGCTCGAGCATTTGGCCGAGCAAGGTTAACGAGATGATCACTGCCGCGGCCTCGAAGTACACCGCCACCCGGCCCATCGACAAGAACGAGTCGGGGAACACCTGGGGCGCGACCGTGGCCACGACGCTGTAGACGAAAGCCGCCCCGGTGCCCAAGCTGATCAACGTCCACATGTTGGGGCTGCGCTGGGCAACGGACTGCGCGCCGCGCACGAAGAACGGCCAGCCCGCCCACAGCACGATCGGCACCGACAACACGAGTTCGAGCCAACTCTGCGCGGCCATCTCCAGCAAGCCCAGCCGGTGGCCGAACATCGCCAGCACGGTGACGATGATGGTCAACGGCAGCGTCCACCAGAAGCGGCGCTGGAAGTCGGCCAGTTCAGGGTTCGCGTCGTCTTCCAGGCTGGGCAGCAGCGGCTCCAGCGACATCCCGCACTTGGGGCAATTGCCCGGTTGCGCCTGGCGAACTTCCGGATGCATGGGGCAGGTGTAGAGCGTGCCGGCTGCGGCGGCAGGGGTGACCTCGGCAACAACTGAAGCCGACGCAGCGGCCACAACCGGCGCCAGGTACTTCTGCGGGTGCGCCAGAAACTTCGCGCGGCAGCCGGCGCTGCAGAACCAGTAGGGCTGGCCGGCATGCTCGGCCCGGTGCGGCGAGGCCGATGTGACCACCATGGCGCAGACCGGATCTTTCAGCGCCTGCGCGGCAGGCTGGGACGCAGGTTGAGTGTGGTGCGCCTGCCCGGGCGCGAGCGGGTCGCCCTGCCGGTGTTGAGGGTCGTCACGGCCCTGCGGTGAGGTGCGGGAGTGCATGTCCATGGGCGCTGCTCCTGGGGCGGATTGAAGCCGTGCCGGCTGCGCGGCGGGTGGCTGCCCTGCGCATGAAACAGCAGCATCAAGAGGCAAGCTCGCAGCAGCAGGTAGCGCTGCGAGCCCGCGCAGTGGTTCCTGCGTCTCCTTTCATGGCAGCGTGTGGTGTGCGGCGTCGCGCCTCACTGCGCGGCCGGCATGCGCTGACTCATCATGTCCATCATCGTCTGCATCGTGGCCATGTGGTCGGTCATCATCTGGTGGCGCTTGGCCATGTCGGCGGGCATGGCCTTGCCCTCGCCCATGCCACCCATGCCACCCATGCCACCCATGCCGGCCATGCCTGGCATGCCGCCGTGCATCTCCTTCATCATCGCCATGCCGTCCTGCATGGCCTTCATGTGGTCGGCCATCAAGGCCTGCCGTTCGGCCGGGGTCTTGGCGTTCATCATCTTGTGATGCATGTCCTTCATGGCCGTCATGCGCGGCTCCATGGCAGCCATGGGCATGGCGCCCCCTGCGTGGCCCATGCCGGGCGCCGCGGGTGTGGTGGCGTTCATGGCGCCAGGGCTGGCGCAGGCAGCGACGAGGGCAGCCAGGGACAACGCAATAAGAGGGCGAATCGTGGTCATGGTGAATCCTGATGGGTGGGTGGATCGTTAACGAACCGAAGACAGCCACGGTGCTTTACGCGGCCGCTTACCGAAGGCAGGGCACGCTGCATCAGGGGTCCGGGGCGTGCGGGCAACAGGCCATCACTTGCGCCTGTGCATGACGATCCAGCCCACCAGGCCCACCACCACCAGAAGCAACACGGGCACCCAGTAGCCGCCGTACCCGCCCATCCAGCCGATGTCGCCCATGCTGCCGTTCATCATGGGCCCGCTCTGCGCCGATGCGGCGCCGCCGATCGACAGCGGCAAGGCCCCGAGTGACAAAGCGATCAAGCGTTTCATGGCGACTCCTGTTGCATGCGGCCACCGGTGCCGGCTGTTGCGCCAGCCGTGAGCGTGACCCCAGACCTGCGAGGCCTGAAACTACGCCCTTCGTGGGCCAGGGTCTGTGCGCCAGCGCACAGGAACCTGGTCAGACCACGGTGACCTTGAACCGGTCGCAGACCTGGCCCACCTGGCGCGCAGATGCGCAGATGCGCAGACTATTCTCCGGGTCATGACTTCTCAGCCCCTGGCGCATTGCCCAGGAAGGGTTTCGATTCACTTCGCGGCGCTGCTCGCGCTGCTCTGGATGGTGGCTGGCTGTGCCTCGTTGCGGCCGGACTTTCCACGCGTGCCGTCGCTGGCGATCTCCGGCGGCGAAAGCACGGCGCTCGGCCGCGTGTTTGCAATGCAGGCCAGCCAGCATCCAGGGCTGTCCGGTTTCCAGGTCATGGCCAACGGCCAATCGGCCTTGGTGACGCGCGCCGCGTTGGCCGACGCGGCTGAGCGCACGCTCGATCTGCAGTATTACAGCGTGGGCGAGGACCTGACGACGGATCTGCTGCTGCAGCGCATCGTCGCTGCTGCCGAGCGCGGCGTGCGGGTCAGGATCCTGCTGGACGACATCCACGCGCCGACGCGCCTGTTCGCTTGGCGCGCGCTGGCCGCGCATCCCGGCATCCAGGTGCGCCTGTTCAATCCGTTCTATTTCGGCGCCACGATAGGCCTGGCTCGCCTGGGCGAGTTCGCTTTCGACAGCGAGCGACTGAACCGGCGCATGCACAACAAGCTCTGGATCACGGACAACGCCGCAGCCATCGTCGGTAGCCGCAACCTGGGGGACGAATACTTCGACGCCAACGAGTCGGGCAACTTTTCCGATGTGGACCTGCTGGCTGCCGGGCCGATCGTGAACGCGTTGTCGCAGGCTTTCGACGCCTACTGGAACAGCGCAGCCGCCGTACCGGCGCAGGCTGTAGTCGAGCTGCCGCAGGCCGACGATGGCGTGGCGGTGCGCCAGGGCCTGCGCGCGCGCATCGCGGCGTGCGCGGGCGTGCCACCTTGTCGCTGGCTGGGCGAAGGTGGCTTGCCGGATGCCCTGCGTTCGGGCAGCGTGTCGCTGTCGTGGGCGCGGGCCCGGTTCATCTACGACGCGCCCGACCGGGGCAAGCCCGGCCTGCCCTCCGGTATCGAGCACGGGTCGATCGACGACGACCCTGGTGGCACTCGCACGCGCAGTGAACTGCTGATCGTGTCGCCGTACTTCGTGCCGAGCGAAGCCGGGTTGCGCCACCTGGGCCAGATGCGCGAGCGCGGCGTGCGTGTCGCCGTCCTGACCAACTCGCTGGCCTCCACCGACTCGCCGGCCGCGCACGCGGGCTACGCGCGGCATCGCGCGGCGTTGTTGCGCGACGGCGTCGAGTTGTACGAACACAGACCGCTGCCTGGTGTTCGCCACCGTCTGTCGCATCGCTGGGGCGACGCGTCGCCGTCCAGCCTGCACGCAAAGATCATCATTCAGGATCGCACGCGCGCCATCGTCGGTTCATTGAACCAGGATCCGCGCTCGCGCTTGCACAACACCGAGGCCTGGATCGCCCTGGACAGCCCCGAACTGGCGGCCGACCTGGCGGCGCGGTTCGAGGCTGGAGCCGATTCGCATCACGCGTTCGAGGTCAAGTTGAACCAGGTCGAGGGGATGGGCAGGCTCGAATGGAAAACGGACGAGGGCGGCAAAACCGTTCGCTATGGTGTCGAACCGATGACAACGCTGTGGCTGCGGCTGTGGCGCGGCATCCTCGGTGTGCTGGTGCCCGAGCACATGCTTTGACATGCCGCATTGAAGTGGCTCAACTTGATTCACCGCGGCTTGCAGCGGCGTGCGCAGGGCCGTCACACCCAGACCCACCCACAGCGTGTGCGCAACGATGTCCATGTCTGACTGCGAACCCGGCGGCCTGCTTCAGCACCAGCCTGGCGGCCAGCTTGGCTGCAGCCGCCCGCTGCCGGCACAGCACGGCACGAACTTGCCCGGCGCGGGCGCCAGCGCGTGATCTGTCACGGGGCCGGTCGAATCTCGGTCACGACATAGCCTGAAGCCGCCTTTTCAACGGCGAAGCGGATCTTGTCGCCGGCCTTCACTTTGTCGAGCAGGGTCGCATCTTTCACTTGAAAGACCATGGTCATGGCCGGCATGTCCAGGCTCCTGATTTCGGCATGTTTGATGGTGAGCTTCTTGGCGTCTTTATCGACCTTGCGCACCTCGCCTACGGTCATGTCAGCTGCCGCAGTGGCAGCCGCGGGATGGTGGGCGCCGTGGTCTTCGGCCTTTTGCTGGGCCATGGCCGGGGCAACCAGGGCCGATGCCAGGGCGATGGCGGTGATGAGGTGCTTCATTGCTGGGTCCTTGGTGCGGTTGCAGCGCCTGGCTGCGGTGGTTGGGCGTGAGCCGGACGGTAGAACCCGACCAGCTCAATGCTTGTGCTTGGCCTGTCCGTCCCCTTTGTCGGCCGCCTTAGCGGCCGCCACGGCCACGGCGCCCTTCATGCCGGCGTCGTAGTGCCCGGGCTGCAGGCAGGCAAAGTCGATCTTGCCGGCCTTGGTGAACCGCCAGATCACCTGCCCGGTCGCGCCGGGCGCAACCGTGACCATGTTCGGGTCATCGTGCTCCATCTCTGGAAATTTCTTCATCACTTCGTAGTGCTCCTTGAGTTCCTTCTCGGTACCCAGCACCAGCTCATGCTTGACCTTGCCGGAGTTCTTGATCACGAAACGGATCGTCTCGCCTTGTTTGGCATCGATGCTGGACGGCGTGAACCGCATGGCGTCACTCATGTCGATCTGCACCGTGCGGGTCACCCTCGCCGCCTTGCCGGGCTCGCCGATGGCAGAGCCAGCGTGGCCGCCGGCATGCTGGCCGGCAGACCGGGCCAGTGGCGCCATGAATGTCAAAGCGAGCGCAAGGGTGATGGTGGTGGCTGGGTGCTTCATGGCAGGGCCTTTCGGGTTAAATGGAGCAAGCGTGAAAGAACGGGTCACGGGCGGCTGGTAGGTGCACAGGGGACGGTCGCGACCCGCCGGGCCAAGCGGCGATGGTTGCGCCGCTCGCGCTGCGGGTCGGGCGCTGTGCTCAGCCTGTGCAGGAGGGACAACGACATGGCTGCGCCGGTCAATGCTGTTTGTGCTGGCCGGAGCCAGCCCCAGGCTTGCGCACCTTGACTTCGGTGTCGGTCCTGGGCCTGGCCAGCGGTGGCATGGAGCCCGTGCCTTCGGCCTTGAAGCGCGCCGGGTCGGGCACGCCACCGGCTTGGCCGGTGGCTGCGATGACACCGGTGAATTCGTAGGCCACGGTGCCGGGCGGATGTTTGTACCAACCCGGGTCGGTGTAGTCGCCCGGCTTTTGCTCCTTGCGCACCTTCACCACGCTGAACATGCCGCCCATGCCGACCGCGCCGAACGGCCCGGTGCCGGTCATCATGGCCGCGGTGTTGTCGGGCAGCGGCATCTCCATTTCGGTCATGTCCTTCATGCCGCGCTCGCCCATCACCATGTAGTCGGGGATCAGCTGCGTGATCTGTCTGGCGACGCCGCGGTGGTCCACACCGATCATGGTGGGCACGTTGTGGCCCATCGCGTTCATGGTGTGGTGGCTCTTGTGGCAATGGAAGGCCCAGTCGCCTTCTTCATCGGCCAGAAAGTCGAGCTGGCGCATCTGGCCCACCGCGATGTCGGCGGTCACCTCGTACTGCCGGCTGCTCTTCGGCGTGGGCCCGCCGTCGGTGCCGGTGATGAGGAATTCATGGCCATGCAGGTGGATCGGGTGGTTGGTCATCGTCAGGTTGCCAATGCGCAGGCGCACCTTGTCGTTCTTGCGCACCACCAGCGGGTCGATGCCGGGAAAGATGCGGCTGTTCCAGCTCCACAGGTTGAAGTCGAGCATGGTCATGATCTTGGGCGTGTAGCTGCCGGGGTCGATGTCATAGGCATTGAGCAGGAACACGAAGTCGCGGTCGACTTCGTCGATCAGCGGATGCTTTTGCTTAGGGTGGGTGATCCAGAAACCCATCATGCCCATCGCCATTTGCACCATCTCGTCGGCATGCGGGTGGTACATGAAGGTGCCCGGGCGGCGCGCCACAAACTCGTAGACATAGGTTTTGCCCGGCGGGATGCCTGGCTGGTTGAGCCCGGTCACACCATCCATACCGTTGGGCAGGCGCTGGCCATGCCAGTGCACGCTGGTCAGCTCGCCGAGCTTGTTGGTGACGAAGATGCGCACGCGGTCGCCCTCCACCACCTCAATCGTCGGCCCCGGGCTCTGGCCGTTGTAGCCCCACAGGTGGGCCTTGAAGCCGGGTGTCATTTCGCGCACCACGGGCTCGGCCACGAGGTGAAACTCCTTCACGCCGTTGTTCATGCGCCAGGGCAGCGTCCAGCCATTCAGCGTGACCACCGGGTTGTAGGGCCGGCCGGTGTTGGGCACCAGTGGCGGCATGGTGTCGGGCTTGGTCTGTATGACCGGTTCGGGCAGGGCGGCCATGGCCACCTTGCTGACGCTGGCCGCCGCCGCGGCGGCGGTGATGGCGCCAGCGCCGCCCAGGAGATGTCGTCGGGAAAGCATGGGGGTGTCCTTCATGGTCAATGGCCCGCGCCCGCAGCGTCGGTGGTTGGGCCGGGGTTGGCTGCACCCATGGCCGCACCCATGGCCGCGGCCAGGCTGGGCTTGCCGATCAGCGCCATGTCGAGATTGGCCTGCGCGAGCCAGTAGTCGCGCTTGGCGTCGATGGCGGCGTTGACGCTGGCGATCTGCGCACGCGCATCGGCCAGCAGCTCGAACACGCCGATCAGCATGCCGTTGTAGCGCAGCACGTTCTCGTCGGCGATTTGTCTGCGCAGCGGCACGACTTCTTCGAGGTGATAACGCGCGATGTCATGCGCCGAGCGGTAAGCGGTGTAGGCCTCGCGCACTTCAGAGCGCGCGTTGATGGCCGTCTCAGCCGCGCGGTGCAGGGCCTGCATGTACACCGCTTCGGCCCTGGCCACGCGGGCATCGCCCCAGTCGAACAGGGGCAACTCGAAGCCGATTTCCCAGCCACGCTGGGTGGGCGCTTCATTCGAGCGGTTGCGCACGAGGCCCAGTTCCAGCACGTTGATGAAGCGCGTGGTGCGTGTCAGGCCAAGGTTGCGGGCGGTTTGCTCGGTGGCCAGCCGGGCGCCTTGCACATCGAGCCGCTGGGCCAGGGCGGTGCGCTCCACGTCGGGCAGGTCGAGCGCTTGCTGTGGCAGGTCGGGCAGCCGCTCGGGCAGCGCAAACCGGGTTTGTTCACCCCACAGGCCCAAAAGTCGGGTCAAACGTTCGCGCGTGGCGCGCTGCGCTTGCTCGGCCCGTGCCAGGTTGAGCGCCGCATCGGCCGCAAAGCCCTGCTCGCGCGCGCGCTGCAGCTTGTTGAAATTGCCCACCTGTTCCATGCGGCGCGCTAACTCGGCAGCCGCCAGAGCGGCCTGCCTGACTTGCCACATGTAGCGCACTGTTTCATCAGCGGCCAGGGCCAGCACATAGGCCTTGCGCGTGTCCGTGGCCAGGCTGAGCATGCTCATGGCCACCATGCCCTGGGTATGCTGGAAGCGGCGCGCCTCCATCGGCCCAATCAGCGGCAGCGCCAGCAGGCGGGCGAGGTTGAAATGCAGGCCGCCCTCGACTTCGACTTCGCTGCCACGGGTCAAGCGGCCCACACTGAACCCCGGGTTCGGCAGGCGGCCGGCCTGCACGACTTCGGCCTCGGTGATGCCGAGTTCCTGGAAGATCGCTTGCAGGCCGCGGTTGTTCAGCAGCGCGAGTTGCACCGCGTCGTCTGCGCTCAGCGGTTTGGCCAGCAATTCGGCCACGCGCTGGTCGATGCCATGCTGATCGGCGGCCGAGCGCACCCAGCGCAGCTCCTTGCCGAGCTGGCCCTTGGCGACCCGCTCGACACTGGCGAAGCCGCCGTCGGGGCTGAACGACGCGCAGCCGCCCAGCAGGGCGGCGGCGAGCAGGACGGCCGTGCGTTGCGTGGCGTGTTTCATGGCGGGTGTGATGGCACTCATGGCATCTTGTGCCCGCTGTGGCCCTGCGGCGTGGCCGCCGGCTTGTCCACCGGCCTGTCCACCGGCCTGGTGGCCCCTGCGGGCGCTGCGGCGGGCGCGGCGGGCGCGGTGGGCGTTGGGGTCGGTTGGGCCGACGCCGGCTCCTGTGCCTCGCGGGCATAGGCGCGCCAGCCGCCAATGCGGGTGACGGTGTCGTTGGCCTCGCGCCAGGTGGTGGGTTTGTCGGCGGGCGCGGGGCGCGCCTGCACCAGTGAAGATCGGTACACCAGCCTGGGCACGCTGGCGTTGGCGTCGAGCGGGTCGGGGCGCGCGGCCGCGCTCGGCGCCGGCGATGTTTGAGCCGGCGCCGCCAGCGTGGCGATGCACAGCGCTGCGGGCGCGAACCAGCGCAATGAGGTCTTGATCATGGGGTTCTCTCGTCAGGGTCTGAATACCCGGCTGGCCGTCGATGCAGCCAGGGGCAGACTGGGCCGCGCGTCGCAGCGCGTGCCTGTGCACGCGACGCAACGCTGATGCAGGCTAAACGAGCAGGCGTCGAGGCGGCCGATCCGGGCCGGCGCTGGCAAAGGGCTCGACCGTGGCCACAACCGCCATGAAAATGGTGGGCGTGAACTCTGGCGTTGGCACGATCAGCTCGACGCTGAAAAGCGCTGCCGCCGAACAGCACGATGCACAGACGCTGCATTTGTGCTGCTCGGCCTGCGCCAGGTTAGGCAGCTTGGCCTGAGCCACTGGCTCGACTTGGTCGCGAGTCTGATCGCCAGATGGCTGCGGCGAGGTGTGCACATGTTGGTGTGAGTCACGGCTCGCAGCCTGCCCTTGCACGTGCACATGCTGAAGCACTTGCCACGCCTGCTGCGCCATCGCCTTGCCATGCTCGTGAGCGAGCGTTCTGGCCGCATGACCCGGCCCGCACAAGGCCATGGTGGCTGCTGCAGCGCCCTGCGCGGGAAGCGCCAGCACCAGCAACCAGACCAAAACCGTTCGAACCCAGGCAAGCATGCAGCCACTCTAACGCAATCGCGGCAGGCTCACCGTGCGGCACCGCACCAGCGCGATTTCAGTGCAGCGGCCGGCCACGCAAAGCCAGCGCGCGCGTCTACTGCGCTCTGGCCTGGGGATAGCTCACCTCCAGCACCTCCAGCGTTTGCGTGCCACCAGGCGTGGCCAGGGTGACTTCATCGCCCTGCCGGGCCTTCAGCAGTGCCCGCGCGATGGGTGAAACCCAGCTCACTTCACCGGCCAGCGAATCGGCCTCGTCAATGCCCTTGATGGTGATGGTGCGCTGGCCGCCCGCAGCCGTGGCATAGGTGACGGTGGCGCCAAAGAAGATCTGATCATTACCATGGTGGGCCGACGGGTCGGCCACTTCGGCCACATCGAGCCGGGCGGTCAGGAAGCGGATGCGCCGGTCGATTTCACGCAGCCGCTTCTTGCCGTAGATGTAGTCACCGTTCTCGCTGCGGTCGCCGTTGCTCGCGGCCCAATGCACCACCTCGACGATCTTCGGGCGTTCGGTGTCGAGCAGTTGCATCAGCTCGGCACGCAGCCGGGTGTAGCCGGCCGGCGTGATGTAGTTGCGCGTGCCCGCGGGCAAGGCCGGCGTGGCAACGCCGTCTTCCTCGTCGTCATCGCCGCCGTCGCTTTCCTTGACAAAGGCCTTGTTCATGGCCGCTGGAGTGTGCGGTTAAGTCTCACTTCCTGCCGGCGTGCAGCAGCCACAGGCGCGCCAGGTCGGCTGCGCCGTCACTGCCGGTCACGGCCTTGAATGTGGCCACAGCCGTGTCTTTCTGCTCTGCTTCCCACTGCGTTGCGCCGAGCAGCAGCCGGGCATCGTCGGGGCGCTTGACATCGCCGCGCGCCAGGCCGCGCTCCATCAACTCGATGCCTTTTTTGGCCTGGCCCAGGCTAGCTACCACGTAGCCCAGCTTGAACAGGGCCTCACCGTCGCGCGCCCGTGCACCGGAAGTGTCGGCGTGTTCCATGTCCTTGCGGTCGTCTGCCGCAGTCTTGGCCAGGCTGTCGCGGAGCTTCTCGTGCTCGGCCGCCTTGGATCCGGCACCCAGCTTGCCCTTGCTGAACCCGTCTTTGAGCACACGCTGCGCCTCGATGGGGTATCCGGCGCGGTTGAGCAGCTGCACCATGTCTTCATAGTCGCCGGCGTCGTTCATCAGCCCTAGCGCGCGGCGCAGGCGCAGCGCATCCAGCGTCAGCCGATCGGCAAAGCCGGGCCGGCGCTCGACGCGGGCCAGCAAGTCGGCCCAGTATTCGGGGCTCGGGTAGTGCGCCACCAGCCGTTCGAGCATCGCCTGGTAAGCCACCTTGTCCTGGCGTTCGTTGGCGCTGGAAGCCAGCAGCCGCAGCACGCGCTCTTGCGGCACCTTGCCGGCAGCGTCTTCGGCTTTGAGCACCTGGGCCAGTTGCTCGCTGGCAGCCGCGTAGTCTTTGTTGAGGTACAGCGCCTGGCCCCACAGCACGCGCAGATCGACGCTGTTGCCGCCGGCCGCAAAGTACTGCTGCGCCCACTTTGCCGCCGCCGGGTACTGCTTGTTGCGGTAGGTGGCGTCAGCCAGGGCTTGCAACATCAACGCGCGCTCGGCCTGCGGCAGCTTGGGGCTGGCCAGCACGGTTTCGAGTGCCGTGGTGGCCGCAGCGAGTTCGCCGCTCTTCAGGTAGGCCGACGCGCGCAGCCGCGCAATCAGGTAGGCCTCATACGGCGTGGCGTTGGGCAGCGCATCGGCCTGCGCCAGCTTGGCCAGGGAGGTGGTGGTGTCGCCGGCCTTCAGCGCGTCTTGCGCGGCTTGCAAGGGCGCGCCCATTTCGGCACGCACCGTGTCGCCCGGCGGGGCCGAAGCGGCTGGGGCGGTCGCGGTGGCCGCAGGGGCCTGGGCCCAGGCCGGCGCAACCGCCAGGGCAGCGAGCAAGGCCAGGGCCAGGGGTGGCATCTTCATGAGTGGACCCGTCCAGTTTTTCCAGGGGGCAGACTCTACCGCGGCGCAGTGCTTGAGACTGGAAATGGCATCCAGAAATGGCATCCAGCGCGCCCCGGTGAAACATCCGGGCCCGACCCAAAGCCCGACAGGCTCCAGAACGGCGGTCAGGAGCCCGCGCCGTCCGAACATCACCTGGGCACACGAGTGCAATAGCAGCCGTGCGTGGTACATGGGCATGCCACACGCAAGAGTCGTACACCGAACCGGCGTTCGTGCAGCACTCGGTAAGCGGCAGACGCTGGGCTGCAGGATGGGGCGCGCCGGCATGGCCCCGGCCGTTCCGACCCCCCGCGCCGTCAGCCGAGCATTGCCACGCCTTGACGCATGGCCGCCAGCTTGGCGTAGACGATCTCGGCATCGACGGCACCGAAGCCGGCGAAGGTGCCGAAGCCGCAGTCGCTGCCGGCGATGACGCGCTCGGTGCCGACGATGTCGACGAAGCGCTGCACGCGCTGCGCGATCAGCCGCGGGTGCTCGATGAAGTTGGTGGTGGTGTCGAGCACACCGGGGATGAGCACCTTGGTGTCGGGAATCAGGGCCCGCATGTCGCTGATGGTTTCCCATTCGTGCGCATGGCGCGGGTTGGCGGTTTCGAACAACAGGCCCTGCGGCTTGGCCTTGAGCACCGTGGGCAGGATGGTGGCCAGCGGCACATCTTTGTGGTGCGGGCCTTCGTAGTTGCCCCAGCACACGTGCATGCGCACGCGGTCGGCCGGAATGGCGGCCAGGGCGAAATTCAGCGCTTCGACATGGCGCTCGATGCGCGCGAGGTACGCCGCGTCGTCCAGGTCCTTGAACATCATGTGCCGGCCCAGGCCGAGGTCCGGCGAATCCAGCTGCAGGGTCAGCCCGGCATCGACGATGGCGTGGTATTCGTGGCGCAGTGCCAGTGCCAATGCTTCGAGGTACGCATCGTCGTTGGCGTAGTGCTGGTTCGGCTGGAACAGCGCCACCACGCCGGGCGAGGCGCTGTTCATGAAGACGGCAGCAGCCCCATGCCTGGCGGCAGCAGCCTTGACGTGCGCGATGTCCTTGGCCAGCGGCTCAAGCGTCTTGACGCCGATGGGGCCGACGCAGCACGGCCGGCGGTACGTCGGCGTGCCCCCCGATGACGACAGCCGCTTCATGAAACCGGGGTAGTCGAGCAGGTCGGCCGGCGTGCGCCGCGGGCTGTCGCCATCGAAGCCCGTGAAGCGGTCCTTGATGTAGGTGGCATAGCTGATCTTGCTCATCTCGCCATCGCTGACGATGTCCACGCCCGCCGCCACCTGGCGCGCCACGCAGTCGTCGACAGCCTCGGCCATCACGGCGTCGAAGGTGGCTTCGACGACCGGCTCGCCCTTCTCGCGCGCGAAGATCTGCTCGACCACCGGCTGGCTGCGCGGCAGGCTGCCGACGTGGGTGGTCAGGATGCGCGGTGTCGGCATTGCGTTGCTTGAAGAGGGCGCAGAACCACGAGGGCCGGTGTCGCCGCGCCCTCGATCTGCTTTCAGAGAAACTTGTACCCCAGCTTCACGCCAAACGTGCGCGGCGCAGCGGCGCTGTTTTGCATCGTGCTGCCGCCGCCCCACACAAAGCGGTTGATGACCAGCGTGTTGGTGGCGTTGTCGACGAAGGCCTGCACGTTCAGCGCGTCGTTAACCTTCCAGTTCAGCTTCAGGTCGGTCTTGGTGTACGAGCCCTGCTTCTCGGCCTCGGTGTTGTAGATCTGGCCGTAGTAGCCGCTGGAGAAATTCACGACGACCATCGGCGTGAGGCTGCCCAGGCTGCCCAGGCCAATGGTGTAGGCCGCCGAGACCGAGCCCGAGCGGTCCGCCGCATAGGGAATCTTGTTGCCGGTGAGGTTGCAGCCGAAGGCCTGGGGCACGCCATTGACGCCGGTGCCGCCGATGAGGCCGCAGTTGTAGCCCGGCGCGAAGACGCGGGTCTGCCCGGCCGGCGCGATGGTCACGCCGTTGACCACGGTGGCCGCGGTGCCCGGGCTGTCGATGAGCTGGGTGATCGCGATCGGGCCGGGTGCGTCGGGGAAGCTGGTGTACTTGGCATCCAGCAACGACAAGGTTGCGCCAAGCGTTAACTGGCGCGTCACGCGCCATTCGCCTTCAAGCTCGACGCCATTGGCCTTGGCCCTGGCCGCATTGAACAGCAGCGACGCGGTGGTAAGGCCCACGGGCACCTGGCGCTGCTCTTGCTGGTCTTTGTAGCGGTTCATGAAGGCCGCCACGTTGAGCTGCAACGTGTTGTTCAGGAAGCGATTCTTCGAGCCGATTTCAAGCGCCTCCACTTCCTGGGGGTTGAAGGTGCGTGTGGCCTCGGTGATCAGCGCTGTCTGGCTGCCGTTGAAGCCGCCCGAGCTGAAACCGGTGCTGTAGCTGATGTACAGCAACTGATCCTTGTTCAGGCTGTACTCGCCGGCCAGGCGGCCGGTGGTCTTGTTGAATTTCACCGGCGTGTAGGTGGCACCGAAGAACGTGTTGTTGCCCACACCGCCGCAGTTGGCGCCCAGCGCCACCGTGCCGGCCGGGAAGCCGCCCACGGCCAGACCGCAGTTGGTGACGCCGGCACTGCCAAACGCCGCATCACTGGCCACGAGATCGTCCAGCGAAGTAAACACCGGGTCGGGTTGGGTTGGATCGGGGTTGGGGGGTATCCCCGAGTGGTTGCGGTTGGCGAACCTGTACTTCTTCTTGTCCACCGTATGGCGAATGCCGGCGGTGAGCTTCAGGTCGTTGCTGGCGGCAAAGCTCAACTGCGCGTAAGCCGCAGTTGACTCGGTCTCCGACACCGCCGTGTCGAAGAAGCCGTTGCCCGTGCTGCGGCGTACTGTCTGGAACACAGCCAGGTTGTCGGTCTTGTCTTTGAAGAAGTACATGCCGGCCACATAGCCAAGCGGCCCGCTGCCCTCAGACAGCACCTGCAACTCTTGCGACATGCTCTTGTTCTTGGTGCGCTCGTGGCTGATGACGATGGCCTCGCGCGAGAAGTCCTGATCCACCGTGCGCAGCACCGAGAAATCGGAGAAGCCCGTGATGGACTTGAGCGTGAAGCTGTTGAAGCGGTAAGACACATCGGCGGTAAAGCTCTGGTCCGACAGCCTCAGTTGCGACTGGTAATCGTTTTCAACACGCCAAGGGTTGCTCGGGCTGTAGATGGGCCGGCCCACGTCGGCCGTGGTGCCCACGCCGGCGCCGCCCGGGATGCCCAGCGTGCGGGTGCAATCGGGCACGCCGTCGGTCAGGCCACCGCGGCCGTTCAACGCATAGAAGGTGCTGTTCAGCAGCGGCCGGCAGGTGCCGTTCAGGTAGGTGCCCTTCTGAAAGTAGCTGAAGCCACCCGCGCCGTTGCCGCGCTGTTCGGTGCTGTCCACCTTGATGACGGCGTCAAAGCGGTTGTCGGGCTTGAAGCGCACCGAGGCACGGAAGTAACGCAGGTCTTGGTCAAACATGTCGGCGGCGCTGTTGAAGTCGTTCTTCACGTAGCCGTCGGACTTGTCCACCGCACCGGCCAGGCGAATCGCCACGGTGGGCGCCACGGGAATGTTGCCGACGGCTTCCAGCCGCACCCGCTTGAAGCTGCCGAACAGCGCGCTGCCTTCAGCACTGGTCTCGCCGAGTTCGGGCTTGGCGGTCGTCAACACAATGTTGCCGCCAAAGGTGTTGCGGCCGAACAAGGTGCCCTGCGGGCCGCGTTGAACCTCGACCCGCGCAAGATCGACAAAGCTGGCCAGCGCCTGGCTCGGACGGCTCTTGTAGATGCCGTCGATGAAGAAGCCGATCGTCGTGTCGGCGTTTTGCTGCACAGCCTCGGTGCGCACGCCGCGCATCGCCGGCCGCGCGTCAGAGCCCGAGCGGCCGAACGTGAAGCCCGGCGACAAGCCCTCGAACTGCGAGATGTCGTAGATGTTGCGCTCGGCCAACTTCTCGGCCGACAGCGCCGTGACCGACGTGCTGACCTTTTGCGCGTCTTCGATGCGGCGGTTGGCGGTGACGGTGATCGTGGAGATCTGGCCCGTGTCAGCTGCGGCCGCAGGTGCTGTTGTCTGCGCGCCGGCGCCGGTGCCGCCGAGCAGCCCCCAGGCACCGACGGCCAGCGCCACCGCATGCGACAAGGTCTGGGGGGCCGGGCGGCGAAGAGTGCGAGAGGCAAGGGTCGGGTGGGTCATGAGCGGGCTCCGCGTTGAGGGTTGCAAGCGTATGCAAGTCAGCGCAGAATCGCCTTGCGGGAAACCCTAAGCTCGCAACAGTGCGGCTCAATTTTTCATGCAGCCGCGCGGCACACCTCCAAGGCGATTGCAACTCGCAAGCCACAACCCGCATGCCCCAACCCGCAAGCCACAACCCGTAACCGGAACCCGAAGCGATGACGAGCAAATCCGATCCCACGCTGGCACAGATGAAGGCCGATGTCTGGCGGCTGCTGCAGCGCTTGCCCGGCCCCCGCACGGCCGCGGCGCTGCATGAACAACTGGCGCCCGACGCGGCTTGGTTCGTATCGCATCCGTTCAACGAGTTGGTCGGCCCGGCCGAGGTGGCGGACCGTCTCTACGCCCCGCTGCAGGCGGCGTTTCCAGACCTCGAGCGCCGCACCGATCTGTTCTTCGGCGGCGCATGGATCAGCCCGCCGCCGGGCGTGGTGGGGCACGCGCCGCCTGAATTGCGCGGCGAAGGCTGGTGGGCCACGACCACGGGCCATTACCTGGGCACCTTCAAGCAGCCGTGGCTCGGCATTGCGGCCACCGGCGAGCCCGCGGCGCTTCGCTTCGGCGAGTTCTACCGCTGGGAACAGGGGCAGGGCGGCGTTGGCCGCATCACAGAGGCCCGGGTGCTGCTTGACATCGTCGACCTGGCGCGCCAGGCCGGGTGCCGCATCCTGCCGCCCAGCAGCGGGCTCGAATGGCTGGTGCCCGGCCCGGCACCGCATGATGGCCTGCTGCTGGGCCCGACCGACCCGGCGCTGGGGGTTGAAAGCATGCGGCTGACGCTGGAGATGTTCACCGGCCTGTGGCGCTTCGACGGCAAGAACCTCGATTCGATGGACATGCCGCGCTACTGGCACCCCAACATGATGTGGTACGGCCCGGGCGGCATCGGCAGCATGCGCGGCGTCGGCGGCTTCCAGCGCCACCATCAGGCGCCGTTCCTGCATGCCTTTCC
>JANOXU010000164.1:0-52491 GCA_031418595.1 Burkholderiales bacterium
CTCTTGCGTTGCTTCGGGCAAGCGCCGACGCAACAGCGCGCGAATGCGGGCCAGCAGTTCGCCAGGCGAAAACGGCTTGGTGAGATAGTCGTCGGCGCCGGCATCGAGCGCGGCCACCAGGTCGGCCTCGGCAGCACGGGCCGTGACCATGATGATGGGCACGTCACGCGTGCGCGCGTTGCCGCGCCAGCGGCGCGCCAGGCCCAGGCCGCTTTCGCCGGGCAGCATCCAATCAAGCAGCACCAGCGCCGGCAGCATGGCATCGAGTTCACGCTGCGCCTGCACGGCATCGGTGGCCAGCACCGGCTCGTGGCCGTGGTGACGCAGGTGCAGCGCGATCAACTCGGCGATGGCCGGCTCGTCTTCGACGATCAGGACGCGGCTCATCAGGCCTCACTTCAATGGTTAGCGAACGATGTTTTCGATGTCGGTCATCGCGTTGTGGCGCACGTCTTCGCCCTTGACGACGTAAATCACCGCCTCGGCCAGGTTCTTGGCATGGTCGCCCACGCGCTCTATGGCCTTGGCCACAAAGACCAGGTCGATGCTGGCCGAGATGGTGCGCGGGTCTTCCATCATGTAGGTGATGAGCTTGCGCAGCAGGCCTTCGAATTCGCGGTCGATCTGGTCATCATGCTTCAGCACATCGAGCGCGCGCTGCGTGTCCAGGCGGGCAAAGGCATCGAGCGCCTTGCGCAGTTGTGCCGTGGCCAGGCCGGTTTCGAATTCCAGGTCTGCCATGGGCAACCGCAGGTGGCTGGACACGCCGTTCCTGATCAACCGCTCAACGCTTCGGGCGATGCGCGCAGCCTCGTCGCCCACGCGCTCCAGGTTGGCGATGGTGCGGCTCACCGCGATCAGCAGGCGCAGGTCGCGCGCCGTGGGCTGGCGCCGGGCGATGATGCGCGACAGGTCGCGGTCGATCTCGCGCTCCATCTGGTTGACGCGCGCTTCCTCGCGCAGCACATGGGCCGCGCCGTCGCCGTCGATGGCCACCAGCGCGGCCATGGCCAGGGCCACCTGGCTCTCGGCCAGGCCGCCCATTTCGAGCACTCGGTTGGAGATGCCGGAGAGCTCGGCGTCGAACTGCGATGAAAGGTGTTTGTCTGTCATGTTTATCCGAATCGCCCAGTGATGTAGTCCTCGGTCTCCGACTTCTTCGGCTTCATGAACAGCTCGGCCGTCGGCCCGAACTCGATCAAGCTGCCCAGGTACAGGTAGGCTGTGTAGTCCGACACCCGCGCCGCTTGCTGCATGTTGTGGGTGACGATGGCCACGGTGTAGTCGTGCTTCAACTCGTGGATCAGTTCTTCCACTTTGGCGGTGGAGATCGGGTCGAGCGCAGAGCAGGGTTCATCCAGCAGCAGCACTTCGGGCTTGACTGCGATGCCGCGCGCAATGCACAGCCGCTGCTGCTGCCCGCCGGACAAGCTGCTGCCGCTTTGGTGCAGCTTGTCCTTCACCTCCTGCCACAGCGCGGCCTTGCGCAGCGCCCACTCCACGCGCTCTTCCATTTCGGCGCGCGACAAGCGTTCGAACAGTTTCACGCCAAAGGCCACGTTGTCGAAGATTGACATCGGGAACGGCGTGGCCTTCTGGAACACCATGCCGATGCGTGCGCGAATCAGCGCCACGTCTTGCCGGCTGGTGAGCAGGTTCTCGCCGTCCATGTCGATCGCGCCGGTGGCACGCTGCTCGGGGTACAGCTCGAACATGCGGTTGAAGGTGCGCAGCAGCGTGCTCTTGCCGCAGCCCGACGGGCCGATGAAGGCCGTGACCTTGTTCAGCGGCACATCGACGTTCACGTTCTTCAGCGCCTGGAAGTCGCCGTAATAGAAGTTCAGGTCGCGCACCGACAGCTTGGCGGGTTCGGGCAGAGGGGTTTCGTTCGAGGCGGGCATCGGTTCTCAATGTTTGTTGCGCAACAACACGCGTGCCAGCACGTTGAGCGCCAGCACGCCCAGCGTGATGATCAGCACACCCGCCCAGGCCAGCTTCTGCCAGTTTTCGTACGGGCTCATGGCGAACTTGAAGATCGTCACCGGCAAGCTGGCCATGGGCTGAGCCAGGTTGGACGACCAGAACTGGTTCGACAGCGCCGTGAACAGCAGCGGCGCCGTTTCACCCGCCACCCGTGCCACGGCCAGCAGCACGCCGGTGAGCACGCCGGCACGGGCTGATTTCAGGGTAACGGAAGAGATCATCTTCCACTTCGGCGCACCCAGCGCAAACGCGGTTTCGCGCAACGTGTTCGGGATCAGGGTGAGCATGTTCTCGGTGGTCCGCACCACCACAGGAATCACGATCAAGGCCAGGGCCAGCACGCCGGCCAGCGCCGAAAAGCTCTTCATCGGCGCCACCACCGCGGCATAGATGAACAGGCCGATGATGATGGAAGGTGCCGACAGCAGGATGTCGTTGACAAATCGCGTCGCGGCTCCCAAGGCGCCGCGCTGGCCGTACTCAGCCAGATAGACGCCGCACAGCACGCCGATGGGCGTGCCCAAGGCCGTGGCCAGGCCCACCATCAACAGTGAGCCGGCAATCGCGTTGGCCAGGCCACCGCCGTCGGACTGCGGCGGCGGCGTCATGTTGGTGAACACCGCCAGGTGCAAGCCACTGGCGCCCAAGCTAAAAGTCTCCACCAGGATCCACAACAGCCAGAACACGCCAAAGGCCATGGCGGCGAACGACAGCACCATGGCCGCGGCGTTGATGCGCTTGCGTTGCCTGTGCATGGCGACTCGGCCCGCGTTGAAATCGACGTTCATGTTCGCTTGCCTTCACCGCGCTTCAAGCGCGCCAGCAGCATTTTGGAAAGGGCCAGTACCACGAAGGTGATGAAGAACAACACCAGGCCAAGGTACATCAGCGCAGCCTGGTGCAGGCCTTCGCCCGCTTCAGCGAACTCGTTGGCCAGGATGGAGGTGATGCTGTTGGCGGCGTCGAACAGCGACAGGCCGTGAAACTGGTTCATGTTGCCGATGACGAAAGTGACCGCCATGGTTTCCCCCAGCGCTCGCCCCAGGCCCAGCATGATGGCGCCCACCACGCCGGCCTTGGTGTAAGGCAGCACGATGCGCGATACCACTTCCCAGGTGGTGGCGCCCAAACCATATGCTGATTCCTTCAACATGGGCGGCGTCACCTCGAACACGTCGCGCATCACCGCGGCGATATAGGGCACGATCATGATGGCGAGCAACACCCCGGCCGGCAAGATGCCGATGCCCACCGGCGGCCCGGCCACCAGTGCCGCCAGCGCCGGCACGGCGCTGAACAAGGCTTGCAACGGTGCCTGCACCCACGCGGCCAGCAAGGGGCCGAACACCAGCAGGCCCCACATGCCATAGACGATGGACGGTACCGCCGCAAGCAGCTCGACCATGGTGCCCAATGGCCTTTTCAACCATGCGGGCGCGAGCTCAGTGAGGAACAGTGCAATGCCGAAACTCACCGGCACGGCCACCATCAAGGCGATGAGCGACGACGCCAGCGTGCCGGCGATCAGCGCCAGGCCACCAAATTTTTCCTGGACAGGATCCCACTCAGCAGTCGTGATGAAACCCAGCCCATACTTCTCCAACGCCGGCGCAGCCCCCATCACCAGTGCGACCAGTATGCCCAGCAGCAGCAGCAAGACAAACCAGGCCGCCGCATGCACCAGCAGCGAAAACACGCGGTCGGCCCACGGCGCCACGCTGCGCCGCGCACCCACCGGCGCCGGCGTAGCGGTGATGTCCGCGTTGCTTGCGGACATGGCCGGAGCAATGATTGAGTTCACTTGACGAGGATGGCCTTGCCGCTCGAATCCTTGATCGACGCCCATTGTTTGCGCACCATGTCCTTCACTGCGGTGGGCAGCGGCACGTAGTCCAGATCATCAGCCATGGCGTCGCCGCCTACATAAGCCCAATCAAAGAACTTCAGCGCTTGGCTCGCAAACGCCGGCTTGTCCTGCTGCTTGTGCATGAGTATGAAGGTGGCACCCGTGATCGGCCAGCTGGTTTTGCCGGGTTGGTCGGTGAGGATCTGGTAGAAGCTGCGCGCCCAATCGGCACCAGCGGCAGCGGCCTTGAACGCGCTGTCTTCGGCACTCACATACGCGCCATCTTTGTTTCGCATTTGCACGTGGGACATCTTGTTTTGCTTGGCATAGGCATATTCCACGTAGCCAATGCTGTTGGGCAGGCGTTGCACGAAGGCCGACACGCCCTCGTTGCCCTTGCCACCGGTGCCGGTGGGCCATTTCACGGCCGTGCCCTCGCCCACGGCGCCCTTCCAGCTGTCGTTCACCTTTGACAAGTAATTGGTGAAGATAAAGCTGGTGCCCGAGCCATCGGCGCGCTGCACCACGGCAATCGCGGCGTCGGGCAAGGCCACGCCCGGATTGAGCGCCGTGATCGCAGCATCGTTCCACTTCGTCACCTTGGCCAGGTAGATGTCGCCGAGCACCTGCCCGGTGAGTTTCAACTGCCCCGGCGCCACGCCTTTGATGTTGACCACCGGCACCACGCCGCCGATGACGGCAGGGAACTGCACCAACCCCTCTTGCGCCAATTCTTCATCCTTGAGCGGCATGTCGCTGGCGCCGAAGTCGACCGTCTTCGACTTGATTTGTTTGATGCCGGCGCCCGAGCCGATCGACTGATAGTTCACCTTGATCCCGGTGGCCTTGTTGTACGCATCGGCCCACTTGGCATAGATGGGCGCAGGAAAGGTGGCGCCGGCGCCGGTGATGTTTTGTGCCGTCGCGGCCAGTGGCAGGCTCAGCATGGCCAGCGCGAGCCAGGGTTGAAGGGTCTTGTTCATGGGCACTCCTTGAGTGAGACAAAAACTCGAATGCAGGCACTGTAGGAAAGCTGTGTGACGGCTTCATGACAGGCGTTGCCGGGTGTGTCATCGAATCGACATGCGCCTTCAGCGACACTGCACGCCATCGCCCTCAACCTCAACCCTGCATGGACCGCGCGCTAAACATTCTGTTCCTGTGCACCCACAACTCCGCCCGCAGCATCCTGGCCGAGGCGCTGCTGAATCATCTGGATGGGCAGCGCTTTATTGGCCATTCTGCAGGCAGCCAGCCCAAGGGCGCGCCGAATCCGCTGGCCTTGAAAGTGCTGGCCGCCGCAGGCATCGACATCACCAGGTTGCGCAGCAAGGGGTGGGACGAGTTCGCCACGCCCGCAGCACCGGCCATGGATGCGGTGATCACCGTGTGCGACCAGGCTGCCGGCGAAACCTGCCCGTACTGGCCAGGCCAACCGGCCACCGCGCATTGGGGCTACCCGGACCCGTCTGACACGCCGGGCAGCGACGCGGCGCGCGAAGATGCGTTTCGTTTGACCCTGCTGGCGCTGCGGCGGCGGCTTCAATTACTGATCAATCTGCCGCCCGATCAAATCAAGGGCCTGGCGTTGCAGCAAACCCTGCGCAGCCTGGCTCAGGAATGATGCCCCCACCGCTGGCCAGGGCCGTGCTGGCCGAAGCCCTGGGCACGGCGCTGTTGCTGGCCGCGGTGGTGGGGTCAGGCATCATGGCCCAGCGCCTGGCCACGGGCAACGACGCCATCGCGCTGTTGGCCAACACCCTGGCCACGGTGTGGGCGCTGGTCGTGCTGATCGAGCTGTTTGGCCCCGTGAGTGGCGCCCACTTCAACCCCGTGGTGAGTTGGGCCCTGGTGCTCAGACGCCAGCTTGACCCGGCCACGGCCGCGGCCTACACGTTGGCGCAACTTTCTGGCGCGGCGGCGGGTGCGGCGCTGGCCAATGCCATGTTCGAGCTGCCGCTGCTGCACCTGGCAAGCACGGTTCGCACCGGCCCGGGCCAATGGCTGGCTGAAGCCGTGGCTACCTTCGGGCTGCTGCTGGTGGTGCTGCGCGCACCGCCCGCCAAGGCTTCCTGGTTGGTGGCAAGCTGGGTCGGTGCGGCTTATTGGTTCACCGCTTCCACCTCGTTTGCCAACCCGGCGGCGGCGTTCGGGCGCATGTTCAGCGACAGCTTTGCCGGCATCGCCCCGAGCAGCGTGCCGGCGTTCGTGGCGGCGCAGGCGTTGGGTGGCCTGCTGGCGCTGCTGGCCCACAGGTTGCTGGCCAAACCGCAGGCTTGATGCGCGGGCCGGCGCCTCAGGCGCCCAGCGTGGCCGCCAGCCTTTGCGCGCAGGCCTGAGCCTGACCGGCGTTTTGCGCCTCAACCATCACGCGCACCACCGGTTCGGTGCCTGAAGGGCGAATCAGCACCCGGCCGCGTGCGCCCAGTTCAGCTTCCACCGCGCGCACTTCAAGCGGCAGGCGCTGGTTGTGTTTCCAATCCACACCCTGCGCCAGGCGTACATTGATCATGGTTTGCGGGTACAGCGCCACGTCGGCCAGCATGTCCGCCAGCGGCTTGCCGGTGCGCGCCACGGCCTGCAACACCTGCAAGGCACTGACGATGCCGTCACCCGTGGTGTGCTTGTCAAGCGCCAGCAGGTGACCCGAGCTTTCGCCGCCCAGTTGCCAGCCGCGTGACAGGAGTTCTTCAAGCACATAGCGGTCGCCCACCTTGGCACGCACCAGCTCCACGCCATGCGAGCGCAAGGCCACTTCAATGGCCATGTTGGTCATCAGCGTGCCCACGACACCGGGCACCTCTTGCCCCTGGGCCAGGCGGTCTTGCACCATCACGTACAGCAACTCATCGCCATTGAACAGTCGCCCCGCGGCGTCGACCAGTTGCAGCCGGTCGGCGTCGCCGTCCAGCGCAATGCCGTAATCGGCGCCCTCTTGCTTCACCGCCGCCACCAACGCCGCCGGCGCGGTGGCGCCCACGCCGTCGTTGATGTTCAGGCCGTTGGGCTTGCAGCCGATGGCTACCACGTTGGCACCGAGTTCGTGAAAGACATCGGGCGCCACGCGGTAGGCCGCGCCGTTGGCACCGTCGACCACCAGCTTCAGGCCCTTGAGCGACAGCTCGCTGCCCACCGTGGCCTTGCAGAATTCGATGTAGCGGCCACTGGCATCGTCCAGCCGCTTGGCCTTGCCGAGGTGGGCGGAGTCGGCCCACTGGGGCGGCACGTCGAGCTGCGCTTCGACCGCGAGTTCCCACTCATCGGGCAGTTTCTCGCCGCGCGCGGAAAAGAACTTGATGCCGTTGTCGGGGTAGGCGTTGTGCGAGGCGCTGATCACCACGCCCAGGTCGAGCCGCAAAGCGCGCGTGAGGTAGGCCACGCCGGGCGTGGGCAGCGGGCCGCTGAGCAGCACATCGACGCCGGCCGAGGCGAACCCTGCCTCCAGCGCCGACTCGATCATGTAGCCCGAAATGCGCGTGTCCTTGCCGATCACCACCGTGGGCCGCGCGCTGCCGCGCTTGAGCACGCAGCCCACGGCGTGACCCAGCTTGAGCATGAAATCGGGTGTGATGGGCGCCTGGCCCACGGTGCCGCGGATGCCGTCGGTACCAAAGAAGCGTCGGGTCATGGGTGCTGATTCGCGGTTGGTTGTTCGGGTTGCAGGGCCTGCCAGACTTTGAGCGCGTCCACCGTGGCGGCCACATCATGCACGCGCACGATGCGCGCTCCGGCCTGCACGGCGCTCAAGGCCGCGGCCAGGCTGGCGGCCGTGCGTTCCTGCACAGGTTTGCCCGTTATGTGACCCAAGGTGCGCTTGCGCGACCAGCCCATGAGCAGCGGGTATCCCAGCGCCAGCAGCGCGCCCAAGCGCCTGTGCAGTTCAATGTTTTGGGCGTCGGTTTTGGCGAAACCGATGCCGGGGTCGAGCACGATGCGGGTTGCGGCCACGCCGGCTGCGCGCACCTGCGCTGCGCGGTCGCCCAGGAAGGCCAGCGCTTCGCCCACCACATCGGCGTAGTCGGTCAACCCCGCCATCGCGTGCGGCTCGCCGCGCAGGTGCATCAGGCACACGCCGGCGTGGGGGTGCGCGCTGAACGCCGCCAGCGCACCAGTTCGGCGCAGGGAGCGCACATCATTGATGATGTCCACGCCCAGGCCGAGCGCCTCGCGCATCAACTCGGGCTGGCTGGTGTCCAGCGACACCGCCACCCCCAGGCTCAACGCGGCGCGCAGCACGGGCAAGACGCGGCCACGCTCGTCCGGCGCGCTGACCGGCGCCGAACCGGGGCGGGTGGACTCGCCACCGATATCCAGAATGTCAACGCCGGCCTGGACCAGCGCTTCGCAATGCGCCAGGGCCTGCGTGGGTGTGAGGTGTGCGCCGCCATCGCTGAAGGAGTCGGGCGTGACGTTGACGATGCCCATCACCCGCGGCCGGCTCAGGTCGATCTGAAATCGACTCGTCTGCCAAACAGTGCACGGGGGTGGCATGGAATGGAAAACGGGGCGCGAAGCCCCGTGTGCTGGTTTGCGTGCGGTGCCTAAGCCGTGGCGTGGGCGCCGTCGGGGTTGACCGGTGGCGGCGTGGGGCCAGGCGTGCGCGCGGCCGGGGGCGTCCAGTCTTTTGGTGGGCGCGGCGGGCGGCCTTGCATGATGTCTTGAATCTGCTCGCCGTCGATCGTTTCCCATTCGAGCAGGGCGGCGGCCATGGCGTGCATCTTGTCGGCGTTGTTTTCGATCAGCTTGCGCGCAATGCCGTACTGCTCATCGATGATGCGGCGGATTTCCGTGTCCACCGCGCGCATGGTCTGCTCGCTCATGTTGGTGGTTTTGGTGACCGAGCGGCCGAGAAAAACTTCGCCTTCGTTTTCGGCGTAGACCATGATGCCCAGCGCCTCGCTCATGCCGAAGCGCGTGACCATGTCGCGCGCGATTTGCGTGGCACGTTCGAAATCGTTGCTGGCGCCGGTGGTCATTTGGTGCATGAACACTTCTTCAGCAATGCGCCCACCAAACAGCATGGAAATGCGGCTGAGCATTTGCACTTTGTCGGTGCTGTAACGGTCTTTCTCAGGCAAAGACACCGTCACGCCCAGCGCGCCACCGCGCGGAATGATGGTGACTTTGTGCACCGGGTCGAGCTTGGGCAGCAAACGCGCAATGACGGCATGGCCCGACTCGTGGTACGCCGTGTTCTTGCGCTCTTCTTCGTCCATGACCATGGACTTGCGCTCGGCGCCCATCATGATTTTGTCCATGGCCTTCTCGAAGTCGACCATTTCCACTACGCGCGCATTGCGCCGCGCAGCGAACAGGGCTGACTCGTTCACCAGGTTGGCCAGATCCGCGCCAGAAAACCCTGGCGTGCCGCGCGCAATGACATCGGCTCGCACATCGGCGCCGATGGGCACCTTGCGCATGTGAACGTTGAGGATTTGCTCGCGCCCGCGAATGTCGGGCAGCGTCACGTACACCTGGCGGTCAAAACGGCCAGGGCGCAACAGGGCCGGGTCGAGGATGTCAGGCCGGTTGGTGGCGGCCATGACGATGACACCGGCGTTGGTGTCAAAGCCGTCCATTTCGACCAACATCTGGTTGAGCGTCTGTTCACGCTCGTCATTGCCGCCGCCCAGGCCAGCGCCACGGTGGCGGCCCACGGCATCGATTTCGTCGATGAAGATGATGCAAGGCGCGCTCTTCTTGGCCTGCTCGAACATGTCGCGCACGCGGGCGGCGCCCACGCCGACGAACATTTCAACGAAGTCGGAACCCGAGATGGTGAAGAACGGCACCTTGGCCTCGCCGGCAATGGCCTTGGCCAGCAACGTCTTGCCGGTGCCAGGGGGGCCGACCAGCAACACGCCGCGTGGAATGCGGCCGCCGAGCTTTTGGAACTTCTGCGGGTCTTTCAGGAAGTCGACCAGCTCTTTGACTTCTTCCTTGGCTTCGTCGCAGCCCGCCACATCAGCAAAGGTGGTGGTGTTATTGGCTTCATCGAGCATGCGCGCCTTGCTCTTGCCGAAGCTGAAGGCGCCGCCCTTACCGCCACCTTGCATCTGCCGCATGAAGTAGATCCACACGCCGATAAGCAGCAGCATCGGGCCCCAACTGACCAGCAGGCTCATCAACAGCGAAGGTTCCTCGCGCGACTTGACGTCGAACTTCACGCCGTTGGCGATGAGGTCGCCCACCAAACCGCGATCCAGGTACGTGGCAGTGCTGCGGATGCGTTTGTCGTCATTGGTGGTGGCGATGATCTCGGTGCTGCCATTGCCTTCCTGCAGCAACACCGACTTGACGCGCTTGCTGCGCACTTCATCAAGGAACTCGGAATAACCGATCTGTGTGCCTTGTGTGGTGCCGCGGTCAAACTGCTTGAAGACGGTGAACAGCACCATGGCGATCACCAACCAAACTGCGACTTTCGAGAACCATTGATTGTTCAAAGCGGCTCCTGTTTACGATGCATGCAACCACCCGTTTGAACTCGCGGGGCGGATTGCACGCCATATGGGGCTGATTCTAGTTGACGCAAGCCTTGACCTTGGGCAGCGATATGTGCCCAGCCGCCACACCAAACCTTGGCTTTAACCGGGCACCGTGCACTTGCTCTGCGGCACCTTTAGAACCATGCCGACCAGAAAGGTTTCTGCTGATTTGTCGCGCGACGCCTTGGGTTTGATCGGCTTGACCACCTGAAACGTCTGCTTGAACAGCTTGGCCAGTTGGCTGTGCCCGCTGCCGTGGAAGACCTTGCACACCAGGGCTCCCCGCGCGGTGAGGTGGGCCTGCGCAAATTCGACCGCCAGCTCCACCAAGTGCGCCATCCGCGCGGCGTCAGACGCTTCGATGCCGGACAGGTTGGGCGCCATGTCCGACACCACCACATCCACCTGGCGCCCGCCCAACACCGCCACCAGCTGTGCCAGCACCGCGGCGTCACGAAAATCGCCCTGGATGAACTGCACGTCTTCAACCGGCTCCACGGGCAACACATCCAGGGCAATGATGCGGCCGTTGAGCTCGCCGCTGGCCGCGCCGCCGCTGCTCAGCGCACGCGGCGCCAGGCAGCGGCGCAGGTACTGGCTCCATGCGCCCGGCGCGGCCCCCAGGTCGACCACCACCTGGCCAGGTTTGAACAAGCCCAGCGCTTCGTCGATCTCCTTGAGCTTGTAGGCCGCGCGCGCACGGTAGCCCTCGGCCTTGGCCAGTTTGACGTAGGGGTCGTTGATGTGATCGTTGAGCCAAGCCTTGTTGACTTTCTTGCTCTTGGTCTTGATCTTCATGGCGCACCGATAATACGAAGCATGACAGCCCTTATCTTGAACCCTGCCCAGCGCAAGCAACAGCGCGCCTTGGCGCATCACCTGGATCCGGTGGTTTTGGTCGGCGGCGACGGCCTGACCCCCGCCGTGCTGAAAGAAGCCGAATTGGCCCTGGCCTCGCACGGCTTGATCAAGGTGCGCGTCTTCAATGACGACCGCGCCCTGCGCGAGACCTTCCTGCAGCAACTTGCGGCTGACTTGAACGCCGCGCCCGTTCAACACATCGGCAAGCTGCTGGTGCTGTGGCGGCCGCTTGAAGAGAAACCGCGCGCCGCACCGCGCGAAGACCGGCAAGCCGGCCCGCGGGTGGTGAAACTGCTCACCGTGGCCGGCAGCGCCAACCAGCGGCCACAGGTGCGCAAGGTGACGATCCTGGGCAACCAGCGCGTCACCGCCGGTGGCTTGATCAAGCGTGGCAAGAAGCGCAACACCACGAGCGTGAAGAAACGCCAATCCTGAGGCAGATTCGCGCGGCCGCGCGGCGCTCAGATGTACTTGACTTCGAGCACCTCGTAGTGCCGCAAGCCGCCCGGGGCTTGCACCTCGGCCACGTCGCCCACTTCCTTGCCGATGAGTGAACGCGCCAAGGGGCTGCTGATCGAGATCAGGCCCAACTTCAGGTCAGCCTCGTCGTCGCCCACGATTTGATAGATGGGGCGCGCACCCGAATCTTCGTCCTCAAGCTCGACGGTGGCACCGAACACGACCCGGCCATCGGCGTTCAGTGTTGACGGATCGATGACCTGTGCAGCCGCCAGTTTGCTTTCGATTTCGAGAATGCGGCCTTCGATGAAGCCTTGCTTGTCCTTGGCCGCTTCGTATTCGGCGTTCTCAGACAAGTCACCCTGCGCGCGGGCCTCGCTGATGGCCTGGATCACGGCGTGGCGCTCCACCGTCTTGAGCTGGTGCAGCTCTGTCTTGAGCTTTTCGTTGCCGCGCTTGGTGAGTGGAATGGTGGCCATGTGCAAAACCTGTAGGGTAAAAAGGCAAGCCGCCGCGAGACGCCTGATAGCAGGCACGCGCAGCGGCGAAGTTGGTTTGAGTTTAGCAGCGCGTCAATGCAACTCGGTGTGCAGCTCCTGCAACGACACGACGCTGAGGTTGGCCTGGTGCTTCATGGCTTCGGTGGCGGCTTCACAGCCGGCCATGGTGGTGTAGTAGGTGACGCGGTTGGCCAGCGCGGCGGTGCGGATGTGGCGCGAATCTGCGATCGCGGTGCGGGTTTCATCGACCGTGCTGAACACGAGTTGAATGTCGCCGGCCTTGATCAGGTCTGAGATATGCGGTCGCCCGTCTTTCACCTTGTTCACCACCTGCACAGCCAAACCGGCCGCGGCAATGGCCTGCGCCGTGCCCTTTGTGGCCACCAGTTTGAAGCCCTGGCGCACCAGCTCAGCGGCCACCTTCACAGCGCGTGCCTTGTCGCTGTTTTTCACCGTGATGACCACCGTGCCTGAAGTAGGTAGGCGCGAGCCGGCGCCAAGCTGGCTCTTGAGCATGGCTTCGCCGAAGCTGCGGCCCACGCCCATCACCTCGCCGGTGGAACGCATTTCCGGGCCCAGTATCGGGTCCACCCCAGGGAACTTGTTGAACGGGAACACCGCTTCCTTGACACTGAAGTACGGCGGAATCACCTCGTGCGGCGGCACGCCGCCCAGGCCCTTCTGATCCTTCAGGCGCTGGCCGGCCATGCAGCGCGCGGCAATCTTGGCCAGGGCCTGGCCGGTGGCCTTGGAGACAAACGGCACGGTGCGCGAAGCACGCGGGTTGACTTCGAGCACGAACACCACGGCCGTATCCCCCTGCCCTTGAATAGCGAACTGCACGTTCATCAGGCCCACCACCTTCAAGGCCTTGGCCATGAGCGTGGTCTGGCGGCGCAGTTCGTCTTGCAAGGCCGCGGGCAGTGAATACGGCGGCAGCGAGCAAGCCGAGTCGCCGCTGTGCACGCCGGCCTGTTCGATGTGTTCCATGATGCCGCCGATCATCACGTCAGTGCCGTCGCTGATGCAATCCACGTCGACCTCGATCGCGTCGTCGAGAAAACGATCGAGCAGCACAGGCGACTTTTCCGACACCTTCACCGCTTCGCGCATGTAGCGCTCGAGATCCTTGTCGCCATGCACGATTTCCATCGCCCGCCCGCCCAGCACATAGCTCGGCCGCACAACCAGCGGGTAGCCGATTTCGTGCGCCAGGGCCAGGGCGGCGTCTTCAGTGCGTGCCGTGCGATTGGGCGGCTGGCGCAGCCCTAACTGATGCAGTAACTTTTGAAAACGCTCGCGGTCTTCGGCAATGTCGATGCTGTCGGGCGAGGTGCCGATGATGGGCACGCCGTTGGCTTCCAGCTCCAGCGCCAGCTTCAACGGTGTTTGCCCGCCGTACTGAACGATCACGCCTTCAGGCTTTTCCTTGGCCACGATTTCGAGCACGTCTTCCAGGGTGACCGGCTCGAAGTACAGCCGGTCGCTGGTGTCGTAATCGGTGCTCACCGTTTCCGGGTTGCAGTTGACCATGATGGTTTCATAGCCGTCTTCGCGCATGGCCAGCGCGGCATGGACGCAGCAATAGTCGAACTCGATGCCTTGGCCAATGCGGTTCGGCCCGCCACCAAGCACCATGATCTTGCGCCGCGTGGTCGGCTCGGCCTCGCATTCCTCGTCGTACGTGGAATACATGTACGCGGTTTGCGTGGCGAACTCGGCCGCGCAGGTGTCCACGCGCTTGTACACCGGGCGCAGGCCCAGGGCATGGCGGCGTTCGCGCACTTCGCGTTGCTGGGCGCCCAGCAGCCGCGCCAGGCGTTTGTCTGAAAAGCCCATGCGCTTGAGTTGGCGCAACTCGGCCAGGCTCAAGGCCTGGATGCTGCGGCCCTTGAGCGCTGCCTCGGCACTGACCAACTGTTCGATCTGCGCCAGGAACCAGGGGTCGATCGCGGTTTCGGCAAAGATTTCGTCCAGGCTCATACCGATGCGAAAGGCATCGGCCACGTAGAGGATGCGCTCGGGCCCGGCCTCACCGATTTCCTCAATGATTTCGTCGCGGTCGCTGCTGCGTTCGCTGAGGCCGTCGATGCCGGTTTCCAGGCCGCGCAGCGCCTTCTGGAAGCTTTCCTGGAAGGTGCGGCCGATGGCCATGACCTCGCCCACGCTCTTCATCTGCGTGGTCAGGTGCGGGTCGGCTTCGCGGAATTTCTCGAACGCGAAACGCGGAATCTTCGTCACCACATAGTCGATGCTGGGCTCGAAGCTGGCTGGCGTGGCGCCGCCCGTGATGTCGTTGCGCAGTTCATCGAGCGTGTAGCCCACCGCCAGCTTGGCGGCCACCTTGGCGATCGGGAAGCCCGTGGCCTTGGAGGCCAACGCGGACGAGCGGCTGACGCGCGGGTTCATCTCGATCACCACCATGCGGCCATCAGCCGGGTTGATGCTGAACTGCACGTTCGAGCCACCGGTGTCCACCCCAATCTCGCGCAGGATGGCGATGCTGGCGTTGCGCAGCAGCTGGTATTCCTTGTCGGTGAGGGTCTGCGCAGGGGCCACGGTGATCGAGTCGCCCGTGTGGATGCCCATCGGGTCGAGGTTTTCAATGGCGCACACGATGATGCAGTTGTCGGCGCGGTCGCGCACCACTTCCATCTCGAACTCTTTCCAGCCGATCAGTGACTCTTCGATCAGCAACTCTTTGGTCGGCGACAGATCCAGCCCACGCTTGCAGATCTCTTCAAACTCGGCCGGGTTGTAGGCAATACCGCCGCCCGTGCCGCCGAGCGTGAAGCTGGGGCGGATGACGATGGGAAAGCCGGTGCCGGCCGTCTGCTCGGCAATGCTGCGTTGCACGGCCAAGGCATCGTCGAACGAATGCGCAATGCCGCTGCGCGCCGAGCCCAGGCCGATGGAGGTCATCGCGTCCTTGAACTTCAGACGGTCTTCGGCCTTTTCAATGGCGCGCTCGTTGGCGCCGATCATCTCAACACCGTGCTTGGCCAGCACGCCGTGCTTGTGCAATTCAAGCGCACAGTTCAGCGCCGTTTGCCCGCCCATGGTGGGCAGCAGCGCCATCTTCTCGCCGGGGAAAGCCTGGCGTTCTTTGGCGATGATGCGTTCAAGCACCTGCCAGGTGATGGGCTCCACATACGTGGCATCGGCCATGTTGGGGTCGGTCATGATGGTGGCCGGGTTGCTGTTGACCAGCACGACCCGGTAACCCTCTTCACGCAACGCCTTGCAGGCCTGCGCACCGGAATAGTCGAACTCGCAAGCCTGGCCGATGATGATCGGGCCGGCGCCGATGATCAGCACGCTTTGAATGTCGGTGCGCTTAGGCATTCTTCTTCTCCGTGTTCGCCGTCGTCTTCACCGACTTGTTAGCCATCAGCGCCGTGAACCGATCAAACAGGTAAGCAATGTCGTGCGGACCCGGCGAGGCCTCGGGGTGGCCCTGGAAGCAAAAGGCCGGGCGGTCGGTGCGCTCCAGGCCCTGCACGGTGCCGTCGAACAAGCTCACGTGGGTGGGCCTGAAGTTGGCCGGCAGGCTGGCTTCATCGACCGCAAAGCCATGGTTCTGGCTGGTGATGCTGACGCGCCCACTGGCCAAGTCTTTCACCGGGTGGTTGGCGCCGTGGTGGCCAAACTTCATCTTGTAGGTCTTGGCCCCCGAGGCCAACGCCATGATCTGGTGACCCAGGCAAATGCCAAAAGTGGGCAGGCCGGCGTCGATGAGCTGGCGCGTGGCCTCGATCGCGTAATCGCACGGCTGCGGGTCACCCGGGCCGTTCGACAAGAACACGCCATCAGGCTGCATGGCCAGCACCTGCGCCGCAGGCGTGCGTGCCGGCACCACGGTGATGCGGCAGCCGCGGCTGGCCAGCATGCGCAGGATGTTGTGCTTGACGCCGAAGTCATAGGCCACCACATGCCACCGTGCGTTGGCTTGGGTGCCATAGCCCGAGCCCAGCGCCCACTCGGTCTGCGTCCATTCATAGGGTTCGCGCGTTGTCACCACCTGGGCCAGATCCAGGCCCACCATGTTGGGTGCCGCACGCGCGCGCGCCAGGGCTTGCGCCACATCGTCGGCCGTGGGCGTGTGACCGAGCGGGTACGCAGTGATGCAACCGTTTTGCGCGCCATGGCTGCGCAGGATGCGGGTCAGGCGGCGGGTGTCGATGTCGGCCAACGCCACCGTGCCTTCGTTGCGCAGGTACTGGCTCAAGGTGCGGGTGTGGCGGAAGTTCGATACACGCACCGGCAGATCACGAATGATCAAGCCGGCGGCATGCACGCGGGTCGCCTCGGCATCTTCAGCGTTGATGCCGTAATTGCCGATGTGCGGGTATGTCAGGGTGACGATCTGGCGGCAATAGCTCGGGTCGGTGAGGATTTCTTGATAGCCGGAGAGCGCGGTGTTGAACACCAATTCCCCCACCGTGTGACCGGGCGCACCGATCGAGGTGCCCAGGAACGTCGTGCCGTCTGCAAGGGCAAGCAGCGCGGCGGGCAGGTCGGGTTGCAAAGGGAAAACTCCGGTTTGCGCGCGCCCAGCATGGCTCGACTTGGCCAGTTCCGGGGGGAAACCGAGGGGAGTTTCGCTGGGGCTGCGGGGTGTGGGGGTAAACCGCCGCATTCTACCCGCTGCGTTACAGCGGAGCGCCTGGGCTGCCCGACTGCACCTCAGACCGCGAGCGCTGCGATGCCGGCGCGCGCGATTTGCGCATCTTCAGCAGACTTCACGCCGCTGACGCCCACCGCGCCGACGCATTGGCCTTGCACCATCACCGGCACAGCGCCTTCAAGCATGCCGTGCAGGGTGGGCGCGCTGAGAAAAGCCGTGCGCCCGGCGTTGATCATGTCTTCATAGACTTTGCTTTCACGCCGCCCCAGCGCCGCCGTGCGGGCCTTGGCCGGCGCGATCTCGCTCGAAATGGGTGCTGCGCCGTCCAGGCGTTGCAACCATAGCAAGTGGCCGCCGTCGTCGACGATGGCAATCGTCACGGCCCACTTGTTGCGCAGCGCTTCGGCTTCGGCCGCTGCGGCCATGACTCGTGCATCGTCTATCGTCAATGCCATCTTGCTGTTCACGTTCCTGCCCCCATGTGTTGACGGCATGAACGATAGGCGCTGGCGGCGCACGCACCAAGCGCTGACTGCGCAAAGCTGCCAAACCTGCGGCAACCCGATGGTGCGCCGGAGATCCCGCGGAAATCCCGGGCTTGACAGCGTGTGCACGGAACTAGAATCAAATTTCGGCGTCCATGCCGTAGTAGTCAACCACCTTGTTGGAGAACGCATGAACCAGAGCCTGCAAACCGCCCCCGACTTCGCCGGAACCGGCACGCTGGCCGCGCAACGCAACAGCGTGCTGCGCAACACTTATTGGCTGCTGGCGCTGTCGATGGTGCCAACCGTTCTGGGCGCCTGGATCGGCGTGGCCACGGGTTTGGCGCAAGCCATGACGCCGGGCGTGTCGATGATCGTGCTCTTTGTCGGCGCCTTCGGCTTGATGTTTGCGATTGAGAAGACCAAGAACTCTGCCGCCGGCGTGCCGGTGCTGCTGGCCTTCACGTTCTTCATGGGCCTGATGCTGTCGCGCCTGATCGGCATGGTGCTGGGCATGGCCAACGGCGCCAACCTGATCATGATGGCCTTCGCCGGCACGGGCGTGATCTTCTTCGGCATGGCCTCGCTGTCCAGCGTGATCAAGCGCGATTTGTCATCAATGGGCAAATGGCTGTTCATCGGCGCTGTGATGCTGATGATTGCCGGGATCGCCAACTTCTTCCTGAAGAGCAGTGCGCTGATGATCACCTTGATGGTTCTGGCCATCGGCATCTTCTCGGCCTTCATCTTGTACGACCTGAAGCGCGTGCAAGACGGCGAAGAAACCAACTACATCACCGCCACGCTGGGCGTGTACTTGAGCATCTACAACGTCTTCCAGAGCCTGCTCGCACTGCTGGGCATCTTTGGCGGCGAGCGCGATTGATCTTCACCTTCTCATGAAAACGGGGCCTGCGGGCCCCGTTTTTTTACGCCAGCGAGCAGCGTGCTCAAGCCGTGGCTGGCCGATCGAAAACCGCCATGCTCTCCACATGCGCGGTGTGCGCAAACATGTTCACCACGCCGGCCAAGCTGCACGTGTAGCCGCCCTGGTGCACCAGCAGACCAGCATCGCGCGCCAACGTGGCCGGGTTGCAACTGACGTAGACGATGCGCTGCGGCGCACGCCAGCCCGGCCGTGGCGCTTGCTCAAGTTCGGCCACCGCTTTGGCCAGTGCAAAAGCACCTTCGCGGGGCGGATCCACCAGCCACTTGGTGGCGCCGCGCATGCTGACCAAGTCGTCGGCGGTGATCTCAAACAGGTTGCGCGCCGCGAAGGACACTCGGTCGGAAAGGCCATTCAGCGCCGCGTTGGCCCGAGCCCGATCAACCAGCGCCGCGCTGCCCTCGATGCCCAGCACGCTTTGCGCCTGGCGCGCAATGGGCAAGGTGAAGTTGCCCAGGCCACAGAACCAGTCCACGACCTGGTCTTGCGGCTCAATCGCAAGCAGGCGCACAGCCCGCGTCACCAACACCCGGTTGATGGCCGAATTGACCTGGGTGAAGTCGGTCGGCTTGAACGGCATGTGGATGTCGAACTCCGGCAGCGCGTACGACAACTGTGGCCCCCCTTCATCAAGCAAGGTCACCGTCTCCGGCCCCTTGGGCTGCAGCCACCATTGCACGCGATGGGTGAGAGCGAAATCACGCAACCGGCCGCGGTCTGCTGGTGTCACGGGCTCAAGATGGCGCAGCACCAGGGCCACAGCGTCGTCGCCGCAGGCCAGCTCAATCTGTGGCAAGCGGTCACGCTGATCCATGCTGGCGATCAGCTCACGCAACGGCAGCAACAGGGCACTCACGGGTTCAGGCAAGACGGCACATGACTGCATGTCTGCCACGTAGCGCGACTTGCGTTCGTGAAAACCGACCAGCACCACGCCTTTCTTGATGACGTAGCGCACCGACAACCGGGCACGCTGCCGGTAGCCCCAGGCCGGCCCTTCTATGGGCCGCAACAAGCGCTGTGGCTTCACCTTGGCCAGATGCCACAGGTTGTCCTCCAGCACGCGCTGTTTGGCCGCAACCTGCGCCGCCGGGTGCAGGTGCTGCATCTTGCAGCCGCCACAGGCGCCAGCATGCAGGCCGAAATGCGGGCACTGCGGGCGCACGCGCTGGGCGCTTTCGCGGCCCAGGGCTGACATCTGCCCTTGTTCCCACTGGTTCTTCTTGCGGTGCACGTTGACCTGCACGCGCTCGCCCACCAGCGCGCCTTCGATGAACACCACCTTGCCATCGGCGCGGTGCGCCACGCCCTGGCCTTCCAGGTCGAGCGATTCAACATCCAGCCAGGCGCTTGCTTGTTCAGTCATGGTGTGAAAAAGGCCGCTCACGGGCGGCCTGTGCATGCGAGCAATGTGGGGCTCAATTGCGGCTGCGGTCGACCAGCTTGTTGGCCTTGATCCACGGCATCATGGCGCGCAGCTTTTCGCCCACCACTTCAATGCTGTGCTCGGCCATCAGCCGGCGACGCGACAGCAAGGTGGGTGCACCCGCGCGGTTTTCCAGGATGAAACTCTTGGCATATTCGCCGCTTTGAATGTCCTTCAAGACCTGGCGCATCGTCGCCTTGGTCTCTTCGTTCACGATGCGCGGGCCGGTGACGTACTCGCCATACTCGGCATTGTTCGAGATCGAATAGTTCATGTTGGCGATGCCGCCCTCGTAGATGAGGTCGACGATCAGCTTGAGTTCATGCAGACATTCGAAGTACGCCATTTCGGGCGCGTAGCCTGCCTCCACCAGGGTCTCGTAGCCAGCCTTGATCAGCTCCACCGTGCCGCCGCACAGCACGGCTTGTTCGCCGAACAAATCGGTCTCGGTTTCTTCGCGGAAATTGGTTTCGATGATGCCGGCCTTGCCGCCACCGTTTGCCGCGGCGTAGCTCAGCGCCAGGTCGCGCGCCTTGCCGGATTTGTCGGCATGCACAGCAATCAGATGCGGCACACCGCCGCCTTGGGTGTAGGTGTTGCGCACCGTGTGGCCAGGGGCCTTGGGCGCCACCATCCAAACATCGAGGTCGGCCCGCGGCACGACCTGCCCATAGTGAACGTTAAAGCCGTGCGCGAACGCCAATGAAGCACCCTGGCGGATGTTGGGCTCAACGTCTTCGCGGTAGACGGCACCGATCTGTTCGTCGGGCAACAGCATCATCACCACGTCGGCTTGCTTGACCGCCTCAGCCACCTCGGCCACCTTGATGCCGGCCTTCTCAACCTTGGCCCACGAGGCACCGCTGCGGCGCAGGCCGACGGTGACCTTGACGCCGCTTTCGCTCAGATTCTGCGCATGCGCGTGGCCTTGCGAGCCATAGCCGATGATGGTGACGTTCTTGCCTTTGATCAGGCTCAGGTCGGCGTCTTTGTCGTAGTAGACCTTCATGGTGTGTTCCAGTGTGTGTGAGGGTGAATGGTGAGGGGCGTGTGCGGGCTTGTGAGCTACACGCGCAGGATGCGTTCGCCGCGGCCGATGCCGCTGCTGCCGGTGCGAACCGTCTCGAGGATCGCCGTGCGGTCGATGGCGAGCAAGAAAGCGTCGAGCTTGGCGGCGTCGCCGGTGAGTTCGAGGGTGTAGCTCTTTTCGGTGACGTCGATGACCCGGCCGCGGAAAATGTCGGCCATGCGCTTCATCTCTTCGCGCTCCTTGCCCACTGCGCGCACTTTGATGAGCATGAGTTCGCGCGCGCTGAAGCTGCCTTCAGTCAGGTCAACCACCTTCACCACTTCGATCAGGCGGTTCAGGTGCTTGGTGATCTGTTCGATGACTTCATCGGAACCCGAGGTGACGATGGTCATGCGCGACAACGAGGCGTCTTCAGTCGGCGCGACGGTCAGGCTTTCGATGTTGTAGCCGCGGGCCGAGAACAGGCCCACCACGCGCGAGAGTGCACCGGGCTCGTTCTCGAGCAGCACGGCAATGATGTGTTTCATGGTTCAGCTTCCACGTACCGGGCGCCTGGCAGCTTGTGGCCACGCGGCGTTGGGGCACGACGATGTTTGAATGAGGCAGCGCACCCGAGCCGGGCGCGCCACCCGAGGCGGGTGCGTTACAGGTCTTCCGAGCCGAGCAGCATTTCGGTAATGCCCTTGCCCGCCTGCACCATGGGCCAGACGTTCTCCGTCGGGTCGGTGCGGATGTCGAGGAAGACGGTGCGATTCTTCAACCTCATCGCCTCGCGCAATGCGCCTTCCACGTCTGCGGGCTTGTCAACCAGCAGGCCAACGTGGCCATAGGCCTCGGCGAGCTTGACGAAATCAGGCAATGCATCCATGTAGCTGTGCGAATAGCGGCCACCGTAGTCGATCTGCTGCCACTGCCGCACCATGCCCAAATAGCGGTTGTTGAGCGAAACCACCTTCACCGGGGTGTCGTACTGCTTGCAGGTCGACAGTTCCTGGATGCACATCTGGATCGAGCCCTCGCCGGTGATGCAAAACACCTCGCTGTCGGGCTTGGCCAGTTTGATGCCCATGGCATAGGGCAGGCCCACGCCCATGGTGCCCAGGCCGCCAGAATTGATCCAGCGCCGCGGCTCTTCAAAACCGTAGTACTGCGCCGCCCACATTTGGTGCTGGCCGACATCACTGGTGACGTAGGTGTCGTGCCCCTTGGTCAGCCGGCACAGCGTTTCGACCACGTATTGCGGCTTGATCACGTCGTCGCTGTTGCGGTAGACCAGGCACTCACGCTTGCGCCATTCGTTGACCTGCCCCCACCACGCGGCCAGGGCCTTGGTGTCGGGTTTGGTGGCGGCGTCTTTCAGCTGCGCGATCAATTCCTGCAACACTTCCTTCACATCGCCGACGATGGGCACATCGACGCGCACGCGCTTGGAAATGGACGACGGGTCGATGTCGATGTGGATGATCTTGCGTTCAACCGAGGCAAAGTGCTTCGGGTTGCCGATCACGCGGTCATCGAAGCGCGCGCCCACGGCCAACAGCACGTCGCTGTTTTGCATGGTCATGTTGGCTTCGTACGTGCCGTGCATGCCCAACATGCCCAGGAAGCAGGGGTCGCTGGCAGCGATCGCACCCAGGCCCATCAGGGTGCTGGTGGCCGGAAAGCCGAGCATGGCCACCAGTTCGCGCAGCTCGAGCCAGGCGTTGCCCAGCACGGCGCCGCCGCCGGTGTAGATGTAGGGCCGCTTGGCCGCCAGCAGCAACGCCACCGCCTTGCGAATTTGCCCGGAGTGGCCCTTTTTCACCGGGTTGTACGAGCGCATTTCCACCTTGTCGGGGTAGACGAAGGCGGCCATTTTGAGCGACACGTCTTTCGGAATGTCCACCACCACCGGGCCGGGGCGGCCGGTGCGGGCAATGTGAAAGGCCTTCTTCATGGTGACGGCGAGGTCGCGCACGTCTTTGACCAGGAAGTTGTGCTTCACGATGGGCCGAGTGATGCCAACGGTGTCGCATTCCTGGAAGGCATCCAGCCCAATCGCCGGTGTGGGCACCTGGCCAGTGATGATCACCATCGGGATCGAGTCCATGTACGCCGTGGCAATACCGGTCACGGCGTTGGTAACCCCTGGGCCGGAGGTGACCAGCGCCACCCCCACATCACCGGTGGCGCGGGCGTAGCCGTCGGCGGCATGCACCGCCGCTTGCTCGTGGCGCACCAGCACATGCTGAATGCTTTCTTGCTTGTACAGAGCGTCGTAGATGTACAGAACGGCGCCGCCCGGGTAGCCCCAGACGAACTTGACCTGCTCGGCCTGAAGGCAACGAACCAGGATTTCCGAGCCGTTGATCTCGGTTGAGGGGGAGGAAGATTGCGGTTGTGCCAATGCGGCACGCTTGACTTCCGCGGCAGACATGTCCATGGGTGAACCTTTGTGAATTTCTCTAACGAAAAACCATTGGTGCCCCTCCTCGCGCCCTCATGAGGCGGATTCGGAGCCTGCGCGGTCTGGCGAACAGCCCCAGGTCGGGCGCCATCCAGAGACCAGTGAATTCATTGTGCGAAGCAGCATTATGGCATCCCGACTCGCTTGCACGAACGGTGCGGGCGTGGCCGCAAAGGCCGATGACATAATTCCCCTTGGCCCCGATGCGGGCGTTTTTTTGAGCCGCAAACCGTTGGCCACAGACAAAGAGCTGAACAGTTTTCTCAAGAGTGTCGAGCGCCGCGCATTCAAACGAACGGCGTATTCGGTGCGCGATGAGGATGCTGCCCTGGACGTTGTGCAAGACGCCATGATCCGCCTGTCGCAAAGCTATTCCGACCGGCCCGCCGCTGAGCTGCCACTGCTGTTTTCACGCATCTTGTCGAATGCCACGATGGACTGGTTTCGTCGTCAGAAGGTGCGCAACGCCGTCTTGCAGAATTTCTCCGACTTCGAGTCCGCCGGCGAAGATGGGGACTTCGACATCCTGGAAACATTGGAGTCAGCAGACGCCCACGGCTGGGGCAGCGAAAACGCGGTAGACACCTTGTCGCGGGCCCAAACCATGGCCCAGATTGAGGGTGAAATTGCTGCCTTGCCAGGCCGTCAACGAGAAGCCTTCCTGTTACGTTACTGGGAGGAACTGGATGTCGCTGAGACGGCCGTGGCCATGGGCTGCTCTGAAGGAAGCGTGAAAACACACTGCTCCAGAGCTGTTCATTCGTTGGCCAAAGCGCTCCAGGCCAAAGGGATCAAACCATGAACAACATCGCACCTCAGCGCGACGCCCACCGCCACACCGATTTACAGACCTTGCAGGTCCGCGTGGCCTACCGCATGGTGGCCTGCCTGTCGGCGCAAGCGGCTGCCTTGCCCCAAGACATCACCGAGCGCCTGCGCATTGCGCGTGAGCAGGCCTTGGCCGCGGCGCGGCAAACGCAACGCGCCGCCGCCCCAGGCACAGTGTTCTTGGGCAAAGCAGGTGGCTCGGTGGCGCTCGGCTCGTCGCCATCGTGGTGGCTGCGTGTGGTGTCTTTCACGCCGCTGCTCTTGCTGGTGGCTGGCCTGATGTTGATTCAGCACCGCCACGACCAGGCCCAAATCAATGCCGCCGCCGAGATCGATGCCGCCTTGCTTGCAGACGACCTGCCCCCTGCTGCCTACGCCGACCCGGGCTTTGCAGAATTCCTGAAGCAGCGTTCGCGCTGAGATTTGGCTCACTGTGTTGAACGCGACGATGCCGATCGAAAGCCACCCCCGCGGAGCACGGCTGGTGGTGCTGGCTGCCCTGTTGTTGGCAGCTACGGCGTGGGCCGGCGCGCAGACCAAGCCTGTGGCGGCAGCGCCGCCCACGGTTGCGGCGCCAAAGGGCGTGAGTTGGGCAGCACTGACGGTGCAGCAGCAATCGACCCTGGCGCCATTGAAGGCCGACTGGGAAAGCATCGAACCCGCGCGCAAGTCGAAATGGCTGGAAGTGGCGGCCAAGTTCCACACCATGCCCCAGGCCGAGCGCGAGCGCGTTCAGACCCGCATGACAGATTGGGCCCGCCTCACGCCCGCGCAGCGCGGGCAAACGCGGCTTCAATTCCAGGAAGCGCGCACTATCAACCCGGCTGAACGCCAGGCGCGGTGGGTTGAATACCAGGCCCTGGCATCAGACCAGCGCTTGGCGCTGCAAAGCAAGTCCCAGGTGGCGGCACCCAAGGTGTCCGTGCCCACACCGGCCCGCCATGGCCAGGCTCAATGGAGCCCGGCGCAGCCGGTTGTAAAGCCCACCAACAAGACGACGGTGAGTGCTGCAACCAAAGCCGTGAGTCCGACCTTGGTGCAGGCCAATCCGGGCGTCACCACCACGCTCATCACCCGGCCGGCTACGCCGTCGCGTGTTGACAAAACTGGCCAGCGCGGAAGTGTCATCGCCCTGCCAACCAACATCGACCGCGCCACGCTGCTGCCACGCATGCCTGCCACTGGCGCAGTGCCCAGTGCGGCAGCGTCGTCAGCAGCTTCCTTGCGGCAATGACACCGGCCGTTGGGTTGCCGCTTGCGATGGCGGCACCCACGTTGCGCCGCCGCCTGGCCTGCTTTTGCTATGAAGGTTTGCTGTTGTTCGGCGTGCTCGTGCCCGCCGCCTACCTGTACAGCAGCTTGACCCAACAGCGCCATGCCCTGTCCGGCCAGGCCGGGCTGCAAGCATTCCTGTTTCTGGTGCTGGGCATCTACTTCGTCTGGTTCTGGGCGCGCGGCGGGCAAACTCTGGCCATGAAGACCTGGCGCATTCGCGTGGTGGGCGCAGATGGACATGGCTTGAGCCAGACCCGCGCCCTGCTGCGCTTCCTTTGCAGCTGGATTTGGTTTTTGCCGGCACTGTTGGCCATTCACCTTGCTGGCGTGCGCTCGGCCCCAGCCATGTTCGCAGCCCTGACAGTGGGCGTGTTGGGCTACGCCGCCTTGGCGCTGTTTGCGCCCGGCCGGCAATTCCTGCACGACCTGCTTTGCGGCACCCGGTTGCGGCGCTGGCCGCCAGACCCAAACGTTTGAACAGTGGCCGGCACAATCGCCGCCATGAGCAACCCCCACAAGGGCCGCACCGGCCTTGACCGCATCGTTCACGCTGCAAGAAATTCCGCCACCGGCCTGCGCATGGCATGGCGCCATGAGAGCGCTTTTCGCCAAGAAGGCATGCTCGCGTTGCTGCTGCTGCCAGCCGCGCTGTGGCTGGGGCGCAATTGGGTTGAAGTAACGCTGCTGGTCGGCACGGTGATGCTGGTGTTGATCGTGGAGCTGCTGAATTCGGCGGTCGAAGCTGCCATCGACCGCATCGGGCTTGAACTGCATGAGCTTTCAGGGCGCGCCAAAGATCAGGCCAGCGCTGCTGTCATGCTGTCGTTGCTGTTGTGCGCGGCCACCTGGGGCGGCCTGCTGTGGACACGGTTTGCACCATGACGCCCACCACCCCATCTCCGCCACGCGGTGCGTTCTCAGTCTGTGTGTACTGCGGCGCCCGCCCGGGTGCGCTGCCGGCCTTCACCTTGGCTGCCCGCGCCTTGGGTCAGGCCGTGGCGCAACGAGGTTGGCAGCTCGTGTATGGCGGAGGCAGGGGTGGCCTGATGGGCGTGGTGGCCAACGCGGCATTGGCAGCCGGTGGCCGCGTCGTCGGTGTGATCCCCCATTCGCTGATGGAACGCGAACTGGGCCACCCGGGCCTGGCCGAGCTGCACGTTGTGCAAACCATGCATGAACGCAAGCAGATGATGGCGCAACGCAGCGACGCTTTCGTGGCCTTGCCGGGCGGCATCGGCACACTGGAAGAACTCTTCGAAACCTGGACGTGGCGCCAACTGGGCTATCACGACAAGCCGTTGGGCCTGCTCAACGTCGAGGCCTACTACGACCCACTGCTGGCGTTCGTTTCACACGCCAGCGCAGCAGGGTTCCTGGCCGCCGAGCAATTGGCCCTGTTGACCACCGACACCCAGCTTGAGCGCCTGCTGGATGAGCTGCACCGCCAGGCTGGCGCGCCGGCTGCGGGCCGCAGCGCCGACTATTCGCGCACCTGAACCACGCCGCGTTCGGCGCGGCGCGTGGCCAGCGTCAAACCGCTGATTCGTCGGTCTCACCAGTGCGGATGCGCACCACTTGTTCGACCGCCGTGACAAAGATTTTGCCGTCACCGATCTTGCCCGTTTTGGCGGCCTTGACGATGGCCTCGATGCAACGTTCCTGGTCAGCGTCTTTCACCACCACCTCGACCTTCACCTTGGGCAGGAAGTCGACCACGTACTCGGCGCCGCGGTACAGCTCGGTGTGGCCCTTCTGGCGCCCGAAGCCTTTCACTTCCGTTACCGTCAACCCGGACACACCCACTTCCGCCAAGGCCTCGCGTACTTCTTCGAGCTTGAACGGCTTGATGACGGCGGTGATCTGTTTCATTGCAGTGGCTCCAAGGCGCGGGGATTCGGCGGCAATTTAAGCACGAAACTTTGATGTGATCGGGTAGCGCCAGTCACGCCCGAAGGCCCGATGCGTGATGCGAATCCCCACCGGCGACTGGCGGCGTTTGTATTCATTGGTCTTGATCAACCAAGTCACACGCTCCACCACCTTGCGCTCGAAGCCCGCCGCGATGATCTCGTCAGCGCCTTGGTCGGTTTCCATGTAGCGCTGCAAAATGGCGTCGAGCACTTCATAGGGCGGCAAGCTGTCCTGGTCGGTCTGGTCGGGCCGCAATTCGGCCGACGGCGCACGGGTCAGGATGCGCTGCGGAATGATCGGCCCGCGCGTGCCATCGGCGCGCAACGTGGGCTGGCGGTTTTGCCATTCGCACAGGCGATAGACGAGGGTCTTGGCCACGTCCTTGATCACCGCAAAGCCGCCGGCCATGTCGCCATACAGCGTGCAATAGCCGGTGGCCATTTCGCTCTTGTTGCCGGTGGTCAACACGATCGCGCCATGCTTGTTCGACAGCGCCATGAGCAAGGTGCCGCGGATGCGGGCCTGGACGTTCTCTTCCGTGGCGTCTTCAGGCAGACCTTTGAAGTCGGCGCTCAGCGCGCTGCGGAAGGCCTCGAACATGGGGTGGATGGCGATCTCGTCATAGCGCACGCCCAGGCGCTGGGCCATGTCGCGCGCATCGACCCACGAGATCTCGGCGGTGTAGGGCGACGGCATCATCACCGCACGCACACGCTGCGCACCCAGCGCCTGCACCGCGATGGCCAGCACCAAGGCGGAATCGACGCCGCCCGACAGGCCGATGATGGCCCCGGCAAAGCCGTTCTTGCCGATGTAGTCGCGCACGCCGGTCACCAACGCGGCCCAGACCTGGGCCTCCAGTTCGGGCACCGCCGCAATGCTGCCGTTGACGCTTCCCTGTGAGCTGATCTCGAACGTTAACAAGGCTTCTTCGAAGCTCGGCGCGCGCGCGCAGATGGCGCCGGTGGCGTCGAGCACGAACGAGGCGCCGTCGAACACCACTTCGTCCTGCCCGCCCACCAAGTGCGCATAGATCAGCGCGCACCCCGTGGCGCGGGCGCGCTCGGCCATGCGTGCCTCGCGCTCACCGGCCTTGTCCATGTGATAGGGCGAGGCATTGATCACGCACAGCACCTGCGCGAGCGCCGCCTTGGCAGCCTGCGCCGGCTCGTCGAACCAGGCGTCTTCGCAGATCAACAGGCCCACCCGAACGCCGCGCACCTCGAACACCACGGCGCCCTGGCCGGCATCACGCCCGCTGGCGAAATAGCGGCGCTCGTCGAAGACCTGGTAGTTCGGCAGCTCGCGTTTGCAGTAGGTGTGCAGCACGCGCCCGCCCGCGAGCACCGACGCCGCATTGAAGCGCAACGGCACGCTGTGTGATTTGGAGCGTACATCGCCCTGCTCGCCAAATTGGTGCGGGTGGCCCACCACCACATGCAGGCCGTCAAACGCAGCCAGCTCCTGGGCCAGGCTGTGCAAGGCCAACGCGCTCTCGCGCATGAACGCCGGGCGCAGCAGCAAGTCTTCAGGCGGGTAGCCGGTGAGCGCGAGTTCGGGCGTCACCAACAGCACCGCCCCGCCGGCATGCGCCGCCTGGGCCGCGGCCACAATGCGCCGGGCATTGCCGGCCAGGTCTCCCACCACAGGGTTGAGTTGAGCGATGGCGACCTGGATCGTCGGCAACTGGGGCATGGGCGGGTGCAAATGGATTCAAAGAATTATGTCATTCGGGTGTTGGCCGATCCGTCGCAGATCGACCCTGGCGCGTGGAACGAGCTGCTGTCCATGCAACCCGAACCCACATTGTTCATGCGCCATGAATACCTGGCGGCGTTGGTGCGCACGGGGTGTGCGTGTGCAGACACGGGCTGGGCACCCAGCTTCGTCACGGTCTGGCATGGTGACCACCTGCAGGCTGCCTGCGCGGCATGGGTCAAGACGCACTCGTACGGCGAGTACGTTTTCGATTGGGCCTGGGCCGAGGCCTATCAGCGCCATGGCTTGCACTACTACCCCAAACTGCTGATCGCAGTGCCGTTCACGCCCGTTCCGGGCACACGCCTGATGGCGGTTGATGCGCCCGCACGCAACGCGCTCATCGAGGCTTTGCGCGGCTTGGCGCAACAGGCTGGGTTGTCGTCAATCCACACCTTGTTTGCGCCCGCGCCGGAAGCACACATCACACAGTCACAAGGTTGGCTGCAACGCCAAACGGTGCAGTTCCATTGGCAAAACCGCACGCCGCAGTCGTATGCCGACTTCGCCGACTTTCTGGCCGCGATGAGCCACGACAAGCGCAAGAAGATCAGCCAAGAACGCCGCCGCGTGGCCGAAGCCGGTGTGAGCTTCACGGTGCTGCATGGCAAACAGATTGCTGCACAGGACTGGGTTTTCTTCCACGCTTGCTACACCCTCACCTACCGCGCCCACGGCTCAAGCCCATATCTGAACCTGGCCTTCTTTCAAGCCATGCAGCGCACCATGCCCGAACACTGGCTGATGTTCGTGGCCTACCGGGGCGGTGAACCCGTGGCCGTGTCGCTGCTGGCCATCGACCCGCAACGCCGTGTGGCCTATGGCCGCTACTGGGGCTGCACCGAGCCGATCGCCTTGCTGCATTTCGAGGCCTGCTACTACCAGCCCTTGCAATGGTGCATCAACAACGACTACCGGCAATTTGAGGGCGGCGCGCAAGGCGAACATAAGCTTGCCCGCGGCTTGCTGCCGGTGGTGAGCCACTCAACGCATTGGCTGCAGCACCCTGGTTTTTATGACGCCGTGGCGCGCCACCTCGAGCGCGAGGGCCCGGGCATGCAAAGCTATGTTGATGAGCTGCGCGAGCACAGCCCGTTCAAGGCCTGATCCGAGCGGCGCGCGTTCAACCCTTCTTCTTGTTCTGCCAGTTGGTCATGCCGATGGACACTTCACGGCGTGCCGCTTCAGCATCTTCCCAACCCTTGACTTTGACCCACTTGCCAGGCTCCAGATCCTTGTAATGCTCAAAGAAGTGCTGGATGGTCTTCAAGCGCATCGGGTTCAGGTCTTCGGGTTGTTGCCACTGCGTGTAGATCGACAGAATTTTGTCGATGGGCACGGCCAGCAGCTTGTTGTCGCCACCAGCTTCGTCTTCCATCATCAACACGCCAATGGCTCGGCAGGTGACCACCACGCCGGGAATCAGCGGCACTGGCGTCATGACCAGCACGTCCACCGGGTCGCCATCATCAGCCAGGGTCTGCGGGATGTACCCATAGTTGCACGGGTAGTGCATTGACGTGCCCATGAAGCGGTCAACGAACAGCGCACCCGTCTCCTCGTCAACCTCGTACTTGATCGGGTCAGCGTTCATGGGGATCTCGATGATCACGTTGAACTCGTTGGGCGCATTCAGGCCAGGGGTGACGTTGTGCAGGCTCATGGTTTGCTCGCGGCATTGCGGGGAAACCCGCATTCTAGGAGTGGGGCTTGCCATGACCTGACGGCACAACATCAAGGGTGGAAAACACCATGCGGGCGTGCAAGGGCCATCCCTTAGCATCGCGCGCGCCATTCGCCCCGGCGGTGAGCTGTTGCAAGGCAACTCGCCGCAAGATCAAACCAATCGGGCGTTCACCATCCATCGAGCCAAGAAGAGGAAGGAATTACCTTGATCAACACCACCACGGCGATCTACATCGCCCTGGCCTGCGGCCTGGCCGCAGTGCTATACGGCTTCATCCAGCGCAGCTGGATCCTGAGCCAGGACGCCGGCAACGCGCGCATGCAAGAAATTGCCGGCGCCGTGCAGCAAGGCGCAGCGGCCTACCTGGCGCGGCAGTACAAAACCATCGCCATCGTCGGCGTCGTGCTTGCTATCTTGATCGCTGTCTTCCTCGACGGCACTTCTGCGGCCGGCTTCGTGCTCGGCGCGTTCCTGTCCGGCGCCTGCGGCTTCATCGGCATGAACGTGTCGGTCAAGGCCAACGTGCGCACTGCACAGGCCGCCACCAAGGGCATCGGCCCGGCGCTTGATGTCGCCTTCAAGGGCGGCGCCATCACCGGCATGTTGGTGGTGGGCCTGGGCCTGCTGGGCGTGGGCATCTTCTTCCTGTTCATCACCGGCAACGGCAACATGACGCCCAACAAGAGCTTGGCCACGGTGCTCAAGCCGATGCTCGGCCTGGCCTTCGGCGCGTCGTTGATCTCGATCTTCGCGCGCCTGGGTGGCGGCATCTTCACCAAGGGCGCCGATGTGGGCGCCGACCTTGTGGGCAAGGTTGAAGCCGGCATCCCTGAAGACGACCCGCGCAACCCGGCCGTGATTGCCGACAACGTGGGCGACAACGTGGGCGACTGCGCCGGCATGGCCGCCGACCTGTTCGAAACCTACGCCGTCACGCTCATCGCCACCATGGCGCTGGGCGCGCTGGTGGTGGCCGCGGCGCCGATGCAGGCCGTTGTTTACCCGATGCTGTTGGCGGGCGTGTCGATCATCGCTTCGATCATCGGTTGCGGCTTCGTCAAGGCCAGCCCGGGCATGAAGAACGTGATGCCGGCCTTGTACAAAGGCCTGGCTGTGGCGGGCATCTTGTCTTTCATCGCGTTCATCTTCGTCACGATGTATGCCATGCCGAACGATGCCCTGGGCCCCAACACCCAGTGGCGCTTGATCGGCGCCTGTGCAGTGGGCCTGGTGCTCACGGCCGCCATGGTCTGGATCACCGAGTTCTACACCGGCACGCAGTATTCGCCGGTGCAGCACATCGCTCAAGCCTCAACCACCGGGCATGGCACCAACATCATTGCTGGCCTGGGTGTTTCCATGCGCTCCACCGCCTGGCCGGTGCTGTTTGTGTGTGCGGCCATCCTGTGCGCCTTCCAGTTAGCCGGCCTGTATGGCATTGCGATCGCTGCCACCGCCATGTTGAGCATGGCCGGCATCGTGGTGGCACTTGACGCCTACGGCCCCATCACCGACAACGCCGGTGGCATTGCCGAAATGGCCGAGCTGCCCAAGAGCGTGCGCGACGTGACCGACCCGCTCGACGCGGTGGGCAACACCACCAAGGCCGTGACCAAGGGCTACGCCATCGGCTCCGCCGGCCTGGCCGCGCTGGTGCTGTTTGCTGACTACACGCACTCGCTCGAAGGCCGCGGCATGAGCGTGGCGTTCGACTTGAGCGACCCGAAGGTGATCGTGGGCCTGTTCATCGGTGGCCTGATTCCCTACCTCTTCGGCGCCATGGCGATGGAAGCGGTGGGCCGCGCGGCGGGCTCGGTGGTGGTGGAAGTTCGCCGCCAATTCGCTGACGGCCAGATCATGGCCGGCAAGCGCAAGCCCGACTACAGCGCGGCGGTGGACATGCTCACCACGGCGGCCATCAAAGAAATGATCGTGCCGTCGCTGTTGCCCGTGGTCGTGCCCATCGTGGTGGGCCTGCTGCTCGGGCCGGCCGCGCTGGGCGGCCTGCTGATGGGCACCATCGTCACCGGCCTGTTCGTGGCCATTTCCATGTGCACGGGCGGCGGCGCCTGGGACAACGCCAAGAAGTACATCGAAGACGGCCACCACGGCGGCAAGGGCAGCGAAGCACACAAGGCTGCTGTCACGGGTGACACCGTGGGCGACCCGTACAAGGACACCGCCGGCCCGGCCATCAACCCGTTGATCAAGATCATCAACATCGTGGCCTTGCTGATCGTGCCGTTGTTGCCCATGAGCGGTGGTACCAAAGTCGTGACGCACGCGCCAGCTCCAGCGCCGGTAGTGGCCGCCCCAGCGGCAGTGGCACCGGCCATGCCGTCCACGCCGCTGCCGGCCGCCGCGCCCAAGGCGGTGGTCACGTTCGAATCGAGCAAGGTGGCCCTCACCGCGACCGCGCTCGACACATTGAAGGGCTTTGCCACCGCCGCCACGGGCACGGGCAAGGTCGTGGTCAGCGGTTTTCATGATGCCGCGGGCGACAAGGCGAAGAACGCCGAGTTGGCCAAGCAGCGCGCCTTTGCCGTGCGCGACGCGCTGAAGGCCGCGGGTGTGGCCGAAGATCGCATCGAGCTGAAGAAGCCCGATGAAACCAATGCCGGCTCGGCTGATGAAGCGCGCCGGGTGGAAGTGACTTTAGGCAAGTGACGCTGCTATAACAGCACGCTTGACGCCACACCACAAGCCGGGCCGCAAGCCCGGCTTTTTTCTTGTGATCAAACCGCTGGCTCAAGCCGGCAAATTCGGAGCCGCATCATGATCGACACCCTGGAGCGCTGGCATGCCGTGGTGCAAAGCCGCGACCCGCAGGCCCTGGCGGCTTTGCTGGCCGATGACGTGGTGTTCCACTCGCCGGTGGTGCACACGCCGCAGCGCGGCAAGGCGATCACCCTGCAATACCTGATGGGCGCGATGCACGTGCTGAACACGGCGCACTTCCGCTACCTGAGGCAGATCGCCGGCGAGCGCGACGCGGTGCTGGAATTCATGACCGAGATCGACGGCATCGAGGTCAACGGCATTGACCTCATCCGCTGGGGTGACGATGGCCGCATCACTGACTTCAAGGTCATGGTTCGTCCGCTCAAGGCCATCAACGCCGTGCATCAAAAGATGGCCTCGATGCTGCAACGCCCAAACTGAGCGCCGCCGCCGCGGCAGCGGCGCGCTCAGTTGAACTGGCGTGCTTGCGCCAACGCGCCCAAGCGCTGGCTGATGGCGAAGAACTCCGCCACCGTTTCGTCAATGATCTGCTGCACCGGCTTGACGGCATGGATCAGGCCGGCCGACTGCCCGGCCAGCGCCGGCGCGGCGTTCATTTCGCCGCCAAAGTAGACCTGGCGGATGCCCTTGAACGTGTCTGGCGCCATCCGGCCCGCCTCGTGGATGGCCCGGCTGAAGTCGGTCTTCAGCGCCCGGATGCACGGTGTCGAGGCTTTGTTCAACACATAGGTGCCGGTGGCATCCGCGGCGATGATGGCGTTCTTGTACGCCGCGTGCACCGGGCTTTCGGCGCTGGCCACGAAGCGCGTGCCCATTTGTATGCCTTCGGCGCCGAGCGCAAACGCGGCGGCCATGCCGCGCCCATCAACGATGCCACCGGCCGCAATCAGCGGCACTTCAACCCGTTCACGAATGGCCTGCAACAGCACCAGCGTGCTCACCTCTTCGGGGTTCTTGAAGCCGCCGCCTTCGGCGCCTTCAACCACCAGACCATCGATGCCGGCGTCTTGGCACTTCAGCGCCAGCTCAAGTGTGGGCACGGCGTGATAGACCACGATGCCGGCCGCATGCAGCGGCGCGATGAACTTGGCCGGGCTGCCGGCCGAAGTGGTGACGAAGCGAACGCCCGAATCGCAGACGAAGCGCAGCATGGCGTCGTCTTTCAGGAAACGAATCGGCAGGTTCACGCCGAACGGAAGGCCCAGGGCGACCATCTGCCGAATCTCGCTCTGGCAGGCCGTGGTTTCACCGGAAGACGTCTCGATGATGCCCAGCCCACCGGCACGCGACACCGCGCTGGCCAGTGGCGTGCGCGCAATCCAGCCCATCGGGGCCTGCACGATGGGGTAACGGGCGCCGGTGTGGGCGAGCACGCGATTCATGGGTGTTGGCTCCTGCAACGGCAACGGTGAGCGCAGTGTCACCCTGGTTGGGCCAAGCCGCAGTCGCCGAGGTGCCAGGCGCATGGAACCAAGTGGAACGCCAAAAAGCCAAAAGGGTTGGCCCCTTGTGAGAGACAACCCTTTGATTCAATTGGTCGGGACGGCGGGATTCGAACTCGCGACCCCTTGCACCCCATGCAAGTGCGCTACCAGGCTGCGCTACGCCCCGTTAAGAAGTGAGCATTATAGAGTCGTATCGCGTGCAGGCCTTGACGCGGCGGCGCGATATCAGAAGTCGAGCAACAGCCGGATCGACTGCAATTCCTCGCGGATCGACATACCTGCGGCTGGGTTAACCGAGAGCGACGAACCGGCTCGCGCCAGCGCCGCCGCCAAGGCCACCGGCTGATGGTCGTAGCTAACCTCTTCTTGCGCCGGCGCAACATGGTCTGCCAGCCGGTTGCGCGCGCCGCTGATGGTGAAACCCTGGTCGTAAAGAAGGTCGCGAATGCGGCGCACCAACAGCACTTCATGGTGTTGGTAATAGCGCCGGTTGCCGCGCCGCTTCATCGGCTTGAGCTGGGTGAATTCCTGCTCCCAGTAGCGCAGCACGTAAGGCTTCACGCCGCAAAGTTCGCTCACTTCGCCGATGGTGAAGTAGCGCTTTGCGGGTATGGGTGGAAGCTCTTTTCCTATGGAAATCATGTTGTTCTGCAAGACCGTGAAGACTTTACTCGAAGTCTTCGCCGATCAGCGTTTCGCCTTGCACGATGCCTTTAAGTTTGTGGCTAGCGTGAAAAGTGACCACATTGCGCGCATTGATCGGAATCGTCTCGCCGGTGCGTGGGTTGCGGCCCGGGCGCGGCGCCTTGCGTCGGATGTTGAAGTTGCCGAACCCCGACAGCTTCACTTCCTCACCGACCATCAGCGTGGCATGGATGTTTTCAAAGAAGGCTTCGACCATGTCCTTCGACTCGCGTTTGTTCAGGCCCAGGCGTTCGAACAAGAGCTCCGCCAAGTCGGCTTTGGTCAGAGTCGGCGTTTCGATGCTGGGCAGGATGACTCGGGTGGCGGACATGGCAGCCTCTAGGTGTTGGGGCAAAACAGAGACGCGCCAAGTGGCGGGCCAACTATGCCCGCAAGCGGGCGTCGTGCGCGAGCGATATACGTGTAACGGCCTGAGCAATGGCCGCTTCGATGCGCTCCTCCGTGAGTGGCGTCACGTCATCAAGCAGTTCCAGGCGAATCGCCAGGCTGCGCTCGCCAGGGGCGAAGTCAGCGTTGCCGGCCGCAGGCCGGTAGACGTCGAACAAAACGGCAGATTTGATCAGCGCATGCGGGTCAGCGCGCAGCGTGGCGGCCAATTGATCCATGGTCACCTCGGCGCCCACCACCAGGGCCAGGTCGCGCAGCACGGGCAACTGCCGCGCGATCGGCTTGGCCTGCGGCAGCGCGCGGTGCTGCAAGGCCTGCAAATCCAGCTCAAACGCACAAACGCCTTCGGGCAGTTCGTAGGCCTGTGCCCAGCGCGGGTGGATCTCGCCGACATGGCCAATGGCCAAGCCATCCAGCTCGACCCGGGCACAACGGCCGGGGTGAAAAGCGGGGTGCACAGCGGGCACGAAGCGCGCCACGGCCGGCGCCAGCAGGGCTTCGACGTCGCCCTTGACATCGAAGAAGTCAGCCCGGCGCTGCGCCAGGCCCCATTGGGTGATGTCCACCGGGCCACAGGCCAGGGCCGCCACGCGGCCGGGCTGTGCCACGCCCGCGACAGTGCCGTCGCTGTCTGTCGCGCCAGCATCGCGTTGAAAGACGCGGCCGACCTCGAACACACGCACGCGGATGGCTTTGCGCGCGAGGTTGAAGCGCAGCACCGCCACCAAGCCGCCCAGCATGCTGGAGCGCATCACGGCCAGCGGCGCGGCAATCGGGTTGAGCACCCTGATGGGCGCTGTGTTGCCTGCGAGCTCGCGTTCCCAGCGCTCTTCGACGAAGCTGTAGTTGATGGTCTCTTGGTAGCCCAGCGCGGCCAGGCCGTGGCGCACCGCGTGCGCGCTGCGCCGGGCCTCGGTTTGGGGCCGCGCCGTCACCGGCGCGCGCGGCGCCGTGGTGGGCAGCGCCTGGTAGCCAACGACGCGTGCCACTTCCTCGATCAAGTCTTCTTCAATGCGCAAGTCAAAGCGCCAACTGGGCGGTGTGACGATGAACACGCCATCAATGCAAGCGTGCTCAAAGCCCAACGCGCCGAAGACATGCGCGCACTGGGCTTCGCTGATCGGTGCGCCCAACACCTTGGCCGCACGGGCCACGCGCAGGTGCACCGGCTCGCAGTCCGGCAGGTTCAGCGTCTGGTCGTCAAGCGGCCCGGGCTCGCCGCCACAAACTTGCATGATCAAACGCGTGATGCGTTCGATGCGCGCAGCCGTGGCGGCGGGGTCGACACCGCGCTCGAAGCGGTGGCCGGCGTCGGTGCTGAAGTTCAGCCGCCGCGAGCGCCCGGCCACGCTGTCGGGCCACCAGAACGCCGCTTCAACGTAGATGTTTTTGGTCTCGTCGCTCACGGCCGTGGCGGCGCCGCCCATGATGCCGGCCAGCGACTCCACCGCGTGCGCGTCAGCGATGACGCCGATGGTGGGATCCAACTGCACGGTTTGCCCATTGAGCAGTACGAGCTGCTCGCCGCTGCGCGCCCAGCGCACGACCAGGCCACCGTGAATCTTGTCCAGATCGAAGATGTGCGTGGGCTGGCCGCTTTCGAACATCACATAGTTCGAGATGTCGACCAAGGCGCTCACCGAGCGCTGGCCGCAATGGGCCAGGCGCTGCACCAGCCAGGGCGGCGACACCGCTTGCGGGTTAACGTTGAGAATCACTCTTCCGCTGAAGCGGCCGCACAGGTCGGCAGCCTGCACGTCAACGTGCAAACGCTGTTCATGCGTGGCAGCCACCGGCGTGGGGGCGGGCACGTTCAGCGCCGCGCCGGTCAGCGCCGACACTTCACGCGCCACGCCGTACACGCTCAGGGCGTGGCCCAGGTTGGGGGTGAGCTTCAGCGTGAGCAGCGTGTCATCCAGCGCCAGCAGCTCGCGCAGCGGTGTGCCCACTGGCGCGTTCGCGGCCAGCTCCATCAAGCCGGCGTGGTCGTCAGACAGCTTGAGTTCGCGCGCCGAGCACAACATGCCCTGGCTCTCAACGCCACGCAGCTTGCCGGCACTGATCGTCACCACCTTGCCGTCTTCGCCGGGCGGCAGGCTGGCCCCCACCAGGGCCAGCGGCACCTTGATGCCCACCCGCGCATTGGGTGCGCCGCAAACAATTTGCAGCGGCCCAGCGGGGCTGTGTGGCCCGGCGTCGACCCGGCACACGCGAAGGCGGTCGGCATTGGGGTGCTGCACGGCTTCAATGATCTCGGCCACCACGATGCCGGCAAATGCCGGCGCCGCCGCGCGGGCTTCTTCAACTTCGAAGCCGGACATGGTGAGCAGCTCGGCGAGCTGTGCGCTGCCAAGGGGCGGGTTGCAGAACTCGCGCAACCAGGACTCAGGAAATTGCATCAGGGCCTCGGCTCAGGAAAACTGCGACAGAAAACGCAGGTCGCCGTCAAAGAACAGGCGCAAGTCGTTCACGCCATAGCGCAGCATGGCCAGCCGGTCCGGCCCCATGCCGAAGGCAAAACCGATGTGGCGTTCGGGGTCAAGGCCAAAGTTGCGCACAACGTTAGGGTGCACCTGGCCGGAGCCCGCCACTTCCAGCCAGCGGCCCTTGAGCGGCCCCGTGGCAAAGGCAATGTCGATCTCGGCCGAGGGCTCGGTGAACGGAAAAAATGAAGGTCGAAAGCGCACGTCGAGTTCATCGGTCTCGAAGAACTGGTGCAGGAAATCGGTGAACACAACCTTCAGATCTTTGAAGCTCACGTCCTCGCCGATCCACAGCCCTTCGCACTGGTGAAACATGGGCGAATGCGTGGCGTCGCTGTCCACCCGGTAGCAGCGGCCCGGGGCGATGACCCGAATCTCGGGCATGTGCTCGGCGCCGGCGTGCTTGCGGGCATGGGCGCGCGCATAGCGAATCTGCATCGGCGACGTGTGCGGGCGCAGGTTCAGCCAGCGGCCTTCGGCGTCTTTCAGGTCGACATAGAACGTGTCCTGCATCGAACGCGCGGGGTGGTTCTCGGGGTTGTTCAGCGCGGTGAAGCTGTACCAGTCGGTTTCGATTTCGGGGCCATCGGCCACGTCGAAACCCATCGAGCCGAAGATCGCTTCAATGCGCTCCAGCGTGCGTGACACCGGGTGCAGGCCGCCCGCGCCGCGGCGCCGGCCGGGCAGCGTCACGTCAAGCGCTTGCGCCGCCAGTTGCTGGGCCAATTCGGCCTCAGCCAATGCGGCGCGGCGCGCTTGCAAGGCCTGTTCAATGGCCTGCTTCGCAGCATTGATTCGGGCACCGCGCGCTTTCTTCTCGGCCGCATCGAGCTTGGCCAAACCTTTGAGCAACTCGGTCACCTGCCCGGCTTTGCCCAGAAAGCGTGCCTTGGCGTTTTCAAGATCAGCGGGCGTGCTGGCAGCGTCGAATTCGACCTGTGCGTCTTGCACGATGGGCTCAAGATCGTTCATGGTGGCGTGACAAAAAGAAGCAAGGCCGTCCCGAAGTGACGGCCTTGCGTGGCTGGCTGCGGTGCGGGCACGTGCTGCCCGCGCCGGGCTGGTTCAGCTCAGTTGGGCCTTCACCTTGGCAACGATGCTGCCAAAGGCCGCCGGGTCGTTCACGGCGAGTTCGGCCAGCACCTTGCGGTCGATCTCGATCGAGGCCTTTTTCATGCCCGCCATGAAGCGGCTGTAGGTCAGGCCGAGTTCACGCGCGGCGGCGTTGATGCGGGCAATCCAGAGCTGGCGGAACACGCGCTTGCGCGTGCGGCGGTCGCGGTAGGCATATTGCCCGGCCTTCATCACCGCCTGTTTGGCGATGCGAAAGACGTTCTTGCGGCGGCCGCGGTAGCCCTTGGCCAGGGCGAGGATCTTCTTGTGGCGGGCGTGTGCCGTTACACCACGTTTGACGCGAGGCATATTTTTTCTCCTGTGTCAGTGTGGCGGCTTACAGGCCGGCCGACGGCAGCATGCGTGCGACGCTGCCCAGGTTGGATTCATGCACTTCCTTGACCCCACGCAGGTGACGCTTGCGCGTGGTGGACTTCTTGGTCAGGATGTGCCGCTTGTAGGCCGCACCGCGCTTGACGGTGCCGCCGGGGCGAACGCGAAAGCGCTTGGCAGCGCTCTTCTTGGTCTTCATCTTGGGCATGACTGCTCCTTTTAACTGACCCCTGCAGGCGACTCGGTAACGCACCGGGTACTTGTTGGCCTTGCAGCGGCTTCTTGGGCAGTGCGCAGCGACCAAACCGCGCACGCCATCAACTCAATTCAACTCAATTCTTTTTCTTCGGTGCCAGCACCATCACCATTTGCCGCCCTTCCAGGCGCGGCATATTTTCAACCACCGAGCAATCGGCCAACTCGTCGCGGATGCGTTCCAGCAAGCGCATGCCGATGTCTTGGTGGGTGATCTCGCGGCCGCGGTAGCGCAGCGTGACCTTGCCTTTGTCGCCGTCTTCGCTGATGAAGCGGCGCAAGTTGCGCACCTTGATCACGTAGTCGCCTTCATCGGTGCCCGGGCGGAACTTGACTTCCTTGACCTCGATGACCTTTTGCTTGGACTTGGCTTCGGCGGCCTTCTTCTGCTCTTGGTACTTGAACTTGCCGTAGTCCATCAGGCGGCAAACCGGGGGGTCCGCCGTGGCGGCAATTTCCACCAAGTCAACATCGGCTTCGCCGGCCAGGCGCAAGGCCTCCATCAAGGTGACCACCCCAAGTGGCTCGTTCTCAACACCGTTCAGGCGCACCTGCGGGGCAAGAATTTCGCGGTTCAGCCGGTGCTTGCGCTCGGCATTCGGGGTACGGCGGTCAAGAAAAGTAGCGATAGTGGTTACCTCACAAGCAGCCCGCAAGGCACGCGGGCCGCACCAAAAAAATCAAGCGCGCGCGGGGCTCAGGCCTTGTGGTCGACGTCGCCAAGGAGCTTCTGCGTGAAGCCTTCAAGCGGCATGACCCCCAGGTCAACATTGCCTCGGGCGCGCACTGCAACCGTTCCGTTTGCCTTTTCCTTGTCGCCAACGACGAGGATGTACGGAGGCTTTTGCATTGAATGCTCGCGGATTTTACGGGTAATTTTCTCGTTGCGCAGATCGACATGCGCCCTAAAGCCTTGTTTCTGAAGCGTTTTCACCACTGAGGTGGCGTAATCGGCCTGCGCCTCGGTGATGCAGGCCACCACCACTTGCACCGGTGCCAGCCAGGCGGGCAAGGCGCCGGCGTGCTGCTCCAGCAAGATGCCGATGAAGCGCTCCAGGCTGCCCACGATGGCCCGGTGCAACATCACCGGGTGCGCGCGGCCGCTCGTTTCAGTGACGTACTCGCCACCCAGGCGCTCAGCAGTGTTGAAGTCGTCCTGCATGGTGCCGCACTGCCACTGCCGGCCCAGGGCGTCCTTCAGCGTGTACTCGATCTTCGGGCCATAGAACGCGCCATCGCCCGGCGAGACGATGAACTCGCAGCCCGAGCGGCGCAGCGACTCCATCACCGCGTACTCGGCCTTGTCCCACAGCGCATCTGAACCCACGCGCTTGGCCGGCCGCGTGGCCACCTTGTAGATGATGTCGGTGAAGCCGAAGTCGCGGTACACCTGCTGCAGCAATGCGGTGTAAGCCACGCACTCACCAAGGATCATGTCCTCGGTACAGAAGATGTGGCCGTCGTCCTGTGTGAAACCGCGCACCCGCATGATGCCGTGCAAGGCACCGCTGGGTTCATTGCGGTGGCACTGGCCGAACTCGCCGTAGCGCAGCGGCAGGTCACGGTAGCTGCGCAGCGCGCTGCTGAAGATCAGCACATGGCCCGGGCAATTCATGGGCTTGAGGGCGTATTCGCGCTTCTCGCTTTCCGTCACGAACATGCTGTCGCGGTAGTTCTCCCAATGGCCCGTCTTTTCCCACAGGTTCTTATCCAGGATCTGCGGGCCCTTCACTTCCTGGTAGCCGTTGTCGCGGTAGACCTGGCGCATGTACTGCTCAACCTGCTGCCACACCGTCCAGCCCTTGGGGTGCCAGAACACCAGCCCCGGCGCTGCCTCTTCCATGTGGAACAAATCCAGCTCGCGGCCCAGGCGGCGGTGGTCGCGCTTTTCGGCCTCTTCCAGCATGTGCAGGTACTGCGCCAGCTCATCCTTGCTGCCCCAGGCGGTGCCATAAATGCGTTGCAGCATTTCATTGCGGTGGTCACCGCGCCAATAGGCGCCGGCCAGCTTCATGAGCTTGAAGTGCTTGAGCTTGCCTGTGCTGGGCACGTGCGGGCCACGGCACAGGTCTTCGAAGTTGCCTTCGCGGTACAGCGACACATCTTCATTGGCCGGGATGCTGGCAATGATCTCGGCCTTGTAGTGCTCGCCCAAACCTTTGAAATAAGCCACGGCGTCGTCGCGCGGCAAGACGCGGCGCTGCACGGCTTCATCCAACCGCGCCAGCTCCTGCATCTTGGCTTCAATGGCCACCAGGTCTTCGGGTGTGAACGGCCGCTTGTAGGCAAAGTCGTAGAAGAAGCCGTTCTCGATCACCGGGCCGATCGTCACCTGCGCTTCAGGGAACAAACTTTTCACTGCATAGGCCAAGAGGTGCGCCGTGGAGTGGCGCAACACCTCCAGCCCCGCAGGCGACTTCTCAGTGACGATGGCCACGGCCTCATCGCGCTCGATGCGGTGGCTCAAGTCAACCACCCGTGCCTGCTCGCCCGTGCCAACCTGCCCGGCCAAGGCTGACTTGGCCAGCCCCGGGCCGATGGACAAGGCCACCTCGGCCACCGTGGGCGCCGTGGCGAACTCGCGCCGTGAACCGTCGGGCAATGTGATCGTGATCATGTGAACAGCCTTGAAAACAAAAAAGCGCGGTGGACGACCGCGCTTTTGGTGTGAGGGGGATGAGTCTCAGGCGTGACAGCGCAGCCGCATGGCGAAGATGTGGGTGCTTGTAGTTCGCGGTGTCATAACCATGATGCCTTTCCCGCTCTTGTTGATTGAGTGTGCCCCAAGGCCGGCCGAAGCCGGCCGCCCCCCGAGGAGATGAAGCAAACTGGCAAAGCCACATTTGCTTGAACGTGGGCGCAATTGTAGGCCACGCTACACGCGCTGAAACAGCCAGATCGCCGCCATGCCCGCGGCCAGCCCCGAGCCGCCACGCAGCACCGCCGGCACGTAGGCAGCGCGCCGGCGCAGCAGCCACAGCAGCGGCACCACCACCAACACCGCCGCCACCTGGCCGGACTCCAACCCCAGGTTGAAGCGCAGCAAGGCCGACGCGAAGGCCCAGCCATGCAGTTCAAGCTCGCCCAGCGCACTGGCAAAGCCAAAGCCGTGGATCAGGCCGAAACCGAACGTGATGGCAGCGCGCCAGCGGCCCAAGAACGGCCAGATGTTGTCCAGCGCCGCCGCCGCAATCGTGGCGGCAATGGCCGGCTCGATGAACGCCGGGCTCAACCGCACCAGGCCGCTGGCAGCCAGGCCCAGCGTGATCGAATGTGCCAGCGTGAACAGCGTCACGATGCCCAATACCGGCAGCAACGCGGCGCGCCAACTCGCCACCGGCTGCCAGCCCGCGGCGCTGCGTTGCAGCACCGCCGGCAACAACAGGCACAGCAAGAAGAGCAAGTGGTCGTACCCCGTGATGATGTGGCGCACCCCTTCCAGCCACAACGAAGGCGTTGTGGCGCTGCCGCTGCCCGTGCTGATGCCGTACGGCGCGGGCGCAACCGCCGCGCTCGGGTCGAGCACCATCACCGCAGTCGCGCCGTCAGCATGGTTGATGCGCGCCACGCCGCGGTGGGTGGGGTCCAGCGTGGCGAACAAGCTGTAGTGCAGCGGCGTGGCCGCATTGAACACACAAGGTGCCGCCAGGTTCAGCACCGCGTACACGCCGTCACTGCGCTCTTCAAAGGCATGCCCGGTCACGCCCAGCTTGCAGCCCGCCACGCTGAGTGCGCCCAGCGCCAGGGCGTCGATGCGCGGCCAGGCGCTGCGCACCTCGGCCACGGTCAAGGCGCGGTCACCATCGGTGTCGAGGTCCAGCGCAGCGTCGAGGTCGCGCAGCGCGATGTCAAACCGCACGGCCAGGCTCTGGGCGCCGGCGTCCAGCGTCAAGTAGGCTTCGCTGGACTTGTGCGCTGCCGCCGGCAGCACCGCGGCCACAAGCAGCAGCGCGCTAACGCAATGCCTGAAGGCGTTCATCGTGCAGGCCAATCTCGCGCGCCAGTTGCAGGCTTTCGTCCAGCGCGGCGCGGTCGCCGGCGCGCCTTGCCGCCTGGGCCAGCAGCAGCAGGTCAATAGGTTCGCGCTGGGTGCGCAGGTTGATGCGGGCCAGCGCCACCGCTGCCGCCGCGTCACCTTGCACATGCAGGGCATACAGCGACAGCTCACGCCCATGCCCCGACGCAGCGGCGGCCTGCACATCCGCCCCCATCTGGCGCTGGCGCAGTTGCACACCAGCCAGTGCGTCACCCGCTTGGTGCCGGCGCAGCAGCACGGCGTCGCTGGCCGGCTGGTCGCGCAGCACTTGCAGGGCTTGGGGCAGGCGCGCTTGGGCAATCAGCACATCGGCCAGGCCCAGGCTGGCGTAGCCGTCCGGCGCCGCGTTCAAGGCGGCGCGCCAGGCAGCCTCGGCCAATGCGGGCTGGCCGCCGCGGCCATGCAATTCGGCCAGGCTGGCGTGCAGCCAGGCCCGCGTGGGCGCCTGCGTGGTCTGGGCCAACAGCGCTTCGAACATGGCGCGGGCACGTGCGCCGTCACCACGCAGGCTGATGTTTTCAGCCAGACACGCCTGGCCATACAACGTCTGCCCGATGCTCAGCAAGGCCTGACAGGCCTGGTCTGATTGGGCATAGCGCCCTTGCAGCCGGTGCAAGGTGGCCAGCGTGAGCCAGGCCTGGGGCTGCTGACGGTCGCGTTCGACCAGGCTTTGCAGCGCGGCCAAGGCTTGATCAAAGCGGTGCAGGTGCTGTTGCAGCGTGGCGCGCATCACCACCACTTCGGCCGGTGCACGGCCATCGTCGCTCCACGGCGCCAGCAGGCCCAGGGCCAGCCCGGCCGGGCGCGGGTCGGCGTCGCGCCGCGCTTGCTCAAGCAAGGTCTGGGCTTGCGCCACCGCCTGTTGCGGTGTCGCCTGCGCTGCTTTTGGCAGCACTTTGGGGCCCAGGCGGACGAGCACCTGGTCGTCGCTGGCCGGCAGCAGCGGCTTGGCGTTGGCCGGCGCCACGCTACTCAATGCAACGCCAAACAAAGCGCCTAACAGGGTGATGCACAGGAACCAGGTTTTCATCTTGCCGCGAAGTCTATGCGTTGCCCGGCGGCGCCAAGCCAAGGCAGCGGCTCGGTACCGTGGCTGACGCGGCGGTCTCACGGGTGGCGGCCGATGCCCGCGGCGGTGTCAGCGAACGGCAGCGTCGACGCGGTGAACGGCGCAGCGCCGTTGTCAACCTCGGTGGTCAGTGTTGCCACTGCGGCGGCGGTGGCCAGCAGGGCCGCGGCAATGGGCAGCCAACGCAGGCGGCGTGAAGGCAGGGGCGCTTGACGGCTTGACATGGTGATCCTCGTCTGTCGGCTGGGCCGGTGCTGCGGCCACCTCACGAGCGGCGCAGTGGTGGGCACCCGGTCAGCGCGACCAGGTGTCTGACCCACCTTTACGCGCCGGCCGGGCGAACGGATGCAGCAGCTACGATGAGCCATGCACGACCACGACCACGACCACGACCACGGCGACCACAGCGAACTCGGTCCCATGGAGCTGCGCGTGCGCGCTTTGCAAACCCTGCTCACCGAAAAGGGCTACATCGACCCTGCCGCGCTCGATGAGCTGGTGCAGACCTACCAAACCCGCATCGGCCCGCGCAACGGTGCGCGCGTGGTGGCGCGGGCCTGGGCTGACCCTGCCTACGCGGCTTGGTTGGAGCGTGATGCCACTGCCGCCATCGCCGCCCTGGGGTACAGCGGGCGCCAGGGCGAGCACATGGTGGCGCTGTTCAACACACCTGCCCTGCACCACCTGGTGGTGTGCACGCTGTGCAGTTGCTACCCCTGGCCCGTGCTCGGCCTGCCGCCCACTTGGTACAAGAGCGCGCCCTACCGTTCGCGCGTGGTGCGCGAGCCGCTGGCCGTGCTGGCCGACTTCGGCGTCACGCTGCCGCCTGAGGTGGCGCTGCGCGTGGTGGATTCCACCGCCGAAGTGCGCTACCTGGTGGTGCCCATGCGGCCCAGCGGCACGGCGGGGCTGAGCGAAGAAGCGCTGGCCGAATGGGTGACGCGCGATTCGATGATCGGCACCGGCTTGCCGCAGCGCCCGCAATGAACTACTTCAGCCACGCCGATCTGGGCGGACAGCCCAATGTGCGCACGGTGCAGCCTGAACCGGAGGGCGAGCTGTTCCATGCGAGCTGGGAGCCCACCGTGCTGGCGCTCACGCTGGCCATGGGCGCCACCGGCATGTGGAACATCGACATCAGCCGCAGTGCGCGCGAAACCTTGCCCGCCTATGCAGGCATGAGTTATTACGAGATCTGGTTGACCGCACTGGAGCGGCTGATCATCGAACACGGCCTGGTCAGCGCTGAAGAATTGGCGCACGGTCATTCGTTGGCGCCGCACCCGCCGCTGCCGCGCAAACTGCATGCCGCAGATGTGGCCACCACCTTGGCCCGCGGCGCCGCCACCGAGCGCCCCGCCGCGGCACCGGCGCGATATGCAGCAGGTGATTGGGTGCGCACCCGCGCCGCACCGGCCGCGCACCACACCCGCCTGCCGGCCTATGCCCGCGGCCAGACGGGGCAGATCGAGCGCGTGCTGGGCGCGCATGTCTTTGCCGACGCGCATGCCCAGGGCCTGGGTGAACAGCCACAGTGGCTGTACACCGTGGTCTTCAACGCTGCCGATGTGTGGGGCGCGGGCGCGAACCAGCAGCTCAGCATCGACGCCTGGGAACCCTATCTGGAGCCGGCATGACGCCAGACCTCAGCGCTGCCGAGCCGCACTTCAGTGAACCCTGGCAAGCCCAGGCTTTTGCCACCACGCTGGCCTTGCATCAACGCGGCCTGTTCACCTGGCCCGAATGGGCCGCCGCGCTGGCCGCACGCATCGCCCTGGCCCAGGCCGAGGGCGACCCCGACCACGGCAACACCTACTACCAGCATTGGCTGGCCGCGTTGGAAGACCTGCTGCTGACCAAAGGCCTGGCCGCTGGCGGCGAATTGCAGCGCCATGCGCAGGCCTGGGGCCACGCCGCGCAGCGCACGCCGCATGGCCAGCCCGTCGAGTTGCTGGCGCTGGACTATGAAGACGCCGGCGCGGCCAGCCAGTCTTCAGCCAGCCGCACCCAGTAAGTGGCGCCCAGCGGCAGCAGCGCGTCGTTGAAGTCGTAGCTCGGGTTGTGCAGCATGCACGGCCCTTCGCCATGGCCTGATGCGCGGTGCGCGCCTTCGCCGTTGCCAATGAAAGCGTACGCGCCGGCCTTGGCCAGCAGCATGAAGGCAAAGTCTTCCGACGGCATGGAGGGCTCTTGCACAAGCACCCGTTCGCGCCCGACGATGCCGGCCATCACCCCGGCCGCAAACGCCGCCTCGCGCGCATGGTTCACCACCGCCGGGGCCATGCGCTTGAACTCGAATTCGCATTCGGCGTCGAAGGCGGCGCAGGTGTGGCGCGCGATCTCGCCCATGCGCCGTTCAATCAGGTCGAGCACCTCGGCGCGAAAGCAGCGCACCGTGCCTTCGATCACGGCTTGCTCAGGCACCACGTTGGTGGCTTCGCCGCCGTGGATGCAGGCCACGGTTAACACCGCAGCGTCGATCGGCCGCACGTTGCGGCTGACGATGGTCTGCAAGGCCATCACCATTTGGCAAGCCACCGGCATCGGGTCAACACCCAGGTGCGGCAGCGCGGCGTGGCTGCCACGGCCGCGCACGGTGATGTGAAAGGTGTTGGCCGCGGCCATCACCGGCCCGGCACTCACCGCCATCTCGCCCACCGCCATGCCGGGCCAGTTGTGCAGGCCGAACACGGCTTCCATGGGGAACTGCTCGAACAGGCCTTGCTCCACCATCGCGCGCGCGCCGCCGCGGCCTTCTTCGGCGGGTTGAAAGATCAGCAGCACCGTGCCGTCGAACTGGCGCGTGGCCGCCAGGTGTTGCGCCGCGGCCAGCAGCATCGCCGTGTGGCCATCGTGCCCGCAAGCGTGCATGGTGCCGGCGTGGCGGCTGGCATGGGCAAACTGATTGGCTTCTTGAATGGGCAGCGCGTCCAGGTCGGCGCGCAGGCCCACGGCGCGGCCGCTGCGCCCGCCGTCGCGGCCGTGCACAAGGCCGATCACGCCGGTCTTGGTCAGGCCGCGATGCACCTCAATGCCCCACTGCAAAAGCTGCGCGGCAACCAGGTCTGATGTGCGCTGCTCTTCGAAACCCAGCTCAGGGTGAGCATGAATATCGCGGCGCAGGGCCGCCGTGGCAACGGCCTTGTTAACGATCTCGCTGATGAGTTTCATCGTTCGATCATCAGGCCTTTTGATTCAGCTTTGCAAACGCGGCGGCCAACGCACCGGCGGGCGCAGCCGGCGCCGCGCCGCGCGCCGGCGTGCGTTCACCGCGCCCGGCAGGCGTGAAGGCATTACCCGGCGCGGCGCGCACCGTGGGCGCATCGAGCTTCATGCTCAGCGCAATGCGCTTGCGCGCGAGGTCCACTTCCAGCACCCGCACCTTGACGATCAAACCCGTCTTCACCACTTCGCGCGCATCGTTGACGAAACGGTTGCTCAGTTGGCTCACGTGCACCAGGCCATCTTGGTGCACGCCCAGGTCAACAAAGGCGCCGAACTGCGCCACGTTGGTCACCGTGCCTTCGAGCAACATGCCGGGCTGCAAGTCCTTCATGTCCGCAACACCGTCATTGAAGCGCGCCACTTTGAAATCGGGCCGCGGGTCGCGCCCAGGTTTTTCAAGCTCGGCCAAGATGTCTTTAACGGTGATGGCACCAAAGCGCGCATCGGCAAATTGCTCGGGCTTGAGCGCCTTCAACACGTCACTGCGGCCCATCAGCTCGGCCACCGGCCGGCCGGTGGCGGCCAGCAGTTTTTGCACCACGGGGTAGGTCTCGGGGTGCACGCCGGTGCTGTCGAGCGGGTCATCGCCATCGTTAATGCGCAAGAACCCGGCGGCCTGTTCAAAGGTGCGCGGCCCCAGGCCGGCCACTTCCAGCAACTGCTTGCGCGAGCCAAAGCGCCCCTGCGCATCGCGCCAGCGCACGATGCTGCCGGCCACCGTGGCGCTCAGGCCCGACACACGCGCCAGCAGCGGCACCGAGGCGGTGTTCAGGTCCACGCCCACGCCGTTGACGCAGTCTTCCACCACGGCGTCGAGGCAGCGCGCCATGGCGGCCTGGTTCACGTCATGCTGGTACTGGCCCACGCCGATGCTGCGCGGGTCGATCTTCACCAGCTCGGCCAGCGGGTCTTGCACGCGCCGGGCAATGCTCACCGCGCCGCGCAGGCTCACATCGAGATCGGGCAACTCGTTGCTCGCCACTTCACTGGCTGAATACACCGAGGCACCGGCTTCACTTACCACCACCTTTTCAATCCGCTGCTCGGGTTGAATCTGCGTGATGCGTTTGATCAGGTCACCAGCCAACTGGTCGGTCGCGCGGCTGGCCGTGCCGTTGCCGATGGCCACCAGGTTCACGCCATGGGCATGCGCCAGGCGCGCCAGTTCATGCAGGGCGCCTGCCCAATCGCGCCTGGGCTCGTGGGGGAACACGGTGCTGGTGGCCAACACCTTGCCCGTGGCGTTCACCACCGCCACCTTCACGCCGGTGCGGATGCCCGGGTCCAGCCCCATCACCACGCGCTGGGTGGCGGGTGCGGCCAGCAGCAGGTCGCGCAGGTTGTCGGCAAAGACCTTGATGGCCACGGTTTCAGCGCCTTCTCGCAGGCGCGCAAACAGGTCGCGCTCCAGGCTCAGCGACAGCTTCACACGCCAGGCCCAGGCCACGCACTTGCGCAGCAAATCATCTGCCGGCCGGCCGCGGTGAGCCCAGCCAATGTGCAGCGCAATGCGGCCTTCAGCCGGCGTGGGCTGGCCCACCGGCGGCGGCTCGCCCAGGCCCAGGCTGGCGTCCAGCATCTGCAAGCTGCGGCCGCGAAACACGGCCAACGCGCGGTGCGAGGGCACCTTGTTGATCGGCTCGGCGTAGTCGAAGTAATCGCGGAACTTGGCCACTTCGGCGGCGTTCTCGTCCAGCCCGGCCACCTTGTTTGACACGAATTGCCCTTCGGCCCACAACCATTCACGTAACTTGCTTACCAGCGCCGGGTCTTCGGCCCAGGCCTCGGCCAACAGGTCGCGCACACCGTCGAGCACGGCGCCGGCGTCGACAAAGCCGCCTTCGGGGTTGATGAACGCAACCGCTGCTTCCGACGGCACCTGCTGCGGGTCAGCCAGCAGCGCTTCAGCCAGCGGCCCCAAGCCGGCTTCGCGCGCGGCCATGCCCTTGGTGCGGCGCTTGGGCTTGTAGGGCAGGTAGATGTCTTCCAGCTCTTGCTTGGTGGCGCAGGCGTGGATGGCCGCGCGCAACTCGGGCGTGAGCTTGGCCTGGGACTCGATGCTTTGCAGCACCGTGTCGCGCCGCTGCGCCAGTTCACGCAGGTAGACCAAGCGGGTGTCGAGTTCGCGCAGTTGCACGTCGTCCAGGCCACCGGTAGCTTCCTTGCGGTAGCGGGCAATGAAGGGCACGGTGGCGCCGCCGTCAAGCAAGTCAACTGCCGCTTGCACCTGGCTGGGCTGGCACTTCAGTTCGGCGGCGATTTGCTGGGCAATGGGGTTCAATTTTTGGCCGGTCGTTGCGCGCGCCCCCAGGCCGACGAGTACGTCGTCCGCCCCCCGAGGGGGTATGAGCAAAGTGGCAGAGCCACATTTGCTCATACGGGCGGCGCAGTGTGCCACGGCCTGGCCCGCGCGCTGCGCGCGCCGCTCAAGCTGGCAGTTCGCCGCGCCGATACCAGGCCATGACGAACCGTGCCCGGTGGCTTCAACCCGCGTGCGCCTGCGCGCCGGGGCAGCCGCGCCGGGCTGATTGAGCATGCTGCTGCAAGCTCTGATCGCCGCGCTGGGCGCCTGGGTGGCGCTTGACTTGGCGCGCCGCCTGGCGCCCACCGCGACCGCCCTGCCCGTGCCCGTGCCAGAAGCACGGCGCTGGCTGGGGGCTGCGGCACTGGCACTGGGCAGCACGCTGTGGGCGCTGCAAGTGCTGGGCATTCAAGCGCTGGCGCTGCCGTTTGCGGCGGGTGTTCACACCCTGGGCAGCCTGGCGGGCTGGGCCGTTGGCTGCGCACTGTGCGCCGCGGCGCTGTACCAGGCAGGCCGTGCCGGCGCGGTTGCCACCGTGGGTGCCGCGGTGCTGCTGGCGCTGGCGGCACTGGCCAGCCAGGTCGGCGCGCTGTTCAGCCTGGGTTTGCAACCGGCCCCGTTGTGGAGCCTGGTGCACCTGTTTGCCGCCGGCGCGTGCAGTGTGGCCGGCGGCCTGGCGGCCATGGCGCTGCTGCGCCACACGCAACTCACCAAGCCAGCCCAGGCTCGCGCGGCGCAGGCCGGCTGCGCAGCGCTGCTGGCCGTGGCCTGGGTGGCCAGCCAGCGCGTGCTGTTTGCCATGCTCGACCCACTGGCGCTGGACGCCTCGGCCCATGAAGACCAATTGCCGCTGCCCAGCTTGCACCTGCTGGCCGCGGTGGCGTTGCCGCTGGCCCTGGCCATGGTGGGCGGCTTTTCGGTGCTCGAAGCCCGCTTGCGCGCTGCGCTGGCTCACGCGCGCAACGCCTTGCGCACGCTGCACCAGCAAGACAGCGTCACCGGTCTGCCCACCCGCGTGCGGCTTGATGAAGCCGTGGCCCAAGCCGTGGCTGCGGCCGATGCACAAGGCACGCCGCTGGCCTTGTTGTTCATCGGCCTGGACGGCTTTCGCCCGGTGAACGAACTGCTCGGCCAGGCCGGCGGCGACCGCATGCTCGGCGCCATCGGCCAGCGCCTGCACGCCCTGGCCGCGCCTCACCTGGTGGCGCGCCAGGGCGGCGATGAATTCGTGTTGTTGATGACCACCCCCGGGCCGACGACTACGTCGTCCGCCCCCCGCGGGGGTATGAGCAACGTGGCAGGGCTACCTTTGCTCATGGGCGAAGGCGCCAGCCGCGAAGCCGTGATTGCGCTGGCCAACCAGGTGTTGCAAAGCGTGGGCGAGCCCTACACCGAAGTCGGCCACCAGGCCAGCGTGAGCTGCTCGATCGGCATTGCCCTGTACCCCGAGCACGGCAGCGCGTCGAATTTGCTGTCACACGCCAGTGTGGCCATGCGTGCGGCCAAACGGCTGGGTGGGGCCTCGTATTCGTTCTTCGATGTGCGCAACGTTGAGCGCGCGCGCGAGCAAGGCGAACTGCTGCGCGACCTGCAGCTACGTACCCAATGATGATGATTGCAATGATAGTATAGGAAGCCTAAATATTGGAGAGGTTGTATTTAGCCATGAAGGATTGTGTTATCCTACTTTAGAAGAGGCATTAAACGCTACTGAAAACAATAATGATAAATTAGTAAGAATATACGCTGACGCCACACCAAATGAAATTAATATTATTCCAAATGGAGTTACAGTTCAAGTATTATCAGGAACATGGAAAAACAGGATGATGCTCAAAAA
>JANOXU010000165.1:0-14819 GCA_031418595.1 Burkholderiales bacterium
ACTTCATTCGAACCACCGTAGATGGTCGTCTTGCGCATGTTGAAGTAGGTGCCCGCGAGCGGCGCGCAATACAGGGCGCCCACGGCGTCACCTTGCCAGCCGGCGTCCATAGCCTCGCGGATCAGCGGCAGCGCATAAGGGCCGGCGGCCATCATCATCAGCTCGGCGTAACGCTGCTGGATCTCGCTGCCGCGAATCTTCAGGAGGCCCGCGACGTCCAGCGCGTTTTTGCCGGATTTTTCCGCCGACAACACGCGCAGCACCATCATCTCCAGCGCCACCACGTCCACTTCGAGCTTGGCGATTTCGTCGCGGAAACGCGAGTCGTCAAGCACGCCTTCGGATTTGGCGATGCGCTTCAAACGCTCCAGTTCCCGCTTGGCGCGGTTCACGTCGGCGATGTTGGTGCGCTCGTGGCTCAGCAGGTGTTTGGCGTAGGTCCAGCCCTTGTTTTCTTCGCAGATCAGGTTGGCAACCGGCACTTCGACGTTGTCAAAAAACACGTCGTTGACTTCGGCTTCGCCGTTCAGCATCTCGATGGGCCGCACGCTCACGCCGGGGCTTTTCATGTCGATCAGCAAGAAGCTGATGCCGGTTTGCGGCTTGCCTTCGCTGCTGGTGCGCACCAGGCAGAAGATCCATTCGCCGTGCTGGGCCAGGGTGGTCCAGGTCTTCTGGCCGTTCACGATGTACTGGTTGCCGCGCCGTTCAGCCTTGGTGCGCAGCGAGGCCAAATCAGAGCCCGAGCCGGGTTCGCTGTAGCCCTGGCTCCACCACACCGAGCCATCGGCAATGCCGGGCAGAAAACGCTGCTGCTGCGCGGGCGTGCCAAAGGCCATGATCACCGGCGCCACCATCACCGGGCCAAACGGCAAGATGCGTGGCGCACCGGCCAGGGCGCATTCCTCTTCGAACAAGTGGCGCTGCACGGCGCTCCAACCCGGGCCGCCGAAGGGCTTGGGCCAGGCATAGCCGAGCCAACCCTTGGCACCCAAGATCTTGGCCCAGCGCTGCATGTCATCGCGGCTCAAGTGCAGGTCATTGAGCACCTTGTGGCTCAAGTCATTCGGTAGGTTGGCGCGCACCCAGGCGCGCACCTCGGCGCGAAACGCCAGCTCGTCTTCGGTGAATGAAAGATCCATGTTGACCTCGATGGTGGCGGGCTGGCCGCGTGAGAAGAACATGTTTTAGCACGATCGTTCGATTTGAACTTGCACCGTGGATGCAACGGGCCGCGGCGCGATGCAAGGCATCTTGGTCGCCGCGCATGGTGACGACGCTGCGCCAGGGCGCTGAATGGCGCTGGCCAATGCAACGGGCTCGAGCACGGGATCGGCAGGATTGCGGCAAGCATGGCTGGTTGGGGAATGGCTGGATCGGACCCGTTGAAGCCTTGAAGCCGCTCGCGGCTTCCAGATGGCGGCAGCTGTGCAGCGTTTGCGCCCGGTCACTCGGATTCGTCGAATCCACGGTCTCGGTCGCAATGCCTTCGTCCGTGTAGAGAAAGCTCCTTTGTTGCGCCGTTGGCTGCGGTCAATCGTCCTGCCTGTCACGGCGAGCCTTCTGTCGACGCTCGCGCTCGGCTACGTGCGCCAGTTCGCGTGCCCATCGGTTTCGCCCGCGAAGTTCCGAAACGATCAGACCGGGAGCGACACCTACAACGCGCAGCAATAGCACGCGCACCAACATCAGCAAACGCGTATTTATGCAATACAGCTCCGCACCCTCGGCAGCCGTTGACGTCGAACCGTTTGGCCAGTGGGTGTACTCGTTCCGGGTCGTGATCCACGCGTCCGGAACGCCCTTCGTACAGCCTGCGACCAACAAACGCAGGTCGTCGGGGAGCGAGTCCACCAGTTCACCAAGCCGCTTCCGAAAGGAGATCTCGTTTCCGAACTCGATGCGTCGCTTCAAGGACTGTCTATGGTCGCCCACTACAGATTGCGGCAGCCCCGCGGTGATCTCGTGGCAAACGGCCTTGTAGCCCTCTGGATCCATGTAGACACCGGAGTGGGATGAGCGATGCAGACCCTCGAGTACGTGCGTCAGCGTGAGGAACAGCAGATGCAATGGCGGCTTCTCCAGGGTATGCGCACTCTCAAACAAGGCGTTGACGGTCTTGATTCGGGGCATATGCTCTAACCAGGCGTCCACGAGCGCAGGCAACTTGGCCCGAATTAAATCGAACGGAATCAGGAACTCCCACTGGCGCGAGACATCGCAGACACGATGACGATTCGGACTGAACAAGAGACCAGCCGATCGGTCATCGGCGAGTGTCAATTCGACCGCATCGAAATGCATGCACGGGCCCGCGAACAGACCAAATAGCGACAGCACTTAGTTGAGACTTCGCAAGAGCTGGTCAATCGGCTGCGGCGCTGTCGGCCGGATTTCCACCCAGCCTTCGCTGGCCCAGCTCAACATGCTGAACCGTTCCCCATCCTGTGACACGAATTTGGTGATCGTGACTTGGCCCGGAATGCCGTCGTGCTCAGTCGCGCTGATCGTTCCAGGGACGAGCGTCATCGTCTGGCCGATGCTCTTGCCGTCCGCATCCTCAATTCGCTCCGGCCTACCGATCCCCGATTCCCCAATCCATGCCAGGAAACCGGGCACGCGCGCACGCATGGCCGGGAAGCACTGCGCTTCGCTCTCGATATGCGCACCGACGATGGCCATGTGGGGTCGAAAGAATTGGGTTCGAACCTCCTCGTCCGCCGAGCCGAACCACAGGCCGCCACCGCCACCATGGAGACTGCGGAATAGGGACACGGCCTCGCCCTGGCTTGTGCATCCGAAAATTACGGGCACACCGTCGTCTGCTTCTGTCTCCTCCTCAGACTCGTCCAAGAGGGAAAGAAGGTCGAGCTTGCAGCCATTGGCACTAAACGTAAACCGGCCAGCCGCACGAGGAGCTTCGGCCTGAGGTACGAACCAGTGGCCAGGGAGCTCGTGAGACACCAAGAACGAGAGTGGTTTGCGCATCGAGAACTAGTCTAAGCTTGCAACGATCCCTTGACACTCAGCAAACGCCACTTCACCTTCTCGCCGAGAGCAGCCCGCTGTGTCGGGAGGATCAGAGTCACCACGGTTGGCTTGACCAAGCCTCTCGCGCAGCCGGGCTGTCGATCTACCCGGTCAAGGCGCAGGCTTGGATAGCCGGATGAGGTGCTTCATGAACGATGAGGTGAGCTCGAAAATGAACTCGACCTCGGCAACGATGACTGCATCGTCATGTTTGACATAGGTGTTCTCGTACTTGGAAAAGTAGTCGACCAGCTTCTGGAACATGTTCGCCAGCTCTGGCGACCCGCCCCGATCGCGAACGAAAGTACCGATGGCCGGAATCTGGTTCTCCAGTGACTTGGCGTTGCCGAAGAGGCTGCGGAGCAACAACTCCAGGGCAAGCCGAAGGTCGTCCAGCGTATTGCGTCGGAAGACACCGTGGTCGTGCTTTTGCAGCGCCTCGTTAAAGAGCTTCTGCGATTCCGGGTGATCGGCCAGCCAGTGCCGCGTCTCGACCAGCAGCGTGCGGTGCATGTCGGTGAGCTGATCCTGGTCCGCACACTCGGCGAATTCGATGTAGAGCTTTGCTTTCAGCCTGACGATCTCCGGCCGCACGCCTAACGGGTCAACGCGGTCGCACAGCTCGCGGACAATTTGGTATTGCTGCTTAGGCTCAAAGGCCGCCAAGTTCTCCAACAGCATGCTGCGCTTGTTCGGCGCATCGTTCGGATATTGCGCGTACTTGACGTCCACGCCGAAGTCGTAGGCATACGCGGTCGTTAGTTCGATGCCCTTACCGCCCGACAAGCCTCCGCCGCCCTCTTCGATACTCGTAGTCAACACCTTCGCGGCGTGCTGGAGGAAGGCCATCGTGATCTTGTCTGCCATGGCGGAATGCTAATGCCGCGTCGAGCTGCTGCGGGGCGAACGACCGGTCGCCGATCAAGCTGTCGCTGGGTAGGCACGGCTCGACTGACTGCAACCAGTCTTTTGCGGGTGTTCGGGTGCCGCCGGTCAATGTCTTCTGCTGGCCGATTCCGGATGCAGTCAAACGCTTCATGTCCACTCGTCCACGTGATCCGTTGTATGCAGCCGCAGCGCCCCGATCTGTACCGAAGCTTGGCGCTTTCACAACCATGCTGAGCGGGCTGCGGCAGTCCTGCCAGCTCTGACCCCATGCCTGCCATTGCCGTGGCGCGGACACGCCATCGCCATTGCGCAGCCGCAGGCTCCAAGCAAATGGCGCCAGCGCCCAAGGGCCACAAAACCCACTGCCCATAATTCAAGGATGAATGTCCCCCCCGGCTACCGCAGCACGGTGGCCGTGCTGGCAGCCACGCAAACGCTGAGCTGGGCCATCCTGTACTACGGCTTCTCGTCGTTCGTGCTGCCCATGCGCGAAGCCCTGGGTTGGGGTGAAGCCACTTTGATGGGCGCGCTCACGCTGGGCCTGGCGGTGTGGGGTGCGGCCACGTACGCGGTGGGCGCGGCCATTGACCATGGCCATGGCCGTGCGGTGATGACGACGGGCTCGCTGCTGGCGGCAGCGGGTTGCCTGGGCTGGTCTCAAATCACGCAGCCCTGGATGCTTTATGCGGTGTGGGTAGCGCTCGGTGCGGCCATGGCCATGACGCTGTACGACCCGGCGTTCAATGTGTTGACCAAGCGCTACCCGCAGCATTACCGCCAGGGCATCACCACACTCACGCTGGTGGCCGGGTTCGCCAGCACGCTGTCGTTCCCGGCCGTGGGCTGGCTGATCAGCGGTCTGGGCTGGCGCCAGGCGCTCATGGTGCTGGCGCTGGTGCTGGCCGCGGTGGTGGCGCCCTTGCAGGCTTGGGCGCTGCGCGGGCCGGCACTGGTGGCCGCCAGCACGGCGCAGGTGCCGCAAGACGATTCCACCCTGCGCCAGGCGCTGCGCTCGCGCGTCTTTTGGTTGCTGGGCGCGAGCTTCACCTTGCATTCGTTTGCCTCGGCCGCGATGTGGGCGCATGTGATGCCCATCTTTGCCGGCAAGGGCATGAGTGCCGCCCAGGCCCCCGCGGTGTTGGTGTGGATTGGCCCGGCGCAGGTGCTGGGCCGCTTCGTCTACGCCGCTGGCGGCACGGGCTTGTCACTGCGCCATTTGGGCCTGTTGGTGATGCTGGGCATGCCGCTGGCCATGCTGCTGCTGGCAGAGTCAACTCAATGGTTATCTCTGCTGCTCTTTGCTGGCTTGTTCGGCCTGGCCAATGGCTTGATCACCATCGTGCGCGGCGGCCTGGTGCCCGAATACTTTGGCCGCACGCACATCGGGCGCATCAGCGGCGCCATGTCGGCCCTGGGCCTGCTGGCGCGCGCCGCCGCGCCGCTGCTCACGGCCTGGCTGCTGCTGGCGGCGCCGGGTTACCGGCAGGTGCTGTGGGTGCTGGCCAGCCTGGGCGTGGCGGCGGTGGTGGCCTTTGCGCTGGCGCGCAAACCGGGTTGATTTGCGCTGGCGCGCAAACCGGGTTGAGTCAGAAGCTCAGCCGCCTTCAGCCAACGAACGCTTCACCTTGTCGGCCGAGCCTTCCAGCCCGCTGAGCAACGCGCGCTGGTCGCCGGGAATCACCATCGTGAAGATGGATTCCACGCTGGTGTAGTCGAAGTAGCCCATGCGTGCGATGGGCCGCATCTTCAGCACATCGACGCGGCCTTCATGGGTGATCATCTCGTCGGCAATGTGCACCGCCAGCACGCGGCCGAAGACCACATCGACGCTGCCCATGGGCCCGTTGCCGGGCAGGCGCAGCGTGGTCATGTAGGCACACTCGAATTGAATCGGCGAGCCGCGCACGCGCATCGGTTTCACCAGACGTGACGGCTCGCGTTCCAGCCCGGCCAACTCGAATTCATCCACGCCGGCGGGCAGTTCTTGCGCCGAGATGTTCACCGCCTCGCGCTGCGCCCAGGTGGCCATGTTCCAGACGAATTCGCCCGAGGTTTCGGCATTGCGCACGCTGTCCTTGCGCTCGCCGCTGCTCTTCTGGTTGGCCGCGAACATGACCATCGGCGGGTCGAAGTTAACGTTTTGAAATTGACTGAACGGCGCCAGGTTGTGCACGCCGGTTTCATCGACCGTGGCGATCCAGCCGATCGGCCGCGGCACCACGCAGCTCTTGAACGGGTCGTGGGGCAGGCCGTGCGCCGTCTTGCCGGGTTCGTAATACATGCTTGCGCGCCTCAGTGCCGCAATTCCAGCCGCATCACATCGGCATCGCGGCGCATCGCAAAGCGCGACAGGTAGCTGTTGCCCAGCAGCACAAACGGCAGCGCCTGGGGCAGCACCACGGCGCGCACGTTGGCCAGCTCAATGCCGCCGATGCGCACGCTGCTCAAGGTGACGAGCGTGACCTTCACCGGGCCGTTGGCGGTTTGCGTCATGCCGGCTTCGCCGCGGCTCAAATCCAGGCCGATGCGTTGCGCTTCTTCCAGCCCCATGGCGATGTAGGTGGCGCCGGTGTCAACCATGAACTGCACCGGCTTGCCGTTGATGGCGCCCGGCGCCATGAAGTGCCCGCCCGCGCTGGCTGGCAGCACGATCTCGCGCTTTTGCGCGGCGCGCGCGGCCACCGCATCCAGGCTCACCGGCGCGCCGCCCAGGCGCAGGCGGGTGACGAGCTTGTCGCGCCGCACGTCGGCCTCGTTGTCGGCGAGCTGCACCAGGGTCACGCCCTTGATCGTGCCGCCCACCGGCACGGTGTAGGCCTGGCCGTCGATCACCAGCAGCGCCTTGCTGCCCATCACGCCGCCCAGCGCCACGCCCTGCGCCTGCACGGCGCCAGCGCACAGCATCAGGGTGACAGCAAGCAAGCGGAACAGATGGCGCCTGAAGGGTCAGTCGCGGAAATTCTTGAAGCTCAGCGGCAGCTCGGCGAGTTCTTGGCGGATCAGCGCCATCGCGGCTTGCAGCTCGTCTTTCTTGGCGCCGGTGACGCGCACCACGTCGCCCTGGATGGCGGCCTGCACCTTGAGCTTGCTTTGCTTGCAGGCGGTCTGCATTTTCTTGGCGTCTTCGCTGCCGATGCCGGCCTTCACCGGCACCACCTGCTTGACCTTGTCGCCGCCGATCTTCTCGATCTTGGTACTCAGGTCGATGAAACGCACATCCACGCCGCGCTTGGCCAGCTTGCCCAGCAGCACGTCGCGCACCTGGGTGATTTGAAAGTCGCTGTCGGCGTGCAGCGTGAGTTCGCGCGCTTTTTCGGTGCCGGTGAGTTCGACCTTGGCCGACGAGCCTTTGAAGTCGAACCGGGTGCCGATTTCCTTGGCGCTTTGCTCCACGGCGTTGCGCAGTTCCACGACATCGGGCTCGATGACGGCATCAAAACTGGGCATGGTTGGGGCAGCGGCGAGGGCGTGGGCGAATGGGGTCAAAATTCTGCCATGCCCACCCCTGTGCTGGGCCCCGATCAACTGGGGCCTTTGATCGAAAAGCGCGTCAACCTGCGTGCCTACAACAGCTTTGGCCTGCCGGCCACGGCCGCCACGCTGGTGCGCGTAACGAGTGAAGCCGAGGTCAAGCGCGTGGTCAACCACGCTGAACTGGGCCCGGCGCGCAAATTCATCCTCGGTGGCGGCAGCAACGTGGTGCTCACGCGCGATGTCAACGATGTCGTGCTCAAGGTTGAAATCATGGGCCGCGCGCTGGTGGCCGAAACGCCGCAGGCCTGGATCGTGCAGGCCGGCGCCGGCGAGAACTGGCATGAGTTGGTGCGCTGGACGCTCGATCAAGGCTGGCCCGGCCTGGAAAACCTGGCCCTCATTCCGGGCACCGTGGGCGGCGCGCCGGTGCAGAACATTGGCGCCTATGGGGTGGAGTTGGCCGACCGCTTTGAGTCGCTCGATGGCGTGGACCTGGTCACCGGCCGTGGCGTCACGCTCAGCCGGGCGAGGTGCGGTTTTGGCTACCGCCACAGCATCTTCAAAGGCCTGCTAGCCGGCAAGACCGTGATCACGCAGGTGCGCCTGCGCCTGCCCAAGCCTTGGGTGCCGGTGCTGGGCTACCTGGAACTCGAACGGCGCGCGCACGACAGCGGCAACCTCACACCCGACGCGCAGACCGTGTTCGATTGGGTCTGCGCCATTCGCCGCGCCAAGCTGCCCGACCCGGCGCTGATCGGCAATGCCGGCAGCTTCTTCAAGAACCCGGTGGTCAGCCCCGAGCAGTGCAAGGACATCATCGGCCGCGACCCCGAGATCGTGCACTACCCCTTGCCCGACGGCACGGTCAAGCTGGCCGCGGGCTGGTTGATCGACGCCTGCGGCTGGAAGGGCAAGACGGTGGGCGAGGCCGGCGTGTACGAACGCCAGGCGCTGGTGCTGGTGAACCGCGGCGGCGCCACCGGTGCGCAGGTGATGACGCTGGCCAAGGCGATTCAGGAAAGTGTCTACGGGCGCTTTGGGATTCGGTTGGAGCCCGAGCCGGTCATTCTGTAAACACGCCCTCGGCCAGGCAGGCCGCCTGGGTGGGTTCGAGCAGGTCTTCAAAGCGCTGCACCAGCAAGGCCACTTCGTGCGCAGGCAGGCTGGCCGCGCCTTGCTGCAGCTGCAGGGCTGTGCGGGCCAGGGCCGTCAGGCCCAGGTTCAGCGCCGCGCCGCGCGCGGCGTGGGCATGCAGGCGCAGCTTGTCGGCCTGGCCGTCGCGCAACGCCTCGCGCAACGCGGCCACGGTGTGGTGGGCATGTTCGAAGTGGCTGCGCAGCAGTTGGCCCAGGCTGGCGCGCGGCATGCTCTTCAAGGCATTGGCCAGGGCCAGTGGGTCCAGCAGGGGTGGTGCGGGCGGGTCAGCGCGCAGCGTATCGGGTGGCGGCGCGGCGGCGTCGGTGCCGAACAGCCGGCGCATGCGCGCGGCCAGTTCCTGTGCAGCCACCGGTTTGACCAGGAAGTCATTCATGCCGGCCAGCAGGCAGCGTTCGCGGGTGGGCGCAAAGCCGTCGGCCGTCAACGCAATGATGGGCACCGTGGCGGCGCCGCGGTCGCCCAGGGCGCGGATCGCGGTGGTGGCTTGCACGCCATCCATTTCGGGCATGTGCAGATCCATCAACACCAGGTCGAAGCGTTGCGCCGCGGCCAGCGCCACGGCTTCGCGGCCGTTGCCGGCAAACACCGCGCTGTGCCCCATGCCTTCGAGCAAGGCGCCGAGGAACTGCCGGTTCACCGGGTGGTCTTCGGCCACCAGGATGCGCAGCGCGCGCGCCGCGCTGCTGGGCCGCGCCGGGCTGCCGGGCGGCGGCGCCGGGGCTGGGCGCAAGGGCAGGGTAAGCACGAAGCTGCTGCCCTGGCCCAGGGTGCTTTGCACGCCCAATTCGCCGCCCATCAGGCGTGCCAGGCCCTGCGAAATCTCCAGCCCCAGGCCGGCGCCGCCGGCGCTGTGCACCCGCATCGCGCTGCCGCCATGTTGGGGTTTGAACAGCCGCGCCTGGGTGGCGTCATCCATGCCGCGGCCGTGATCGGTGACGGTCAGGCGCAAACGTTCAGCGGGCTCGCCCAGGGTCGCCAGATCAAGCAGCACGTCACCACGCTGTGAATACTTGATGGCGTTGCTCAGCAGGTTGAAGACGATCTGCTTGAGTCGGGTTTCGTCGGCCACCACCCATTGCGGCACGGCCTGGCTGCATTGCACGTTCAGGCGCAAGTCCTTCTGCAAGGCCTGGGGTTGCATCAAGGCCTCGGTTTCATGCAGCAAGCGGCGCAGGTCAAGCGGCCCCAACGCCAGCGCCATGTGGCCCGATTCGAGTTGCGACAGATCAAGGATGTCGTTGAGCACGCGCAGCAGGTGGTCGGCCGAGTCGGTGGCCGTGCGCAACAGGTCGATCTGCCGCGGCGACAGTTGGGTATCGCGCAGCAGCGACAGCATGCCCAGCACGCCCTGAAACGGGGTGCGGATCTCATGGCTCATGTGGGCCAGGAACACGGTTTTGGCCTGGTTGGCGGCGTCGGCCTGGGCGCGCGCCTGGCGCAGGTTCTCGGCCAGCGTTTCCAGCGCCAGGCGGCGCTGGCGCAGGCGGCGCATCTGGTCCATGGCGATCAGCCCGAAGGCCAGGGTCAGCGCCGACAGAAACAGCGTCAGCGCCAGGCCCAAAGCGTTTTGCTCGCGCACAGCCGCGGTGCGCGACGCCGTCTGCACGGCCACGTGCTGGGCGGCGCGCAAAGTGAGGCCATGGATGGGTTCGAGCAGCGCGTTCAGCTCGGCCTGCAACTGGGCACGCTGCGGCGCGGGCGGCTGCCCGCTGGCGCCGGCTGCGAAGTAGCGGTCGGCATGCACCACGAAGCGCTCGATGGTCTGCATATCGTTGTTGAAGCCGGGTGTGTCTTCGAGCAGCCGTGAGGCGCGGCCTTCGCGCAACAACCCGACGCGGCTGACCCAGATGTCGTAGCGCAGTTGCAGGGCCGCCCAGTCGGGCTGCGGCTGGGCCACGTTGCGCGCAAATTCCTCACGCAGGCGGAAGTACTCGGTCTCGAACTGAAACAGCGTGAGCACGACATAGTCGTCTTGGTTGCTCAACGTCTGGTTGAGCAGGCCGTGCTGGCGCGTTTGCAGCCAGCCGGCGGCGGCCAGGGCCAGTGCCAGCAGCAGGCCCACCACGCCGAGCCAGCTTGGCCGCCAGGCGGTCGGCGTCACAGTACTTGCAATGCCTTGAGCTGCCATGCACAGCGGCTGTAGTAAACGGTGGTGCGCAGCTCGGGCCGCTCTTCAAACGGGTAGACGATAAACAGTGGCCCTTTGTCGCGCACCGCCATGGGCTGGTCGTCCAGCAAGCGGGCCAGCAGCACGTCGAAGTGCAGCAGGTCGGCCATGGGGATGTCGATGCGGTAGTCGTTCAGCGCGATGGCTCGCACTTGCTCGCCCCGCGCGCCGGCCTGGCTCAACACCGCGCGCAGCAACGGGCCGGTGAACTTGCGTGCTTGTGGATACCAGGGCGTGCGGGTGGTGAAGCTGTGCTGGGGCAGGGCTTCGAGCATGGCCATGTCAAAGCGTGCGTCGCCGGCCGGGTTGTTGAGCTTGCCGCTGACGGTCAGCACCACCGGGCCTTGCGGCGTGCCCTGGGCGCGCGCGGCGCCGCTCGCACCCGCGGCCAGCAGGGTCAGCGTCTTCAACATCAAGCGCCGGTGCGCAGCGTGCAAAGGTGTCATGGCAGGTTGGCCTGGGCAAGCCCGGCGATTGTAAAAGCCGCCCGAGGCTATAGTGCCCGCGGACCATGAGCCCGCCCGGCCGCCATCGGCCACAGGCCGATGGCCCTCGCCAGGCGGCAGGCAGCCCGCAGGGGCTGCCTGCGTCCGGGCTCGGCCCGAAGGGCGAATTCCGGAATGCGACGCATGAAGGTATCCATTGAACGCACCCCCCACCATCCGCATCCACCCGAACGATGACGTCGTCATCGCTCGGCGCCAATTGCTCGGCGGCACCCACATTGAAGCCGAAGGCATCACCGTGGCCGGCCTGGTGCCGCCCGGGCACAAGCTGGCTGTGCGCGCCGTGGCCGCTGGCCAGCCGGTGCGGCGCTACAACCAGATCATCGGCAGCGCCACCCAGGCCATCGCCCCGGGCCAGCATGTGCACACGCACAACCTGGCCTACAGCGCTTTTGCGCGCGTGCACGAGCCGGGTGCCGGGGCGCAGGCCACGGCGTTCGTGGCGCAGCCGGCCATGTTTGAAGGCATCGTGCGCGCTGATGGCCGCGTGGCCACGCGCAACTACATCGGCGTGCTGACCAGCGTGAACTGCTCGGCCACCGCGGCGCGCGCCATCGCCGACCACTTCCGCCGCGACATTCACCCCGAAGCGCTGGCGCCGTATCCGAATGTCGATGGCGTGGTGGCACTCACCCACGGCATGGGTTGCGCCACCGACAGCGAGGGCGAGGAACTGCGCGTGCTGCGCCGCACCCTGGGCGGCTATGCGCGCCACGCCAACTTCTGCGCCGTGCTGGTGGTGGGCCTGGGCTGCGAGACGAATCAGATTCAGGGCTTGATTGCGCAAGAAGGCCTGGAAGAAGGCGCGCGCTTGGTCACCTTCAACATCCAGGACACGGGGGGCACCAAACGCACCGTGGCGCGCGGGGTCGAGATCATCAACGGCCTGCTGCCCGAAGCCAACGCCGTGCAGCGCCAGCCGGTGCCCGCCAGCCACTTGACGGTGGGCCTGCAGTGCGGCGGCAGCGACGGCTATTCCGGCATCAGCGCCAACCCTGCGCTGGGCGCGGCGGTGGACCGCCTGGTGCGCCACGGCGGCAGCGCCATCTTGAGCGAGACGCCTGAAATCTACGGTGGCGAACACCTGCTCACGCGCCGCGCCGCGCACCCCGATGTGGCGGCCAAGCTGCTGCAGCGCATCGCCTGGTGGGAGCAATACACCGCGCGCAATGGCATGCAGATGGACAACAACCCCTCGGCCGGCAACAAGGCCGGCGGCTTGACCACGATTCTGGAAAAGAGCCTGGGTGCCATCGCCAAGGGCGGCACCACCAACCTGGTGGCGGTGTATGAATTTGCCCAGGCCGTGCAGGCGCGCGGCTTTGTCTACATGGACACGCCGGGCTACGACCCCGTCTCGGCCACCGGCCAGGTGGCGGGCGGCGCCAATCTGATTTGCTTCACCACCGGGCGCGGCTCGGCCTATGGCTGCGCGCCGTCGCCTTCGCTCAAGCTGGCCACCAACACGGCGCTGTGGCTGAAGCAGGAAGAGGACATGGACATCAACTGCGGCAGCATCGTTGACGGCGATGAAACGGTCGATGAAGTGGGCGAGCGCATCTTTCAGGTGATGCTGGCCACCGCCTCGGGCCGCGCCACCAAGAGCGAGCTGCACGGCTATGGCCAGAACGAGTTCGTGCCGTGGCAACTCGGCGCGGTGATGTGAAGGCCGTGCTCGGTGCGGCACTGGCCGCGTGCTTGCTGCTGGCCGGGCCTGCGGCGCAAGCGCAAGAAGAAGTGCCCTTCATCACCACGCCCGACAACGTGGTCATGGCCATGCTGAAGCTGGCTGATGTGAAGGCCAGCGACTTCGTGCTCGACCTGGGCTCGGGCGACGGGCGCATCGTCATCAGCGCGGCGCGTTTTTTCGGCGCACGCGGCCTGGGGGTGGAGATCGTGCCCGACCTGGTGGAACGCAGCCGCCGTAACGCGCAGGCTGCGGGCGTGGCTCAGCAAGCGCGCTTCGAAGTGCAAGACCTGTTCAAGACCGACCTGGCCCAGGCCAGCGTCATCACCATGTACTTGCTGCCTGAACTCAATCTGCAGTTGCGCCCGGCGCTGCTGCAATTGGCGCCGGGCACGCGCATCGTTTCGCACGATTGGGACATGGGCGATTGGGCGCCCGAGCGCAGCATCACGCTCGACGTGCCCGACAAAGCCGTGGGCCGCGAAAAGTTGAGCCGCGCCCACCTGTGGGTGGTGCCGGCGCCGCTGCGCGGCCTGTGGTGTGCGCGCGCCGGTGCCCTGCGCGCCAGCCTGGTGCTGCAACAGCGCTACCAGCAGGTGCAGGCCAGCCTGCAGGCCGGGCGCGAAAGCTGGGCCGGGCTGGGCCGCATTGACGGGCGCCACCTCACGCTGGGCCAGGGTGCCGATGCCAGCCGCTGGGCCTACGCCGTGCAGGCCACACCCAGCCTGAGCCTGCAAGCCAGCGGCCCGGCGTTCAAGGCCTGGCGCGGCGTAGCGTTCAAACCGGCGCGCAACGGCCAATGTGAAAAGTAAGCCCGGTTGATCAACCGGGCGCCCACACGGTGTTCAAGACGATGACCATGCCCGACCGCCCGCACCACGCCCACTGGCCACGCCGCTTGCCGCGCGAACTGGTGGTGCCGCAAACCTCGCTGTGGTTTAACCTGGAAGTGAGTGCCACGCGCTACCCCAACAAGCCGGCCTGCATTTTCTTCGGCCGTGAATTGAGCTTCTCCGAGCTGAAAGCCCAGGCGCTGGCCGTGGCCGGCTGGCTGCAAGCGCAAGGCGTGGCCAAGGGCGACCGGGTGGCGCTGTTCATGCAGAACTGCCCGCAGTACCTGGTGGCGGTGTATGCGATTTTGCGGGCCGACGCCGTGGTGGTGCCGGTGAACCCGATGAACAAGGCCGACGAGTTCGGCCACTACCTTACTGACCCGGAAACGAAGGTCGTGATCTGCAGCGCCGACCTGGCCGCCACCGTGGCCGCGGCCAACAGCGAACTGGTGCCGATGCAGCGCGTGCGCGCCGTGCTGGTGGCCAGCTATGCCGATGCGTTGCCCGCCAGCATCGCCCCTGAAGACGCCCCAAACGAAGCCACCGAAAAGTGGTTGCGCGCCACGCCCCCATTGCCCGAAGGCCACACGCGCTGGCTCGAAGCCCTGGCGCGCAACCTGCGCCCCACGCCCCACACCGCGCAGGGCGACGACCTGGCATTGCTGCCCTACACGTCGGGCACCACCGGCTTGCCCAAGGGCTGCATGCACACGCATCGCGGGCTGATGCACAACACGGTGATCGGCCAGTGGAGCCACGGCGGGCCCGAGGTGGTGGCGCTGGCCGTGGTGCCGATGTTCCACATCACCGGCATGGTGGTCAGTGTGCTCGGCGCGGTGTATGCCGGCGCCACGCTGGTGATCTTGCCGCGCTGGGATCGCGAGCTTGCCGGGCGCAGCATCGCGCGTTGGCAAGTCAGCCACTGGGTGGCCATTCCCACCATGGTGATCGACCTGTTCGCCAGCCCCAACTACAAGAGCTTCGACTTCAGCTCGCTGCGCAACATTTCCGGCGGCGGCGCGGCCATGCCGCAGGCCGTGGCGCAGCGCTTGATCGATGAATTCGGCCTGACTTTC
>JANOXU010000166.1:0-6321 GCA_031418595.1 Burkholderiales bacterium
CAACAGGAGGCCTGCGTAATGCTGCGAGCCGACAGACCACTGGTAAGCCGTGTGCGGGAAATCCGCATGCACGGTTTGAACGGGGGCGTTGGCTCTGAACCCGGCCTTCGGGCCGCTTAGGAACCAACGTCTACCAATGAACATCGACACCGAGCACGACGCGCTGGGCACCCATTTCAACTGGCAACTCGACGGCGTGACGCCGTGCATGATCGACTGGTTCTGGTCGAACATGGAAAAGGGTTTCGTGCTCTGGCACCCCGAGCAACACGAGCCGCTTGAATGGGCCGTGCCGCCGCAACACGGCAACCCCCTGGGCGCCATTCACAACGCGCCGCAAACCTGGGGCGACGGCCGGCGGCAAAACTTGTACATCCGCTTCGAGCGGCTGCAAGACGTGCCGCCCGAGGTGCGCGACGCGATCAAACATGAACATGTGATGATCGTTGCCGGCCTGGGCCAGAGCGAGGAAGAATTGCGCCGGGGCGACCCGATGGGCTACCGCGTGCATCAATGGTCAGCCCACGGCGCGGGTGTGGCAGGCCGCAGTTCAGGCATCGGCCGGCGCAAGCCCGAAGACGCCGCGGCGGGCAAGGTCTGGGCGGCGCACGCGGCGCAGGAAGTCGGCAACTGGGCGGTCTTTCTGCCCACCCTGTACGGGCTGTACCAGGTGGTCGCCGACACGCGGCGCAACCCGTTTGCTGACTTGTCGCTGCAGGGCCGCGGGCGCGAAGCAAGCTACCGATACATTGCCTGATTGCCAGCCATCACAACGACGCTCAACCTTGACAACGGACACACCATGACAACCCTGACCTATTCCCAGGCCCGCACGCTGATCGACGCCGCCCTGGCTGCCGCCCGCCAGCACGGCTTCAAGCCCATGGGCGTGGTGGTGGTAGACGCCGCCGCACAGGTGCTGGCCAGCGCGCGTGAAGACGGCGCCAGCGCGCTGCGGCTGGACATTGCCCTGGGCAAGGCCGGCGCGGCCATCGGCATGGGCGTGAACAGCCGCACGCTGGCGGCGCGGGCCAAGGACATGCCGGCCTTCTTTGGCGCCATTGCCGCCACGGCGCAGCAAAAGTTCATTCCGCAAACCGGTGCGGTGTTGATCACCCATGCCAGCGGCGCGGTGATCGGTGCGGTGGGCGCCTCGGGCGGCACGGGCGATGAAGACGAGCAGATCGTCATCGCGGGCATCGCGGCGGCCGGTTTGGCGCATGCCTGAATTGAAACGTTGAATTGCAGCGACCAACATGAAGTCACCCTGGATCGAAAGCCTGCGCAGCGTGGCGCTCACCGTGCCCGACCTGGCCGCGGCTGAAGACTTCTACACAACAGTATGGCGGCTTGATGTGGCCGCGCGCAGCCAAGGCGTGATTCACCTGCGCGGCAGCGGCACTGACCACCACTTGCTCGCGCTGCATGCCGCACCGGGCAGCCCTTGCATCCGGCACGTCACCTTGCGCGCGCGCAGCAGCGCGGCATTGGGCGCCATTGCGCAAGCCACGTTGGCCGCGGGCGGTGTGGTCGAGCGCGCGCAAGGCATGGCGCAAGACCCGGCCGGTGGCCGCACGCTGCTGATTCGTGATGCCGATGGCCGGCGCATTGAAGTCGTGCACGGCGACACGCGCCGCGCTTGCGACACGCCGGCGCCGCCCGATCAACCGCTGCGTCTGGCCCATGCCGTGCTCAATGCCCATGCCGTGGCCGCCACGCAAGCCTTCTTTGAGCAGGCGCTGGGCTTTGTGCTGGCTGACCGCACCCGCATCATGGCCTTCATGAACTGCAACGCCGACCACCACAGCATCGCGCTGGGCGACACCGACAACGATGCGCTCAACCACATCGCCTTCCTCATGCCCACGCTGGATGCGGTGATGCGCGGCGGTGGCCGTTTGAAAGACGCCGGCTTGCCGCCGCAGTGGGGGCCTGGCCGGCACGGTCCGGGTGCTAACGCTTTCAATTACTTTGTCGACCCGTTCGGCATCGTCATCGAATACACCGCAGAAGTGCAGCAGATTGACGAGCACTACCGCCCCGGTGCGCCCACTGATTGGGCCTGGCCGCCCGGGCGCATCGACCAATGGGGCATCGGCACCGCGCCCACCGACCAGCTCAAGCAAGCCCAGCGCCGGGTGTTGTTCACGCCTGCGCATTGACCTGTTAATCATCCAGCAACCAGGAACCCACCATGCGCTTCACCACCTATTTGCTCAAAGGCCAGCCGCGTCTGGCCGTTGTGGACGGCGAGTCGATCATCGACTTGAATCAAGCCCGCCCCGCCGTGCCGCCTGACATGCGCGCCGCGCTCGAAGCCGGCATCGACTTGCTGGCTGAAGGCCGCGCGGCGGTGGCTTCCAACGCACCACGCCTGCCGCTGGCCGCGCAGCAACTCGCACCCCTGGTGCCCGAGCCCGGCAAGACCATCTGCCTGGGTCTGAATTATTTTGACCATGCCAAGGAAGGCGGCCGCGACAAGCCCGACTACCCTTGGTTTTTTTACCGCGGCAAAAGCTCGCTCATGGGCCACGGCCAACCCGGCGTGGTGCCCAAGGTGTCTTCGAAGTTCGACTACGAAGCCGAGATGGCGGTGGTGATTGCCAAGAAGGTGCCGCGCCACACCCAGCGCGCTGACGCGCTGCAATACGTGCTGGGCTACAGCTGCTTCAACGACATGTCGGTGCGCGACTACCAAAAGCGCACCGGCCAGTGGACCATCGGCAAGAACTTCGATGCCACGGGCGGCTTCGGGCCGGTGTTGGTCACGGCCGATGAGCTGAGCCCCGGCGCCACGGGCTTGCGCATCCAAAGCCGGCTGAACGGCCAGGTGATGCAAGACGCGAACACCAGCGACATGACTTTCCCGGTGGACGAGACCATCGCGCTGCTGGCTGAATGCATGACGCTGGAGCCGGGCGACGCCATCATCATGGGCACACCGGCCGGCGTGGGCCAGGCGCGCACGCCGGCCGTTTGGATGAAGGCGGGTGACGTGATCGAAATCGAAATCGACAAAATCGGCGTGCTGCTCAACCCGATCGTTAACGAAGCTTGAATTGCTTGTGTTCGATGTGGCCATCGTCGGCTTCGGCCCTGCGGGCGCGGTGGCCGCGGCCTTGCTGGGCCAGGCCGGGCTGAAGGTGCATGTTTGCGACCGCCTGCGCGGCGTGCATGACATCCCGCGCGCGATCTCGCTCGACCATGAAGTGATGCGCGTGTTCCAGCAGCTCGGCATCGCGCAGGCCGTGCTGCCGCACACCGAGCCGTTCACCGATTCGCAATGGTTCGGTGCCGGCGGCCAGCTCATCCGCCGCATGACCATGGTGGCGCCGCCATTCCCGCAGGGCTACACGCCTTCGCTCGTCTTCACCCAGCCCGCCGTTGAGCGTGTGCTGCGCCAGCGCGTGGCACAACTGACCAACGTGAGCGTGGCACTCGGCACCGAGTTGACGGCACTGGTGCAGGAAGCCGACGGCGCCACGCTCACCTTGAAGACCGATGACGGTGGCACTTCACAGATTCATGCGCGCTGGGTCATTGGCTGCGATGGCGGTGCCAGCACGGTGCGCAGCCTGGTCAACATCGAGCTTGAAGACCTCGGTTTCGACGAACCCTGGCTGGTGGTGGATGTGCGCGTGAACGAACGCGGCCTGGCCAAGCTGCCGCGCACCAGCGTGCAGTACTGCGAACCCGAGCGGCCGTGCACGCTGGTGATCGGCCCGGGCAACCACCGGCGCTGGGAGATCTCGCTCAACGCCGGTGAAGACCCGCAGCTTGCCGCCACGCCGGCGCGCACCTGGGCGCTGCTGGCGCGCTGGCTCACGCCGCAAGACGGTGAGTTGTGGCGCCAGTCGAGCTACCGCTTCCACGCCCTGGTGGCCGCTGCATGGCGCGCCGGCCGCGTCTTCGTGGCGGGTGACGCGGCGCACATGCAGCCGCCCTTTCTGGGCCAGGGCATGTGCCAGGGCGTGCGTGATGTGGCCAACCTGTGCTGGAAGCTGGCCGCGGTGGTGCAAGGCGAGGTCCAGGGCGCTGCCGCGCAGCGCTTGCTCGACAGCTACGGCCATGAGCGCCAGGCCCATGTGCGTGAACTCACCAGCCGGCTCAAAGCCGCCGGCGCCATCATCTGCGAGCGCGACCTGGCCAAAGCACAAGCGCGTGATGCGCGGCTGTTGGCGCAAGCCGGTGGCGTGGTGCAAGACACGCCGCGCCAAGACATGCTGCCGCGGCTGGAAGCCGGCTTGTTGTCGGCGGCAAACACCAGCGGGCGCGGCACGTTGTTCCCGCAGCCGCGGCTGGCCACGGGCCGCTTGATGGACGAACGCTTCGGCGCGGGCTGGCGCGTCGTCACCGCTGCCGCGCTGGCCGCGCCCCAGGCCGCGCCGGGGCTCACCGTGGTGGCGCTGGGCAGCACTGAAGCGCGCGAGCATGAAGGCGTTGCGGCCGCCTGGATGCAGTGCCACGGCTGCCAGGCTGCCGTGTTGCGCCCCGATCACTACGTGTACGGCACCGCCGCAACCGCACACGAACTCGCCGCACTGCTGCGCGAACAGCAAGCGGCGCTGTCAAATTAAGTCAAACGTTATTCATTGAAGGCAAACCAGCATGCAACGACGCCATTTCAACCTGACGCTGGCCGCCAGCGCCCTGGCCGCCAGCGCGCCCACCCTGCGCGCCCAGGCCTGGCCCGACAGGCCGGTGAAGTGGCTGCTGTCGCAGCCGGCCGGTTCGGGCCCTGACAACGTGGCCCGCATCTTGAGCGAACGGCTGGGCAAGCTGTGGGGCCAGGCGGTGGTCATCGACAACCGGCCCGGCGGCCAGAACGTGGTGGGCGCCCAGGCCGCGGCGCGTGCGCCGGCTGATGGCCACAACTTCTACTTCGCCACCACCGCGGCGCTGGTGACCAACCCGCTGCTGTTCAAGACCCTGCCTTACGACCCGGCCAAAGATTTCGTGCCCGTGGCGTTCATCGCGCGCAGCCCGTTTGCGGTGCTGGTGAAGGCCGATTCGCCGATTCAGAACATCGACGACCTGATCCGCCAGGCCAAGGCCGCGCCAGGCCAGTTCACGCTCGGCAACGAAGGCCCGCGCACCTTCAGCGGCATGATCGCGCGGCTGTTCAACGCCCGCGCGCAAATGGCGGCCAACCTGGTGCCTTACGCCAACGTGGGCGTGGGCACGCAAGACCTGCTGGGCGGCCATGTGCAGGCCATGGTGGCTGACCTGGCTTCCACCGCCGCGCTGGCGCGCCAGGCCCGGCTGCGCGTGCTGGCCACCACCGCCGCACAGCGCGTGGTGGGCTGGGAAGGCGTGCCCGCGTTGGCCGAGCGCTTGCCGGGCTTTGACATGGTGGGCTGGTTTGCCCTGGTGGCACCCGCCGGCACGCCGGCCGCGGCCATCGAGCGCAGCCACCGCGATGTGAATGCGCTGCTGGGCGAAAGAGAGGTGGCCGAGCGCATCGCCAGCATCGGCCCCTTGGTCGACGCCAACCTGAGCGTGGCGCAAGTGGGCGCCTTCTTGCGCAGCGAAGCCACGCGCTGGGCCGAGGTGGCCAAAGAGATTGGTGTGCTGCCGGAATAGGCTGCGTTGCAGTATTTGCCGCTTTTAGTTCTGTGCGGTGGCGAACAGACGAGCCAAAAGAGCGCGCCAGACCATTCGCATCAGCCCTTTGCGGCACGGGCTGCAGGCGGCTTGCCTTCTTGCTGGTTGAAGGCCGAAGCAACGTAGCATGCGCCCTTCGCGCCGAGTAAACCGACTTGTACCCAATGGGAAACCAAGCAATCCAACTGATCGCAGCATGGCTGGCGCGTCACGACGACGGTGACGCAACGGCCGGCCAGGTTGCCGAGTTGGTCTTGGCGAAGTGCCAAGTCATCGAAGCGGGCCTGGCTCCCATCATTGGCGTGCGCGGCGTGGCCGCGCTGCACAGGCGCAGTCTGCATCTGGCAAGCCGCAGCCACCCCTGGTTGGCCGCAAAGTCATTGAGCGAGCCTGCCCCCGATGCACTGGCCCACCTGAACGCGCTGCTGTCGCAACAGACCAGCGCCGAAGCTGCCCTGGGCGGTGCTGCGTTTTTGCAAGCCTTTCACGATTTGCTGGGCAGCCTGGTGGGGCATTCGCTGACCGAACGCCTGCTGCGCAACGCCTGGATTGATTTCATGAGTGCACCACCCACGCAGGACACTCAGCCATGAGCCGGCCCGGCCGCCCGAAAGGCGAAACCCTGAATGCGCAACATGAAGGTACACCATGAGCCTGCCCGGCCGCCCGAAAGGCGAAACCCTGAATGCGCAGCATGAAGGTACACCATGAGCCTGC
>JANOXU010000167.1:0-17029 GCA_031418595.1 Burkholderiales bacterium
CGACTTGCGCGGCGCCGTGGTGCGCACGCTGAGCAACAACCCCGAGCTGACGCTGAAGTTCCACACGCTTCAGGCCGCCAGCGACGCGCAGGACATCGCGCGCAGCGCGCGCCGGCCCAGGGTGGAGCTGAATGCCGACATTGGGCACGACCGTTCCAGCTTCAGTGGCGCGGCCGGCGAGAACCTCAACCGCGCCGGCGTCGGCGTCAGCGTGACCCAGTTGTTGTGGGACGGCCTGGGCGCGCGCAGCGAGATCGCGCGCACCGGCCATGAACGCCTGGGCCGCTACTTCGACTTGCGCGAAACCAGCGAACAGTTGGCCCTGGAGGCCGCGCGCGCGCACTACGACGTGCTGCGCTATCGCCAACTCGTGCGCCTGGCCGACGACAACTTCACCCAGCACAAGCAGGCGGCGCAGAAGATCGAGTCGCGCGTCAAGGCCGGTGTGGGCCGTGGGGTCGACCTGGAACAGGCCAACGCGCGACTGGCGCTGGCCGAGTCGAACGTGAATGCCGAGCGCGCCAACCTGCATGACGTGGGCGCGCGCTACCAGCGCCTGGTGGGCGAAGCGCCGTCCAGTGCGCTGGGCATGTACGTGCTCGACGGTGGCGTGCCGGCCACGCCGCTGGACGCGCTGAAAACCGCGCTGGGCACCAGCCCGGCCATCAGCGCGGCGATTGAAAACCTGCGCGCCGCGCGCGCCGCGGTGAGCACGCGCACGTCTGCCCTGCAGCCGCGCGTCGAGGCCCGCCTGCGCAGCGGCGTGGGCCGCAACTATTTGTCGCAGGTGGGGCGCACATCGGACTCCGCGGCCGAGGTGGTGCTGAACTGGACCTTGTTCGACGGCGGTGCCGGCCAGGCGCGCGTGCGCCAGCAGGCCAACCTGGTGCACCAGGCCATCGACATGCGCGACAAGGCCTGCCGCGACGCGCGCCAGACCGCGGCGATCGCCTACAACGACCTGGGCCGCCTGGGCGAGCAGCTTGGCCACCTGGAGCGCAACACCCAGGCCATCGAGCGTGCCCGCGATGCCTACCGCCTACAGTTCGACATCAGCCAGCGCAGCCTGCTGGACTTGCTCAACGCCGAGAACGAGGCCTACACCGCGCGCCGCGCGCTGGCCAATGCGCAATTCGACCGCGCCCTGGCCTATGCGCGCACGCATGCCGCGCTGAACCAGCTCGTCACCCAACTGGGCATTGGCAGCTCGCAGCTGGCCGAGGTGGCAGACTGGGATGCCGGCAGCGACAGCGCCGGCCGCTGCCCGCTGGAGCTGGTGCCCGGCGGCAATGCCGACGCCGGCCCACCGCCGCCGCGCATGGCCGCGGATCCGAACCCGCCGCTGGTGAGCCCGCCCGAGCGCGCTGCCGCGCCGCTGCCCGCGCCGGCTGTGGCCCAACCTGCGCTGGTGCTCACGCCCGTGCCCACGCCGCCGGTGGCCGCGCCGGTTGTGGTGTCACCCGTGGCCGCGCCGGCCGCCGCAGCAGCAAGCACACCCAGCGCCAGCGAGGCCTTCCGTGCCACGGCCGAATCGCTGCCCAACCTGGTCAACGCCTGGGCCGACGCCTGGCGCAGCAAGAGCTTCGAGCGCTACGCCGCGTTCTACGCCAGCGACTTTGCCGGCAGTGAAACCTCACGCACCGCCTGGGAAGCCAAGCGCCGCGCGCTGTTGGGCAAGAAGGGCGAGATCAAACTGACCCTGGGCCAGCCCGAAGTGGTGGACGTGGGTGACGGCCAGTTCGAGACCCGCTTCACGCAGCGCTATGTGTCGCAGAACTTCAGCGACAGCGGCAACAAGGTGCTGACCTGGCGCTTCAACGCCGGCCAGTGGCTGATCGTCAAGGAAAGCAATCGTTGAGCGCGTTGGCCCCCGCCGAGCTGGCCGCAGTCAACGACAGCGCCGCCACGGCGGCGCCGCGCCCGCGCGACGACACCCCGCCCCTCGACGCGCTGCTGGACTGCCTGGTTGAAGCCTGCCGGTTGCACGGCGTGGCGGCGTCGCGCGCCTCGCTCAGCGCCGGGCTGCCGCTGCCAGGCGGGCGCCTGACGCCGGCCCTGGTGGAGCGTGCCGCGGCGCGCGCCGGCATGGCCGCGCGGCTGCAACGCTGCAAGCTCGAAGAGATCGACCCGGCCACGCTGCCGGTCACGCTCTTGCTGCACGGTGACGCCGCCTGCGTGCTCACCGGCTGGGACGCCCGCGGCCAGCACGCCAGCGTGTTGCTGCCGCAAACCGGTGCCGGCACGGTGAGCCTGAGCCGCGATGAACTGACGGCGCGCTACAGCGGCATCGCCCTGCACCTGCGGCCGCGTTTTCGCTTCGATTCGCGCACCGGCACGCCGGCCCGTGCCGGCAGCGGGCGCCTGGCGCAGCACTGGTTCTTCAGCACCGTGTTGCAGCAGCGCGGCGTGTACCAAGACGTGCTGCTGGCCGCGCTGTTGATCAACCTCTTCGCGCTCGCCTTCCCGCTGTTTTCAATGAACGTGTATGACCGCGTGGTGCCCAACGCGGCGCTGGAAACGCTGTGGGCGTTAACGATTGGCGTCAGCCTGGTGCTGGCCGCCGACTACGCGCTGCGCGCCTTGCGCAGCCGCTTTGTTGACGAAGCCAGTGCGCGCATCGACGTGCAACTCTCGGCCACGCTGATGGAGCGCGTGCTGGGCATGCGGCTGGAGCAGCGGCCCGAATCGGTGGGCTCGTTCGCGGCCAACCTGCGCGGCTTTGAGCAGGTGCGCGACTTCATAGCCGCCAGCACCGTCACCACGCTGATCGACCTGCCTTTCGCGCTGTTGTTCCTGGCCGTCATCGCCTGGATTTCACCCTGGCTGGCCCTGCCCGTGGTGGCCTGCGGCCTGGCCATCCTGGCCGTGGGCTGGTTGCTGCAGCAGCGCCTGCACGAACTGGCGCAGACCACCTACCGCGCCGGCGCGCTGCGCAACGCCACGCTGGTGGAAAGCCTGGCCGGCATCGAGACCATCAAGAGCCAGGGCGCGCAAGGTGTGATCCAGGCGCGCTGGGAAAGCACCAACGCATTCCTGAGCGCCACCCAGATCAGGATGCGCGGCCTGTCGGCGCACGCCAGCCACGGCACGGCGCTGCTCAGCCAGGCGGTGTCGGTGGCGCTGGTGGTGATCGGCGTGCACCTGATCGGCGCGCGCGAACTGAGCATGGGCGCGCTCATCGCCTGCACCATGCTGGCCGCACGCGCGCTGGCGCCGGCCGGGCAGGTGGTGGCGCTGCTGATGCAATACCAGGGCGCGCGCACCGCGCTCGAAGGGCTGGACAAATTGATGAGCCAGCCGCAGGAACGCGACCCCACGGCCACCTATGTGCAGCGGCCCACCCTGCGCGGTGAGATCGAGTTTCGTGGCGTCAGCTTTGCTTACCCGGGCCGGCAAGACAAGGTGCTGGACAACCTGAGCTTCAAGGTGACTGCGGGCGAGCGCGTGGCGCTGATCGGCCGCGTGGGCTCGGGCAAATCAACCCTGCAGCGGCTGATCATGGGTCTGTACCAGCCGACCGATGGCGCGGTGCTGATCGACGGCATCGACCTGCGCCAGCTCGACCCGGCCGACCTGCGCCGCAACCAGGCCCAGGTGGCGCAAGACGTGACCCTGTTTCACGGCAGCTTGCGCGACAACATCACCTTCGGAGCGCCGCAGGCCGACGACAGCGCGGTGGTGGAAGCCGCCGAAGTGGCCTGCCTGGGCGAGTTCATCAATCGCCACCCGCGCGGCTTTGACATGCCGGTGGGCGAACGCGGCGAGTTGCTTTCCGGCGGGCAGCGCCAGGCGGTGGGCCTGGCCCGCGCCGTGCTGCACAACGCGCCCATGCTGATGCTGGACGAACCCACCAGCGCGATGGACTTTTCAAGCGAAGCGCAGATCACCGAACGGCTCAGCGCCTTTGCGCAGGGCAAGACGGTGGTGCTGGTGACGCACCGCACCTCGCTGCTCTCAATGGTTAACCGCGTGATCGTGGTGGACGGCGGCAAGATCGTGGCCGACGGGCCGCGCGAACGCATCATGCAAGCGCTGGCCAACGGCCGCGTGGCGAGGGCGGCATGAGCAGCATGAGCAGCGACGCGATGCAGACCTTCGAGGCCGAAGCGCAAGATGTGATCTCGCGTGCGCGGTCGCAACGCGCCCGGCTCATCGTTCGCGTCGCCGCCGGTGCGGTGGCCGCGCTCATCGTCTGGGCCTGCTTCGCGGTGGTCGATGAAGTCAGCCGCGGCGACGCCAAGGTGGTGTCATCGAAACAACTGCAACTGGTGCAGTCGCTCGACGGTGGCGTGGTCACGGCGATCAAGGTGCGTGAGGGCGAGGTGGTTGAACAAGGCCAGTTGCTGCTCAGCATCGACGCCACGCGCGCCAATTCGGGCGCGCGTGAGAACCGGGCGCAAGGTTTCGCCTTGCAGGCGCGCCAGGCCAGGCTGCGTGCGCTGGCCGAAGGCACCGATTTCCGCCCGCCGCCACCGGGCCAGAACGACGACCAGCGCCGCATCATCGAAGAAGAACGCCGCCTGTTCGAGATGCGCCGCTCGGAGCTGCAAACCACGCTCTCCATCGGCGGCCAGCAGCTCGCGCAGCGCCAGCAGGAACTGGCCGAAATGCGCTCGCGCCGCGTGGCCGCCGAGCGCGGGCTCGAACTGAGCCAGCAGGAACTGGGCCGCACGCGCCCGCTGCTGGCATCGGGCGCGGTGTCGGAGGTCGACTTGCTCAAGCTGGAACGCGATGTCTCGCGCAGCCGCGGCGAGGCCGAGCAGTCGGCCGCGCAGATCCAGCGCGTGCAGGCCGCCATCAACGAAGCGCAGCGCAAGGTGCAGGAAACCGAGATCGCCTTTCGCAACGAGGCGCGGCGCGACCTGGCCGAAACCATGGGCCGTCTGAACGCGCTGAACGAAGGCGCGGTGGCGCTGAATGACAAGGTGGACAAGAGCCAGATCACCAGCCCGGTGCGCGGGCGCGTGCAGCGGCTGCTGGTCAACACCGTGGGCGGGGTGGTGCAGCCGGGCAAGGACATCGTGGAGATCGTGCCGCTCGATGACGCGCTGGTGCTCGAAGCCCGCGTGGCGCCGCGCGACATTGCCTTCATCCACCCCGGCCAGGCAGCGATGGTCAAGTTCACCGCCTACGACTTCTCGGTCTACGGGGGGCTGAGCGCCAAGGTGGAAAACATCAGCCCCGACACGGTGGTGGACGACCGTGGCAACGCCTTTTACGTGGTGCGCGTGCGCACCACGCAAGCCAAGCTGCACGACAAGCTGCCCATCATGGCCGGCATGACGGCCGAGGTGGATGTGCTCACCGGCCACAAGACCGTGATGTCTTACCTGCTCAAGCCGATCCTGAAGATCAGGAACCAGGCCTTGCGTGAACGCTGACATGGCCGTGTCTGGCGTCAACGGTTAACTTGCAGCCATTTTTCCCGCCATTTTGTTCATTGGCCCGCGCCGCCTCGGGTGTTGAAAGAGAAATCCCATGCCCCTCATCATTCAGACCACCACGGCCAAGGTGTCCGCCATCCAGGGCCGCGCCTTCATCCGCGATTCGCTGGGCAACCTGCGCGCGCTCAAGGTGGGTGACGTCGTCGTCAAGGGCGACCAGTTGCTCACCGAGCAGGACACCATTGTTCAGTTGACGCAAGACGTTGATGGCGCGGCCAACGCAAGCCCGCCGGCCGCCGCCGAGCCGGTGCCGGCACCCCTGCCGCGCCCGACACCCGCGCTCGTGCCTCGCCCCAGGCCGCCGATCGAGCCGCCGTCCGAACCGCCGGCCGCAGCGGCGCAGGAGGTGAACCGCGCCATCACCGGCATCGAGCGCGCCGACCCGCAAGACGCACCCGGTGCGGGCCTGAGCACGGCTGAGGGCGGCTTCCTGCCGGGCTTGCGGGTCGATCGGGTGGTCGAACCCGTGGTGCCGGCGGCGGTGCACAGCACGCCGATCAGCGGCCTGAGCCTGGCGGCGCTGCTGCTGGACGACACGCAGCGCCGCGCGGCCGACGCGCCCGCACCGCCGCCCGAGCTGCCCGCACTGAGCGTGGGCGACGCGCGCGTGAACGAAAACGCCGGCACGTTGAGCTTCAGCGTGCAACTGAACGCGCCTTCGGCCTTGCCGGTGAGCGTGAACTACAGTTTGACATCAGGCACGGCCACGCTCGGCGCTGACTTCACAGCGGCTTCTGGAACCTTGCAGTTTGCGCCCGGCGTGACCGTGCTTGGCGTCAGCGTGCCGCTCCAGGACGACACGGTGTTCGAAGGCGACGAAGCCTTCTTCATCAACCTGCAAGGCGCGGTCAACGCCCGCATCGCCGATGCCCAGGGCCAGGCCACGCTCATCGACAACGACGCCGCGCCGGTGGTGAGCGCCGTGGTGGCCGGCGCCGAAGTGACCGAAGGCGCGCCGCTGCTGTTCAACGTCACGTTGAGCAACGCCTCGGCCGCCGCCACCACGCTGGCGTTTTCGCTGGCCGGCGGCAGCGCCGGCGCGGGCGACATCGGCCTGCCCGGCTTCAGCCACGGCGTCACCCTCAATGCCGACGGCAGCTTGAGCGTGCCCGCGGGTGTTGCGGCCTTCAGCATCACGGTGCCCACATTGCGCGACGCGCTTGTCGAGCCTGATGAGACGCTGCGCCTCACCGTGGGCGGTGTCAGCGCCAACGGGTTGATTCACGACACGCCGTTGCCGGCGTTGCCGGCCATGGCAATCAACGATGTCAGCGTGAACGAGGCCGCGGGCACGATGAGTTTCACGCTCAGCCTGAGCGCGACGTCGAGCACGCGGGTGAGCGTGAGTTTCCGTACCGCCGACGGCACCGCCACGGCCGGCGCCGACTACACCACCGCCCTGGGCAGCCTCAGCTTTGCCCCTGGCGTGCAGAGCATCACGCTCACCGTGCCGATCGTTGATGACGCGGTGTTTGAAGGCACCGAGCGCTTCACTGTGATCTTGAGCGAGCCCGTGGGCGCCACGCTGGCGCGTGCCACGGGGGTGGGTGAGATCGTCGACAACGACAACCCGCCGGTGGTGTTGACGGTGGAGCCTGGCGCACCCGGCGCGCAGGGTGACGCGGTGCTTGAAGGCTTGCCGCTGGCCTACACCGTCACCCTGAGCGGGCTGGCCGCGGCGCCGCAAACCTACCCCTTCAGCCTGGGCGGCGGCAGCGCCAGCGCGGGCGACTTCGGTGCGCCCGTGTTCAGCAACGGCGTGGTGTTGAACGCCAACGGCACGATCACCGTGCCACCTGGTGTGGCGAGCTTCACCGTGAGCGTGCCCACCACGCCAGACAGCATCCACGAGGCCACCGAGACGGTGCCGCTGCGCGTGGGCGGCGTCAGCGCCACGGGCAGCATCATCGACGACGACGCGCCGCCCAGCGTGATCGCGGTCACGCCCAACGCGCCCAGCGTTAACGAAGGTGTCGAGCTGGTCTTCACGGTCAGCCTCAGTGGTGCTTCGGAGCTGCCGCTGACCCTGCCCTTCGCTTTGGGCGGCGGCTCGGCCAGTGGCGCCGACATCGGTTTTCCGCGCTTCAGCAACGGCGTGCATTTCAACCCTGACGGCACGCTCAACGTGCCCGCGGGCGTGACCAGCTTCACCGTCACCCTGCCAACGCTGGTGGACGGCCTGGACGAGCCCGACGAAACCGTGCTGCTGCGCGTGGGTGGTGTGGGTGGTGTGATTGGCAGCGGCGTCATCATCGACGTCGACCCGCCACCCAGCGTGAGCCAGATCAGCCTGGCCGCGGCCAATGTGCCCGAAGGCGGCGTCATGGTGTTCAGCGTCACGCTGGGCGGCCCCACGGCCGCGGCCACCACTTACCCGTTCAGCCTGGGCGGCGGCACGGCCGGCGCGGCCGACTTCGGCGCGCCGATCTTCAGCCATGGCGTGGTGCTGAATGCCGACGGCACCATCACCGTTCCTGCCGGGCTGGCCGGCTTCAGCGTCAGCGTGCCCACGCTGCAAGATGCGATCGTCGAGAGCAACGAGAACCTGCTGCTCACGCTGGGTGGTGTCACGGCCAGCGGCACCATCATCGACGACGACCTGGCCCCGCCGCCCACCATCACCGGCATCGAGCCCGGCGCGCCCGGCGCGGCGGGCGACACCGTGCCCGAAGGCACGCCCGCGGTCTTCACCGTCAGCCTCAGTGCGGCTTCAGACTTGCCGCAAACCTACCCCTTCAGCCTGGGCGGCGGCACGGCCAGCGCGGGTGACTTCGGCGCGCCCACGTTCAGCGCCGGCGTGGTGTTGAACGCCGATGGCACGATCACCGTGCCGCCCGGCGTGGCCAGCTTCAGCGTGAGCGTGCCCACCACGCAAGACAACATCGACGAGCCGCTGGAAACGCTGCCCTTGAACATCGGCGGCATCACGGCCGTGGCCAGCATCGTTGACGACGACGCGCCGCCCAGCGTGGTGTCGATTGACTTGGCAGGCGCTGGCGCGCGCGTGCCCGAAGGCGCCGAGTTGAGCTGGGCGGTGACGCTGAGCAACCCCTCAGCACAAGCCGTGACGCTGGCCTATCAATTGGGCGGCGGCAGCGCCTCGGTGGCCGACCATGGCGCGCCGCAATTCAGCAACGGTGTGGTGTTGAACGCCGACGGCACGCTCACCGTGCCGCCCGGCGTGACCGGCTTCACCATCACCGTGCCCACTACGCAAGACAGCTTGGTGGAAGGCGACGAAACCCTGCCGCTGAGCGTGGGCGGCGTCAGCGCCACGGGCACCATCATCGACGACGACCTGGCGCCCCCGCCCACCATCACCGGCATCGAGCCCGGCGCGCCCGGCGCGGCGGGCGACACCGTGCCCGAAGGCACGCCCGCGGTCTTCACCGTCAGCCTAAGTGGCGTTTCAACCCTGCCGCAAACCTACCCCTTCAGCCTGGGCGGCGGCACGGCCGGCGCGGGTGACTTCGGCGCGCCCACGTTCAGCGCCGGCGTGGTGTTGAACGCCGATGGCACGATCACCGTGCCGCCCGGCGTGGCCAACTTCAGCGTGAGCGTGCCCACCACGCAAGACAGCACGCATGAAGCCAATGAAACGCTGCCGCTCAGCAGCGGCGGCGTCACGGCCACGGCCACCATCGTTGACGACGACCCCGTGCCCACGGTGCTGGCACTGGTGGCGCGTGACGGCAGCGTGGCCGAGGGCGGCGAGCTGGTGTTCAACGTCACCTTGAGCGGCGACTCCGATCAAGCCACCCGTTTGGCGTTCAGCCTGGGCGGCGGCACGGCCAGCGCGGCCGATTTCGGCGCGCCGCTGTTCAGCAACGGCGTGGTGTTGAACGCCGACGGCACGATCACGGTGCCCGCCGGCGTGAGCAGCTTCAGCGTCAGCGTGCCCACGCTGCAAGACAACCTGGACGAGAGCGACGAGAGCCTGCAACTGTCGATCGGTGGCGTCAGCGCCAGGGGCATCATTCTTGATGACGACGCGCCGCCGACGGTGACCCGTGTTGAGCCGGGTGCGCCGGGTGTGGGCGATGACGTTGTGCCCGAAGGCGGCGTGGCGGTCTTCGTCGTCACCCTCAGCGGCCCCTCCGTGGCGCCGGTGACCCTGCCGTTCAGCCTGGGTGGCGGCAGCGCCAGCGCGGGCGATTTCGGCGCGCCCGTGTTCAACAACGGCGTGGTGTTGAACGCCGACGGCACGATCACGGTGCCCGCGGGTGTGTCGGGCTTCACGGTCAGCGTGCCCACGGTCCAAGACAGTACGCATGAATTGAACGAGACGCTGGCGTTGAACGTGGGCGGCGTCTCGGCCACCGCCACCATCATTGATGACGACCCGGTGCCCAGCGTGGGCTCGGTGCTGGCCACCGGCGGCAGCACGGCCGAGGGCGGCGAGCTGGTCTACAGCGTCACCCTCAACGGCAGTTCCGATCAAGCCACAAGTTTGACTTTCGAGTTTGCCGGCGGCACGGCCGGCGCGGCCGACATCGGCGCGCCGCGCTTCAGCAACGGCGTCAGCCTCAACCCTGACGGCACGCTGAATGTGCCGCCCGGCGTGGCCGGCTTCAGCGTCACCGTGCCGGCGCTGCAAGACGGTATCGACGAGGGCGAGGAAACTCTGGTGGTGAACGTCGGCGGCGTCAGCGCCACCGGCGTCATCACCGCGGGCTTCGCGCCGCCCATCATCAGCATCGAGCCAGGCCCGCCCGGCAGCGTTGGCGACCAGGTGCGCGAAGGCGACACCGGCACCTTCACCGTCACCCTGGCCGGGTCGCCCAACGCGCCGTCGTACTACGCCTTCAGCCTGGGCGGCGGCAGCGCCGGCGTGGGCGACTACGGCGCACCGGTGTTCAGCCACGGCGTGGTGCTGAATGCCGACGGCACGATCACCGTGCCGGCCGGTGTCAGCGCGTTCACGGTGAGCATCGCCACCGTGCAAGACAGCTTGGTCGAAGGCGACGAGACCGTGCCGCTGCGCATCGGCACCGCCACGGCCACGTTGACCATCGTCGATGACGACTTCATCAACAGCGCGCCCGTGGCCGGCGCCGACAGCGCCAGCACGCCCGAAGACGCCGCCGTGCTGGGCAATGTGCTGGGCAACGACAGCGCGGCGCCGGGCAACGCGCTCAGCGTGGCGGCGCTGGCCTTTGGCGGCAACGCCGGCACGCCCGGCGCGCCGCTGGCCGGCGCCTGGGGCACGCTGGTGCTCAACCCGAATGGCAGCTATCACTACACCCCCGGCGCGCAGGCCCAGGCGCTGGATGACGGGCGCAGCGCCGTCGATGTCTTCACCTACACCGTCAGCGACGGTGCGGGCGGCCTGGCCAGCACCACGCTGAGCGTCACCGTCACCGGCAGCAACGACGCACCGGTGTGTGTGGCCGACGCCGGCAGCACGCCCGAAGACACGCCGGTCAGCGGCAACGTGTTGGCCAACGACAGCGACGCCGACGGCGAGCCGATCCAGGTGCTGTCGTACAGCGTCGCGGGCCTGGCCGGCAGCTTTGCGCCGGGGGCGCTGGCGGTCATGCCGAATGTCGGCGCTTTGGTCATCAACGCCGATGGCAGTTTCAGCTTCAACCCGGTGCCCAACTACCACGGCCCGGTGCCCGCGGCCACCTACCTGGCCGGTGACGGCAGCACCAGCACGCCCGGCACCCTGAGCCTGACGGTGACGCCGCGCAACGACGCGCCGCAGGCCCTGGCCGATGCGGCCAACACCGATGAAGACACGCCGGTCAGCGGCAATGTGCTGGCCAACGACAGCGATGTCGATGGCCCAGGCTTGGCGGTGGCCGGCGTGAGCTTTGGCGGCAGCAGCGTGGCCCCCGGTGCCGTGCTGGCCGGCCAATACGGCAGCCTGGTGTTGCAGGCCGATGGCCACTACACCTACACCCCCGGCGCCGCCGCGCAGGCCTTGGTGCAAGGCCAAAGCGTGCTGGAGCAGTTCAGCTACAGCGTGAGCGACGGGGCCGGCGGCAGCGCGCAGGCCACGCTCACCCTCACCGTTGCCGGGCGCAACGATGCGCCACCGCTGCTGAGCCCCGGCAACGTGGTTGTCTCGGAAGAGGGCCTGCCCGCGGGCAACCCGGATGCCGGTGGCAACCCCGACACCAGCAACGTGCAGCAGGCCAGCGGGCAGATCAGCCTTGGCCCGGACAGCGCGGCCAGCAGTTTCAGCCTCAGCGCCCCCAGCGCGCCGCTCACCTCAAACGGTATAGCCATCACCTGGGCGGGTGCGGGCAGCGCGGTGCTGGTCGGGCAGGCGGGCGGCGTGGAGGTGGTTCGCGTCACCATCAGCGCCACCGGCGCCTACAGCGTGACCTTGCTGCAAAGTGTGGATCAAGCGCAGGCCGACGCCGAAGACCAGGTGCACATCGCCATCGGCGTGACCGCCACCGCGGCCGATGGCAGCCAGGCCAACACCACGCTGAACGTGACGGTGGAAGACGATCGCCCGCTGTTCGTGGCCCCGGCGTCCGACCTGGTGGTGGCCGGCGTGACCGGCGTGACCATGGCCAGTGGCAGCCTGGGCCTGAGCCTGGGCGCTGACGCCGGCAGCCAGGCGCATATCAACCTGCAAGGCTTGAGCGTTGATGGCAACGGCCACATCCTGGCCAGCCATGTGGGCGCGGGCGGCGCGTTGGTCAGCACCGTGCTCACCTACCAGGGCATGGCCTTGCACTATGAAAGCGGCAGCACGCCCGGTAACTTGCTGGCGGTGGCCAGCAATGGCACGGTGGTGTTCACGCTCACGGCCGCTGCGCACAGCGGCCAGATGCAAGTCACGCTGCTGGCCGCCCCCGACGCGGCCTGGGTCACCGACAGCGCGACCGGCTTGCGCATCCAGGCGGCACAAAGCATTCGCCTGGGCGCCGTGGCGGTGGACGCCGACGGCGACAGCACGGCCACGACGAACGCCTTCAACATCACGTTCGCTGGCGGCAATGCCGCGCCGGTGATCGCTGCCACGCAGGCCAGTGTTTCAGAAGAAGGCCTGGGCGGCGGCCTGCCCGATGCCCACGGCAGCCCGCATGACACGACCAATGCGCGCCAGGCCAGCGGCGGCGTGCTGATCAGCGACCCCGAGGGCCAGCCGATCAGCAACGTGGTGTTGCAAGCGCCGACCCAGGCGCTCAGCAGCGGCGGCGCCAGCGTGGTCTGGGCCGGCAGCGGCACGCCAGAACTGGTGGCCAGCGCCAACGGCCAGGTGGTGGCCACGGTGCGCATTGACGACGCCGGGCACTACACCTTCACGCTGCACCGTGCGCTGGACCACCCGGCCGGTGCCGGTGAGAACCTGCTGCAACTGAACATCGGTGTGCGCGCCAGCGACGGCCAGCGCACGGGCAGCGGGCTGCTCACCATCAATGTGGAAGACGATGCGCCCAGCGCAGCGCCGGTGCAGGGCCAGGTTAGAGCGGTCGACAGCAACGTGATGATCGTGCTCGACGTTTCGGGCTCGATGGCCAACGCCAGCGGCATCAGCGGCCTGAGCCGGCTGCAAGCCGCGGTGAAGGCGGTGGGTGAATTGCTCGACCGCTATGACGATGCCGGCAACGTGGCGGTGCGGCTGGTCACGTTCGGCACCCACGCTCGGGCGCTGGGCGAGTGCTGGACCACGGTGGCACAGGCCAAGGCGTTGCTGGCCAATGTGCAGGCCACCGGCGGCACCAACTATGACGAAGCCCTGGCTGACGCCATGGCGGCGTTTGGCGCCAGCGGCAAGATCAGCGGCGCGCAAAACGTGTCGTACTTCTTGTCTGACGGCAAGCCCACCTATGGCTCGGGCACGGTGAACGAGTTGTCGGGCGGCGGCAGCAGCCCGGCCACCAACGGCACCGGGCGCGACAGCACCGGCGCCGACACCGGCATTCAGGTGGTTGAGGAAGGCTTGTGGACGCAGTTCCTCAACGCTAACCAGATCAACTCCTTTGCGCTGGGCATGGGCGCCGACCTGCCCAACGCGCTGGCGCTCGACCCGGTGGCCTATGACGGGCGCGCCCACACCAACACCGCGGGCCAACTGGTGAGCGACTTGCATGCACTGGGCAGCGTCTTGCTGGCCACCACCGCCAGCCACGCCGGCCAATTGCTGGCCGGTGTGGGCGCCGACGGCGGCGTGCTGCAAAGCTTCAGCGCGGGCGGCGTGAGCTTCAGCTACACCAGCGGCAGCGCGGGCGTGCCGGGCGCCGTGTGCGCCAGCGGGCCGGCCGAGTACCGCTTTGATGTGGCGACACAGACCCTGCATGTGCAAACCGCCGCTGGTGGTGAGTTTCATGTTGACATGGTGGGCGGCGGCTATTCCTACAGCGCGCCCGCGGCGGCCCATGCCAGCTTCAGCGAAAGCTTTGCGTTCAGCGTGGTCGACAGGGATGGCGATGTGGCCAGCGCCAGCGGCAGCCTGAACGTGGCGGCCACAGCCAGCAGCGGCCACACCGCCGGGGCTGACCTGATCGTTGGCACGGCGGGAGCCGACCATTTGCTGGGCGGCGGCGGCGCCGATGTCTTCAAGTGGAGCCTGGGCGACCCGGGGCTGCCCGGCGCGCCAGTCGAAGATCGCATCGGCGACTTCAACCCCGCCAGCCGCAGCGCTGGTGGCGATGTGCTCGATTTGCGCGACTTGCTGCAAGGCGAAAGCCTGAGCTGCGGCACGGGCAACCTGACCAACTTTTTGGACTTCGACACCGCCAGCCTGCCGGGCAGCACGGTGCTGCGCATCAGCAGCAGCGGTGGCTTCACGCAAGGCAGCTACAACGCCTGCGCGGAAGACCAGCGCATCGTGCTTGAAGGCGTGGACCTGCGCAGCTCGCTGGGCCTGGGCGGCCAGGCCAGCGACACGCAAATCATTCAAGAGCTGCTCAACCGCAACAAGCTGGAAGCGGGGCCGTGAAGCGGCTATAACCGCCCATTGAACAGGCCCGCCACGCCCCAACCACCACCATGCCCTACGCCGTTCGCAACGCCGCGCAAGAAATCACCAGCCTGCACCGCCACGACCCCGGCGTGGGCGAACTGCTGGCCCCTGATGACCCGCAGGTGCGCGCCTTTTTGGGCCTGGTTGACGCGCCCGAAGCCGATGCGGGCGCTGGCGACTTCGGCCGCCTGGATGCCGATTTCGTGCGCGTGCTCGAAGACGTGATCGACGCGCTGACCAGCCGCAACCTGATCAACATCACCGACCTGCCCGAACTGGCCCAGGCCAAGCTGTTTGCGCGCCGGAGCTTCCGCGACCGCTCGGCGCAACATGCGCTGCACTTGTTTGAACGCGGCGGCATGGGTGACGTGATCTGAGCAGCGGCGCGCGGCGCGCCAAAGCCACGGGGTGAGCGTGGGAAGATGCGGCCCGTGCGGCGAGCGGCCGTGCGAACGCCAGCAACCCATGCAACCCATCATCCACAGCCTGCTCGACACCGACCTGTACAAATTCACGATGTGGCAGGCCATGCTGCATCGCCACCCGGAAACCCGCGCTGAATACACCTTCGTCGCGCGTGACCCGGGGCAATACCCGCTGTCGCATTTGCTGGGCGAAATCAATGAACAGCTCGACCATCTGTGCTCGCTGAGCTTCAAGGAAGACGAGCTGGCCTACCTGGCCGGGCTGCGCTTCATCAAGAGTGACTTTGTCGACTTCCTGCGCATCTTCAAGTTTCAGCGCGCGTTCATCGACGTGCGCACCCGTGGCGACTTGATCGAGGTGGTGGCCAGCGGGCCGCAGGTGCATGTGATGGCGTTCGAGATCTTCGTGCTGGCCACCATCAACGAGCTGTACTTTCGCCGCTTTGACCAAGGCGCGGCCATCACCGAAGGCCGCGTGCGATTGCAGGCCAAGATCGCCATGTTGCGGGCCTTCGAACAAGAGCCGCGCCGGCGCCACCCCTTTGAGTTTTTTGACTTCGGCGTGCGCCGCCGCTTTGCCGGGCGCTGGCAGCGCGAGGTGGTGGCCACGCTGAAGGCCGAGGTGCCGCAGTTCTTCAAAGGTACTTCGAACGTGCTGCTGGCGCGCGACCTCGCCATGGTGCCCATCGGCACCATGGCGCACGAATACCTGCAAACCTTCCAGGCCACCGGGGTGCGGCTGCGCGACTTCCAGCGCGCGGGGCTGGAGTCTTGGGTGCAGGAATACCGCGGCGACCTGGGCATTGCGCTGACCGATGTGGTGGGCATGGACGCCTTCCTGGCTGATTTCGATCTGTACTTCGCCAAGCTGTTCGACGGCCTGCGCCATGATTCGGGCGACCCCATCATCTGGGGCGAAAAGGCCCTGGCCCACTACGCCAAGCTGCGCATCGACGCTCACACCAAGCGCCTGGTGTTTTCTGACGGCCTGAGCATCGAGCGCGCCTTGCAGCTTTATCGCCACTTCGGCGACCGCACGCAACTGGGCTTTGGCATCGGCACCCGGTTAACGAATGACATGGGCCTGGCGCCGCTGAACATCGTGATGAAGCTCACGCAGTGCAACGGCCAGCCGGTGGCCAAGCTGTCAGACAGCCCGGGCAAGACGCTGTGCGATGACGAAACCTTCCTGGCCTACTTGCGCCAGGTGTTCAACGTCAAGCACTGATCAGCACAGCAATTCAATGAGATTCGGCGCGCCGCTGGCCAGGCCGCGGCGCAGCAGCCGGGCCAAACCGTCCAGGTCACTGGCTTGCGCCGCTTCAACACCGTGGCCGCGCGCCAGGGCACACCAGTCCAGCGCGGGCCGGTCCAGCGTGAGCATGTCGGTGGCGCGCTGCCCCGGTGCGCCGGCGCCCACGTTGGCGAATTCGCCGCGCAAGATGTTGTAGGCGCGGTTGGCAAAGACCAGCACCGTCACCGGCAGGCCTTCGCGCGCCATCGTCCACAGGGCTTGCAAGGTGTACATCGCGCTGCCGTCGCCTTCCAGCGCCAGCACCGGCCGGCCCGGGCAAGCCAGCGCCGCGCCCACGGCCACGGGCAGGCCAAAGCCGATCGAGCCGCCCATGCTGGCCAGCCAATCGTGCGGCGCGGAATGGGTGGTTTGCGCAGCGAAGTTGCGGCCCGATGAGACGGCTTCGTCGACCACGATGGCGCCCGCGGGCAACAGCGCGCCGATCACCGCGGCCACGCCGCTCAGGGTGACTGCGCCTTGCGCCAGCGCGGGCGGCTCAAAGCGCGCCACCTGCGCCGGCGCGGTGTGGCGCGCGCCCAGTTCATCGGCCAGCGCTTCGAGCGCGGCCTCGATGTCTTGCGCCACCGTGGCCAGTTCGGTGAAGGCGCAGGCCGGGTCGGCCAGCAGGCCCGGTTTGCCCGGGTAGGCGAAGAAGCTCACCGGCGGCTTGGCGCCGGCCAGCACGATGTGCCGCAGGTCTTGCAACAAGGCCACAGCCTGCTCCACCACATAGGGCACGCGCTGCACCGCCACGCGGCCGGCGCCGCGTTCGAGCCGCGCGTTGTTGAACTCACCCAGCAGCTTGCAGCCGGTCTTGGCGGCGATGCGGCCGGCCCAGAGCAAGGCCTTGTCGTGCACGCCCACGCCGCCCAGCAGCAGTGCAGCCGGCGCGCCGCTGCGCAGGGCAGCGGCCGCGGCGCGAACGGCTGCGGCATCAACC
>JANOXU010000168.1:0-40588 GCA_031418595.1 Burkholderiales bacterium
CGGGGGGGGGGGGGGGGGGGGGGGCCGGGGGGGGGGGGCCGTTGGCCCGCGGGTACCGGGATTGCCCCCGGGCGGGGGGTACTTGCCGGCCGGCCCATGATCCCGCGTGGCCTGAATGCCAGCACCGCGATCAGGATCACAAAGGTGAACACCACGCTGTAGGTGGGCGCGTAGGCCAGGCCATAGGTCTCCGCCAGGCCCAGGATGGCCGCACCGATGGCCGCGCCCGGCACGCTGCCCATGCCGCCGACGATGACCACGATGAGTGAAGCCAGCAACAGCCGCGTGTCTTCGCCCGGCACCATGCTCAACTCCACGGCACCGATGACGCCGCCCAAGCCGGCCAGCCCCGCGCCCAGCATGAAGGTGACGGCAAACACCAGGTTCACGTTCACACCCGCCGCGGCCAGCATGGCGCGGTCATCGACACCGGCGCGGATCATGGTGCCGACTTTGGTGCGGTGGAGCAGCCACCACAGGAACAGGCCGATGGCGATGCCAAAACCCAGCAGGCTGAGCCGGTACGCCGAATACGCCTTGATGACCGGTATGCCGCGTATCGGCCCTTGCAGCCACTGCGGCGATTCCATTTGGTAGACCTGCGCGGTGAAGATCCATAGCAGGATGTCGGCCATGACGATCGACAGGCCGATGGTGACCATCGTCTGGCGCAGGTCTTGCCCCTGCATGTGGCGCAGGATCAACACCTGGATCAGCGCGCCGGCAAGGGCCGCTGCGGCAAAGCCAGCGGCCGCCGCCAGGATCCACCAGCCCGTTTCGCGCGCCACCACATAGCCCACATAGCCGCCGAGCAAATACAGCGAACCATGCGCCAGGTTGACGTTGCGCATCAGCCCGAACACCAGCGTGAAGCCGCTGGCCACGATGAAGTACAGCGCCGCCAGCGTCAGGCTGTTCAGCATGGTGATCAGGTACAGGCGCGGGTTGTCCGCCAGGGCCCAGATTGAGAACACCGCGATCGGGCCACCGACCACGATCCATGTGGCCAGGCGTTGGCCAGGGGTCATGGGGCGGCCCTCACGCAGCGCGTTCCCAGGCGCGCTGCGCCGCCATGGCCGGGGCCTTGACAAAGCGGCCGTCCTTCATCACCGCCAGCAGACGCTTGGGGTCGCGCAGCATGCTCAGGTTGGCCAGCGGGTCGCCATCTACCAGCAGCAGATCGGCCAAATAACCTTCTTTCACGGCGCCCAGGTCGTGGCCGTGCAGCATGATCTGGCCGCCGTAAACGGTGGCAGCGCGAATGGCTTCCATCGGCGTCATGCCCAGGTACTTGACGAAAAACTCCAGGTCGCGCGCGTTCTGGCAATGCGGTGTGAAGGCAAAACCGTAGTCGCCACCGGGCAGCACGCGGATGCCGCGCTTGTGCATCTTCGATAGCGATTCCAGTGCGGCGTCCCACTCTTCTTGGTAGCCCCAGCCCACCGCCATCTCGCGCGTCACGCCAAAGGCCTCGGCCTCGTTGAGCAGCGCATACAAGATCGCAATGCCCGGCGCCACGAAGATGCGGTCTTTCACCGCTTCCATCATGTCCAGCGTCTCGGTGTCGGTGAAACTGGCGTGGTAGATCAGCTCGATGCCATGGCGCAGCGCCTGCTGCACGCTGGCCTTGGAGCGGGCGTGGACGATGATGCGTTTGCCGCGCATCTTCACTTCTTCGGCCGCCGCCGCCACCTCGGCGTCGGTCATCCAGGTGGTGTGCGAGTCGGCGCCAGGCACGAAGTTGTCGCCCGACAGGTTGAGCTTGATGCTGTCCACGCCGTACTTCAGGAACATGCGCACGATCTTGCGCATGTCTTCGGCGCCGTTGACGTTGACGCCGAAGCTGAACTCGGGGAAGGGCAGGTGCGGCAGCGTCTCGTCGCCCAGGCCGCCAGGCACGGTGATCTCCTGGCTGGCGGCCAGGTAGCGCGGGCCCGGGATCTGGCCGCTGTTGATGGCGTTGCGGATCACCACGTCCAGCCGGGGCTTGGCGCATGCGGCCCCCAGGCAACTGGTGAAGCCGGCTTCGAGATAGCGCCTGGCCACCTTTGCGCACCACAGCACATGCTCTTCCAGCGGCATGGTCTGGATGCCGGCCAGCGTGGCGGCGTCGTTCCAACTGAAATGCGTGTGTGCTTCGACCATGCCCGGCATCAGCGTGGCGCCGGCACCGTCGATCACCCATGCACTGCCCGGTGTGATGGGCGCCGTGCTGCGGCCCACCTGGCGGATGCGATTGCCTTCGACCAGCACGCTGCCGCTGTAGGGCTGGGTGCCGGTGCCGTCGAGGATCCGCACGTTGGTGAACAGGGTCTGTGCCATGGTGGGTGCTCCTCAAGCGGCCCAGCGCGTTGCACGCGCTTGCCGCAGCGGTGGCGCGCGGTGGAACTCGCCGTCCTTCATCACCGACAGGATGCGACTCTTGTCCTGCAGCAGCGTGATGTCGGCCAGCGGGTCGCCATCGACCAACAAGATGTCAGCCAGACAACCTTCGCGGATGTAGCCGATGGTCTTGCCCATCTTCATCATCGGCCCGCCCCAGGCGGTGGCCGACAGCAGCGCTTCCATGGGGCTCATGCCGACGTATTTGACGAAGTACTCCAGGTCCTTGGCGTTGGTGCCGTGGGGGGTCCAGGCGAAACCGTAGTCGCCACCGGGCAGGATGCGGATGCCGCGCTTGCGCATCGCCTTCATGCTGTCGATCGCCGCTTCCAGCTCGCGGTGGTAGCCCATCTTCTTCGTCACCTCGGGCGTCAGGCCCCACTTCGAGGCGTGGTGGCAGGTGTTGATCAGCCAGGCCAAGCCGGGCGCCACATGGTGCTCGAGCTTCTTCGCCTCCAGCATGTCGAGCGCCTCTTCGTCAGTGAAGCTGGCGTGGTAGATGACCTCGATGCCCTGTTTCACGCATTCCTTGATCGCCCAGGTGGAGCGCGCGTGCGCCGCGACGCGCTTGCCCCAGGCCTTGGCTTCTTCAACGCAGACACGCACTTCCTCGGCCGTGAACTGGCTCATCTCCGAGGGCATGCCGGTGATCGATTCGCCCGACAGGTTGATCTTGATCGAGTCGACGCCGTACTTGGCAAACATGCGCACGCAGCGGCGCATTTCTTCAGCGCCGCTGACGATGGCGCCAAAGGCAAATTCAGGCTGCGGCAAATGCGGCGCGGTGGTGTCGCCCAGGCCGCCGGGCACCGTGATCTCTTGGCTGGCGGCCAGGTAGCGCGGCCCTTGAATCGTGCCGTCGTTGATGGCGTTGCGGATCACCACGTCCAGCCGCGGCTTGGCAGCGGCGGCGCCCACGCAACTGGTCCAACCCATGTCTAGATAGCGCTTGGCCACCTCGGCGCACCACAGGATGTGTTCTTCAGGCGGCATGCGCTGGATGGCGTCCAGGCTGGGCTGGTCGTTCCAGGAAAAGTGCGTGTGCGCCTCGATCATGCCGGGCATCAGAAAGGCGCCGGCACCGTCGATCACCTGCGCGCCGGCCAGCGGTGGCGTGCGCTGGCCGTGGCTGGTCTTGATCACCCGGCTGATGGTGTTGCCTTGCACCAGCACATCGCCCGTGAATGGCGCTTCGCCGCCGCCGTCAAAGATGCGCACGTTGCTGTAGAGCACGTCGGCCATGTTGGGGTTCTCCTAGCGTTGCGCCGACAGAAAGTCGCGCAGTTCGGCCTGGCATTCGGCCACGCGTTCGATGGGTGTCCAGTGGCCGCAGCGTGGCAACACCACCACGCGCGTGCTGCGTGCAACGTGCAGTCGCTCAGCCAGGGCGCGCACGGCTTGCGGGGGCGCCACGGCGTCTTCGTCGCCGGTGACCAGCAGCACCGGGCAGGCAATGTTGTCGACCCACGCTGCGGTGCAGTCGGCCAGGGCTTCGCAGGTGCGGGCGTAGGCCTCGCCCTGCTGGCGCATCAGGCTTTCGCGCACAAAGGCCACGGCCAAGGGCTGACGCTGCCGCGTGTCAGACGACAGCGCGGCATGCAGCAGCGCAGCGGTGATCTCGTGCATACCGGCCGCGCCCTCGGCGCGTGCCTTGGCGGCGCGGGCACGCAGGCCGGCGCGTGCGGAGTCGCTCGGCGCTGACAGCGGGCCAAACAGGGCCAGGCTGCGCACCAGTGCCGGTGCCAGCAGGGCGATGTGCTGGCAAACGATGGTGCCCATCGAGTGGGCGACGAAGTGTGCCCGCGTGATGCTCAGCCGCGCACAGGCGCTTTGCACGGCCTGCGCGAAGTGCTCGATCGACAACAGCCCTTCGGCGTTTTGCGAGCGCCCGCTGCCCGGCAGGTCCACACGCAGCACGCGGTGCCGCGCCAACACCGGCATCAAGGGCGTGAACGAGTTCGAACTGCCACCAAGCCCGTGCACACAGACCACGGCGTCGCCCTCGCCTTCGTCTTCAACGACCATGCGGTCAAAGCGGTGCAGCGCCATCATTGAAACCGGTTCTCGATGGCGCCTATGCCATTGACCACCGCACATCCGCACACGGGGTCATTGCGCCCGACGCACAGCAGGCTGCGCCGCGGCTTGGGCAGCGTTGCACGCAGCGCAGCGGCTTCGATGGCCAGCGTGCCGTCACGGCCGCACGGCGCTGCCGTGTCGGCGGGACAAGAGCCACTCCAGTGCCAGCTGGCCGTGTGCATCTGTGCTTGTCTCCTGGTGCCCACCGCGTTCGCCGCGCCTGCCACCGCGCCGCCAGTGTTGCTTGGGATCTCGACCGCATGAGACTTGCGTCTCAAATCGGGACGGGTGCATCATAGAGTTCGGGTCACTCCCCTTACAAGAAGGGCACGGTCCGCAACGCCCCCGGACATACCCTCATGCCCCGCATCAAACACAAGGTCACCGAAGCGCCGCCACCGCCGGCGCGGGGCGTCAAGGCTTCCACTTTCAAGCTGCTGCTCGACACCGCGATGCAGTTGATCCAGACCCGGGGCCACATCCCCTCGGTGGCCGAGGTGGCGGTGCACGCCGCCGTCTCGCGGGCCACCGCCTACCGCTATTTCCCAACGCGCAGTGCGCTCACCACGGCGGTCATCGACGCCTCGCTGGGCCCGGTGCGCACGATCGCCTCAGACCACGCCAGCGGCCGCGAGCGCGTGGGGGAGCTGTTCGTGCGCACCTTTCCGCGCTTCACCGAGTTCGAGCCGCAACTGCGCGCTGCCGCCCAGTTGTCGCTGGAGCAAGGTGCACTGGAGCGCGCCGGTCTGTTGGAAGAAGAGCCCTACCGGCGTGGCCACCGCATCCGCATCTTGGAGCACGCTCTGGCGCCGCTGGCGACAACCTTGCCGGCCAGCGTGCGCACCCGGCTGCACCATGCCTTGTCAGTCGTCTATGGCATCGAGCCCTACATCGTTTTGAAAGACATCTGGGGCCTGCCTAACCGCGAAGTGGAGCGCACGGCCCTGTGGATGGCCGATGCCTTGATCGACGCGGCCCTGCGGGATGCGGGCCATGCCGCCGAGCCCACGGCTGCGCTGGCCGAACCGGCGCCAACAGCGCGCCGCGCCAAGGCAGGCCCGCTGGCAAGACGCCACCGGTGACGCCAGCTCGGCCTCTCATCTGCTGTGGCCCGGCGCCGACACCTCAAGTCATTTCAAACCCGGTAAGCCGGCTTGCGCTTTTCCACGAACGCTTTCATCCCTTCTTCCAGGTTGCCCGTCAGCACGCCCAACACCTGGTTGCGATCTTCCATCGCGATCACACTGGGCAGGTCGTTGCCGTCCACCGCGGCCCAGAAGCATTCCTTGGTCAGGCGCAGGCCCATGGGCGACGTGGCCAGCATGTCGTCTGCCATGGCCTTGCCGGCGGCTTTCAGTTGATCCAGCGGCACCACATCTGACACCAAGCCCACGCGCAGCGCGCGTTGCGCGTCGATGAAGCGGCCGGTGTACAGCAGCTCGGCCGCCACCGAGGTGCCCACCAGGCGCGGCAGGTGGTAGCTGGCACCCATTTCACAGCCGCTCAGGCCGATCTTGATGAAGGCCGCGTTCATCTTCATGTCTTCGGCCGCGATGCGCACATCGCAGCCCAGGGCGATGGAAAAACCACCGCCCGCCGCCGCGCCGTTGATCAGGCCGATGATGGGCTGCGGGCAGCGACGCATGCGCATCACCAGGCCGCTGAAGTTGCGCTGGCTTTGCAGCAAGGCGGCGGGGTCGCGGTTCAGGTTGCCGCTGGCGGCCTTTAAATCCAGCCCGGCGCAAAAGGCGCGGCCGGCACCGCGCAGCACCACCACGCGCACGGCCAGGTTGGTCAGCGCGCGCTCGAAGTAGTCACTCAGTTCAGCCAGGGATTCGGGCGTGAGCGCGTTCAAGCTGTCGGGCCGGTTCAGGGTGATCCAGTCAGCGGCGCCGTCTTGCTCAACGATCATGTGGTGGTAGGTCATGGTCTGCTCTCTCGGTGGTGGGGTGAACGCATCTTGCCGCAACGCCGCGCTGCTTTGGCGCGCTAGCATGAGCCCATGATCGACACCCTGGCCGCGCTCGAGCGCTTGTACCCACCGCCCGGCGAGCGCGCCTCGCGCAAGCAGCTTGCAGCGCTGGATGGGCATTGCACACGCTTCATTGCGCTCTCACCGTTCGCGGTGTTGGCCACAGCGTCGGTGGCTGGCGCGTTGGATGCCTCGCCGCGCGGCGGTGCGCCGGGTTTCATTCAAGTTGTCGATGCGCACCTGCTGCGCATGCCCGATTCACCCGGCAACCGGCGGCTCGATAGCCTGCGCAACATCATCGCCAGCGGCCGCGCCGGGCTGCTGTTCATGATCCCCGGTGTGGACGAAACCCTGCGCGTGAATGGCCGCGCCGCGTTGAACGACGATGCCGCCGTATGCGCCAGCTTCAACGATGGCAAACGCACGCCGCCGCTGGTGATTGAGCTGCGTGTTGAAGAGGCCTACTTGCATTGCGCCAAGGCCTTCATGCGTTCCAAGCTTTGGCTTGCACAGGCGCAGCAGGAACGCAGTTGCTTGCCCAGTGCGGGGCAAATGTTGGCTGACCACACCGGTATCACCGCGCCGCCCGAAACCCGCGACGAAATGATCGCGCGCTACCAGCCCGATCTGTGAGCGCCGCGGTTTGAGCCACGCCGCCGATTCCCGCTACGCCTGGCTGCGCCTGGGCGTGTCACTGTTGTTGATGACGCTGGGCGGCAGCGGCATGTATGCCATCAGCGTGGTGCTGCCCAGTGTGCAGAAAGACTTCGGCGTGGATCGCGCCGACGCCTCGCTGCCCTACACGCTCACCATGATCGGCTTCGGCGTGGGTGGCATCGTCATGGGCAAGCTGGCTGATCGCGTGGGCGTGATGTGGCCGCTGCTGCTCGGCGGCGCCGGCCTGGGGCTGGGCTTCATCGCCGCGGCCAACGCACCCACGCTGTTCTGGTTCATCGCCGCGCAGGGCTTGTTGTTGGGCTTGTTGGGCACCTCGGCCACCTTCGCGCCGCTGGTGGCCGACACCTCGCTGTGGTTCACCCAGCGGCGCGGCATGGCTTTGGCCATCTGCATGAGCGGCAACTACGTGGCCGGTGCAGTGTGGCCACCGGTCATCCAGCACTTCGTTGAACTCAGCGGCTGGCGGGCCACCTACTTCGGCATCGGCGTGTTCTGCCTGGTCACCATGGTGCCGCTGGCCTTGCTGTACCGCGAGCGCCCGCCCGCGGCGGTGGCGAGCGGCGTGGCCAACGCACAGGGCAGTGATCGTCCTTTAGGCATGGCGCCGGGCACGATGCAGGCCCTGCTCAGCGTGGCCGGCCTGGCCTGCTGCGTGGCCATGGCCATGCCGCAAGTGCACATCGTGGCCTATTGCGGCGACCTGGGCTTTGGCGCGGCCCGCGGCGCGCAGATGCTGTCGGTGATGCTGGGCATGGGCGTGGCCAGCCGGCTGCTGTCGGGCTGGATTTCAGATCACATCGGCGGCCTGCGCACCCTGCTGTTAGGGTCCGTGTTGCAGGGCCTGGCGCTGGTGATGTTTCTGTTCAGCGACGGCGTGGTCTCGCTGTTTCTGGTGTCGGCCATGTTCGGGTTGTTCCAGGGCGGCATCGTGCCCAGCTACGCCCTGATCGTGCGCGAGCATTTCACGCCAAAAGAAGCCGGCGCGCGCGTGGGCACGGTGTTGATGGCCACGCTGCTGGGCATGGCGCTGGGTGGCTGGATGTCTGGCGCGATCTTCGACGCCACGGGCTCGTACCGCGCCGCCTTCATCAACGGCATTGCCTGGAACCTGCTCAACCTGAGCATCGTTTGCTACTTGGTGTGGCGTTGGCGGCGAATGCGCAAGTCTTGAACGCCTGCCAAGCACTGTGGTTTTGAACAGGTGTATCGTGGCTGGCCCGCACCCGAAGAGCCGTGTCATGCAAGCCGAAACCAAGCCCGATCAAACCCTTGCCAACCTGCCTGAGCAAACCATCAGCCGCGAGGTGCTGGAAGAAAAGTACGCCAAGGGTGATGAACGCAGCGTGGCCGACGTGCAGGCGCGCGTGGCCCGTGCGCTGGCCGCGGTGGAAGAACCGGTGCAGCGTGCGGCCTGGGAAGCCAGGTTCGCATGGGCCATGGCGCACGGCTTCATTCCGGCCGGGCGCATCAACTCCGCCGCCGGCACCGACCTCACTGCCACGCTCATCAACTGCTTTGTGCAGCCGGTGGGCGATTCCATCTCGCAGCCCGAAGACGGCCACCCCGGCATCTACACCGCTTTAAGCGAAGCCGCCGAAACCATGCGCCGCGGCGGCGGCGTGGGCTACGACTTTTCGCGCATCCGCCCGCGTGGCGCCTGGGTGGCGGCCACGCGCAGCCAGGCCTCGGGCCCGCTGAGCTACATGCGCGTGTTCGACCGCTCGTGTGAAACGGTGGAATCCGCCGGCAGCCGGCGCGGCGCGCAAATGGGCGTGCTGCGCTGCGACCACCCCGATGTGGAAGCCTTCATCCACGCCAAAGACGCTGGCGACCTGGCCAACTTCAATATCTCGGTGGGCATCACCGATGGCTTCATGCGCGCGGTGCAAGAAGACGCCGAGTTCGAGCTTGTGCATCGCGCCGCGCCCAGCCCCGAGACGCGCGCTGCCGGTGCCTTCCAGCGGGCTGACGGCCAATGGGTTTACCGCAGCTTGCGTGCGCGCGAGCTGTGGGAACAGATCATGCGTTCAACCTATGACCATGCCGAGCCCGGCGTGCTGTTCCTGGACCGCATCAACCAAGACAACAACCTGCACTATTGCGAAAGCATCCAGGCGACCAACCCCTGTGTGACGGCCGACACCTGGGTGCAAACCAGCGACGGGCCGCGCCAGGTTCATGAACTGGTGGGCCGGCCCTTTTTCGCCATGGTCGATGGCCGTGCCTGGCGCAGTCTTTCAAACGGATTCTTCGCCACCGGCAGCAAGCCGGTTCTGCGTTTGCAAACCGTTGAAGGCCACAGCCTGCGCCTGACGGCTGACCACCCGGTGCGCCGCGTGAGCCGCAAGACTGCGAACGTGCTCGAAACCGAATGGGCCAAGGCCGGTGATTTGCAGGCGGGCGACGAGATCGTGCTGCATGACCACCGCGGCGCCGAAGAATGGGCCGGTGAGCACAGCGCCGAACAGGGCTATCTGATCGGTCTGCTGATCGGTGATGGCGTGCTGAAGCACGACAAGGCCGTGCTCTCGGTCTGGGCACCCGAGCTGCGTGACGTGAGCGGCGGGGCGCCGGTTCAGGAACACAGCGCCAGCGGCATCATGCGTGCCGCCGAGCGTGCAGCCATGGCGTTGCCGCATCGCAGTGACTTCCGCGGCTGGCAGCGTGGCGTGGCCGGGCGCGGTGAGTTTCGTCTTTCGTTAGGCGCTTTGAGAACCCTGGCGCTTGAGCTCGGTGCGGCGCCGGGGCGCAAGTCCATCACCCCAGCCATGGAGCGGGCCTCATCGGCGTTTTGCCGCGGCCTGCTGCGCGGCCTGTTCGACGCCGATGGTTCGGTGCAAGGTTCGCAGGAAAAGGGCGTGAGCGTGCGCCTGACCCAATCCGACACGAAGCTGTTGGAAGCTGCGCAACGCATGTTGCTGCGCCTGGGTGTGGCCAGCACGATTTACCGCGAACGCCACCCGGGCGGCTTGAAGCTGATGCCCGATGGCAAGGGTGGCCAACGCGAGTACCCGCAGCAGCCCGTGCATGAGCTGGTGGTCAGCGGCGCCAACCTGGCTGGCTTTGCGCAACGAGTGGGCTTTGAGGACGATGCCAAGGCCCGCCGCTTGGAGCAGGCGTTGGCCAACTACCAGCGCGCACTGAACCGTGAACGCTTCACGGCACGGGTGCAAAGCCGCGTGCCTGAAGGCGACGAGCCGGTGTACGACGTGACCATCGACCAGGTTCATGCCTTCGATGCGAATGGCCTCTACGTTTCCAACTGCGGCGAGCAACCTCTGCCCGCCTACGGCTGCTGCTGCCTGGGCAGCATCGACCTCACCCGCTTCGTGCGCAGGCCCTTCGCGGCCGACGCCACCTTCGATGAAGCGGTCTTCGCCGAAGTGGCCGTCCTGGCCACGCGCATGCTCGACAACGTGCTCGATGTGACGGTCTGGCCCTTGCCGCAGCAACACGCCGAAATGCGGGCCAAGCGGCGCATCGGCCTGGGCTTCACCGGCCTGGGCGATGCGCTGGTGATGCTGAACCTGCACTACGGTGAGCCTGCCGCGCGCGAACAGGCGCGGCGCATCGCCGAGGTGATGCGCGACGCGGCCTACAACGCTTCAGTTGACTTGGCGCGCGAGCGCGGCGCCTTCCCGCTGTTCAACGCCGACTTGTTCTTGAGTGGCGGCAGCTTCGCCAGCCGCCTGCCAGCCGAGCTGAAAGAGCGCATCCGTGCCCACGGCATACGCAACTCGCACCTGCTGAGCATCGCGCCCACCGGCACCATCAGCCTGGCCTTTGCCGACAACGCCAGCAATGGCATCGAGCCGGCGTTCAGTTGGAGCTACACGCGCAAGAAGCGCCTGCCCGAGGGCGGCTTCAAGGAATACGCGGTGCAAGACCATGCCTGGCGGCTGTACCGCCACCTGCACGGTGAACACGCGCCGCTGCCGCCGGCCTTCGTCAATGCCCTGGAATTGAGCGCCACCCAGCACGCCGCCATGGTGGCGGCGGTGGCGCCGTATGTGGACACCGCCATCAGCAAGACGGTTAACGTTCCAGAAGACTACCCCTATGCCGAATTCAAGGACCTGTACATGCAGGCCTGGAACGCCGGCCTGAAGGGCCTGGCCACCTACCGGCCCAACGCCGTGCTGGGCTCGGTGCTGAGTGTCGACACGCCGGCCGTGCAGCCCGCGCCGTTGAAAACGGATGAAGCCAACCAGCGCTTGCTGCTCAAGCGCCTGCCCGCCGCGGTGCTCACCTCGTTGCGCTGGCCAAGCCGGCCCGAGATGCCATCGGGCAACCCGGCCTGGAGCTTCATGATCCAGCACCCGCACGGCGAATTTGCGCTGTTCGTGGGCGAGTTGCCGGGCGAGCCCGGGCCGGATGCCGGGCTGTTCGGCCGCACCCTGCCGTTTGAAGTGTGGGTCAACGGCGCCGAGCAGCCGCGTGGCCTGGCCGCGCTGGCCAAGACCTTGTCGATGGACATGCGGGTGAACGATGCGCAGTGGCTCAAGCTCAAGCTCGACGCCCTGGCCACCGTGGCCGAGGAGCGCGCCTTCGAAATGCCGTTCCCGCCGCACGGCCAGCGCCGCTTGTTCCCCGGCGTGGTGGCGGCCACGGCGGCGGTGATCCGCTGGCGCTGCGAGCAGCTCGGCACCTTTGCCGACGCGGCGGCGGCCACGCCCGTGCTCGACGCCATGTTCAGCGTGGAAGAACCCCGCACAGACTCATCTGGAACGTTGGCCTGGGCGGTGGACGTGAGCAACCCGGCCGCGCACGAGGAGTTCACCGTCACGCTCAAGGAGGTGAGCTTGCCCGCACCCGACACGAGCAAACCGGGCAGCACCATCACGCGGCCCTGCGCCATGGGCTTTTCCGGCAACTACCCGCGCGCGCTCGACGGCCTGGCGCGCGCGCTGTCGCTGGACATGCGCGTGCACGACCCGGCCTGGATCGGCATGAAGCTGCGCAAGCTGCTCAACGTGGGCGAGCCGCTGGCGCAGTTCATGGCGCCGGTGCCGGGCGAGCGGCGCCAGCAAATGTGGCCCAGCACGGTGGCCTATGTGGCGCGGTTGGTCATTCACCGCTACGCCATGCTCGGCGTGCTGAATGAGGAAGGCCTGCCGCTGCACGAGCTGGGCTTGCTGCAAGGCCCAGCGGGCGGGGTGGAAGGCGCACCCAAGACCCTGCCCGGCAGCCGTTGCCCTGAATGCGGCAACGCCACGCTGATCCACCGCGACGGCTGCGACTTCTGCACCGCTTGCGGGTACGTGGGGCAGTGCGGGTAGTCCAAGCCAAGGCAGCGGCCGGCGTCATGATTTCTCATGAATTCATTCGTGCGCGCGTCGTGAAACGGGGTACTTAGAATTCCCAGCATGGTGCGTGCCTCGTTCAAACAGCAAGTCTTGCAGGTGCGTGAAGACGCCATCGTCGAGTCGGTGAATCGGCTGTTGGCCGAAAAGGGCTACGACGCCATGACGGTCGACGAGGTGGCGGCCGATGTCGGCATCGCCAAGGCCAGCTTGTACAAGCACTTCCCGTCGAAAGAGGCGCTGGCCGCCGCCGCCATGGTGCGCGCGCTGCAACGCGGGCTCGATGTCATCGAGACACTGGCCGCCCAGCCCAAGGCCGCGCCGCTGGATCAACTCAAGGCGGTGGTGCGCTGGGCCTTGCAGCTGCAACTGGCCGGCGCCATGCCCAGCCTGCCGGCGCAGAACTCGGCGCTGCGTGCGGCGTTGTCGCAGAACAAGGCCTATCTCGACTTGCTCATGCTGGTCAGCGAACACCTGGGTGGGTGGATCACGGCGGCGCAGAAGAAGGGCACGCTGGATCGCAAGCTGCCGCCCGAGCTGGTGCTGTACACCGTGTTCGCCCGCGCCTGCGACCCCGTGCTGGGCTTGCTCAAAGCCAGCGGCGCACACAGCGACGAGCAGATCGTCGAGCTCATCACCACCACCTGCTTCAACGGCCTGGCGGCGCGCTGAGCGCCGCGGCGGCGCCGCGGCGAAGACCCTGTTGTCTCATACGTGAACTGCGCAGTCACTATATAGACTGTATAGTCACGTCATGGGCCATCCAGTTTCTTTCGCGTCAGAGCCACGGTGTCGGCCGCCGGGGCCGGCATGGTCATGAGGCGCGTGGCGGTGGTGGGGGCCGGCATCGCCGGGCTGGCCGTGGCGCACAGCCTGCGCCAGCATGCCGATGTGACGCTGTTTGAAGCCGGTGGCCACTTTGGTGGCCATGCGCACACTGTCGACGTCTCCCTGGGCGGCGTGAGCCATGGCGTGGACACCGGCTTCTTGGTCTTCAATGAGCGCACCTACCCCAAGCTGATCGCGCTATTCGCTGAACTCGGCGTGGCCACTGCGCCGTCAGACATGTCGTTCTCGGTGCAATGGCCGGCCAGCGGCTTCGAGTGGTGCGGCAGCAGCCTGAACAGTGTTTTCGCGCAGCGTGCCAACCTGGCGCGCCCGGCGTTCTGGCGCATGTTGAGCGAAATCGCCCGCTTCAATGCGCAGGCCCGCGCCATCGCCCTGGGCGCGCCCTGCCGTGAGCACACGGTGGGCGAATTCCTGCAAGCGCGCGGCTACAGCGAGCTGTTCCGCACGGGCTACTTCATGCCCATGGTGGCGTGCATCTGGTCGTGCGCGCCCGAGCAGATGCAGCATTACCCGCTGCGCAGCCTGCTGGCGTTTTGCCACAACCACGGCCTGCTGCAAGTGAGCCAGCGCCCGCCCTGGCGCACCGTGGTGGGTGGCTCGCGGCAGTACGTGCGGCGCATCGTCCACGGGCTGGCGCACACCCGGCTGCACACGCCGGTGCGCCGGGTGGACCATGGTGTTGATGAGGTCGGCGCCTCGGTCACCAGCGACCACGGTGTGGAATGGTTCGATGCCGTCGTGCTGGCCTGCCACAGCGACCAGGCCCTGGCCCTGCTGGCCCGCCCGAGCGTGGCCGAGCAGCAGGTGCTGGGCGCCATTCGCTACCGCAACAACCGCGCCGTGCTGCACACCGATGCCTCGCTGCTGCCGCGCCGGCCGCTGGCCTGGGCGGCCTGGAACTACGAGGGCTCGGCACCCGGGCAGGGCGCGCAAGCAGACGCGCCCGATGTCTGCCTGCACTACCTGATCAACCGCCTGCAGCCGCTGCCGTTTACCCAGCCCGTGCTGGTGTCGCTCAACCCCAGGCGTGAGCCGCGGCCGGAAACGGTGCACGGCGAATACCAGGTCGCGCACCCGGTGTTCGATGCCGCGGCATTGGCGGCGCAGGCCCGGCTGGGCGCCATTCAGGGCCGGCACAGCCGTTGGTTTTGCGGCGCCTGGGCCGGCCATGGCTTTCATGAAGACGGCCTGGCCAGCGGCCTGGCCGTTGCGCAGGCGTTGCGTGAACGCTGGTCGCAGCCCCAGCCTGGCCGCACCGTGCTGCGCCGCGTGGCGTGATGGCAGCCACCCCCACGCACACCGCCTTGCTGGGCCGCGGCATCGTGCGCCACGCCCGCATGCGCCCGCTGCTGCACCGCTTTGCCTACCCCGCACATTTCTTGTTGCTGCCGCTGCGCAGCTTGCGCGCGCACGGGCCGGGCCTGTTGGCGCGCAACCGCGCCGCGTGGGTGAGCTTTCATGACCGCGACCATGGCGTGGGCGGCGGCGACTGCCTGGCCTGGTTAGAACAGTTGCTGCAACGCGAAGGCGTGCATGAGGCTGATGGCGAGATCTGGTTGCAGTGTTTTCCGCGCGTCTTCGGCTGGGTCTTCAAGCCGGTGAGCTTCTGGTACTGCGAACGCGCCGATGCCACGCTGGCCGCGGTGGTGGTCGAGGTCAACAACACCTTCGGCCAGCGCCACTGCTACCTGGTGGCGCCGCCGCATGCGGCCTGGGGCCGCGAAGCGGTGGCACGCAAGCTGCTGCATGTCTCGCCCTTTTGCGCCGTGCAGGGCCATTACCGGTTTCGCTTCATGCGCAGCCGCAGCGGCTTGGCCGCGGGGGCGCAACTGGTGGCGCGCATCGACCATCACGACGACCAAGGCCTGCTGCTGGGCACCAGCCAGTCGGGCCAGTTGCAGCCGCTCACGCGCGCCGCGCTGTGGCGCGCCTTTGCGGCGCTGCCCGGGCAGTCGCTCGCCATCTATGCCCGCATTCATTGGCAGGCCTTGCGCCTGTGGTGGCGCGGCGTGCCCTGGTTCAGCAACCCGGCGCCGCCTGCGGCGGCCATCAGTCACGCCAGCCACGCGCGCCATGCGCACGACACCAACCCATGAACGCTCGAACCAACACATCAGTCTGCGTGGCCGCACCGGCGCGCAGCGGCATGACGCACGACTTGCCTGCCGCCACCGCACTGCCTTTCGGCTCCAGCCTGGCGTTGCGGGCATTGCGCGGGCTGCGCTACGGCCAGCTTGAACTGCGCTTGCCCGATGGCCAGACTTTGCGCTTTGGCCACGCAAGCAGCACCGACAGCATGGCCCAGTTGCACATTCACGATGCGGCGATGTTCGCGCCGGTCATGCGGCACGGCGACATCGGCTTTGCTGAAAGCTACATCCAGGGCCAATGGAGCACGCCCGACCTGCCGGCGTTGTTGCGCCTGTTGGTGGCCAACCGTGGCGCACTTGAACGGTTAATCCATGGCGGGCGCGTAGGTGCTTGGCTGCACCGGCTGCGCCATGCCCTGCGCCGCAATTCGCGCGCCGGCAGCCGGCGCAACATCCACGCCCACTACGACCTGGGCAACGACTTCTACCGCCTGTGGCTGGATGAGGGCCTGAACTATTCCAGCGCCTGGTTTGCGGGCGACATGACGCAAGCCCTGGTGGCGGCCCAAGCCAACAAGATGCGCCGCGCCTTGCTGGCCTGCGGTGTGCGTCGCGGGCAGCGGCTGCTGGAGATCGGCTGTGGTTGGGGTGGGCTGGCTGAACTCGCCAGCCAGGAAGCCGGTGCAAGCGTCACCGGCATCACCTTGTCTGCCGAGCAACTGGCCTGGGCCAGCGCACGCTTAGCGGGCGTCGGCGTGCAGGCCGACTTGCGGCTGCAGGACTACCGCGACCTGCGCGACGAGCCGTTCGATGCCGTGGTGTCGATCGAAATGTTTGAAGCCGTGGGCCGCGCCTACTGGCCCGGCTACTTTGCCGCCGTGCACCGCCTGCTCAAGCCGGGTGGCCGCGCCTGCATCCAGAGCATCGTGATCCGCGACGACCTGTTCGAGCGCTACGCCCGCGGCAGCGACTTCATCCAGCAATACATCTTCCCCGGCGGCATGCTGCCCAGCCCGAGTGTCTTTCGCGCCGCGGCTGCGCGTGCCGGGTTGCAGGTTGTGGATGAGTTGGCCTTCGGCGCCGATTACGCCGAAACGCTGCGCCGCTGGCGTGAACGTTTCCTGGCTGAACAAGCGCAGGTGAGGGCGTTGAAAAAATTCGACACCCGATTCATCCGCACTTGGGACTTCTACCTCGCCTATTGCGAAGCCGCGTTCATGCAGGGCGACACCGATGTCATCCAGTTCACCTTGCAGCGCGCCTGAGCTCGCCGGGCCGCCATCGGCCACAGGCCGATGGCCTTCGCCAGGCGGCAGGCAGCCCGCAGGGGCTGCCTGCGTCCGGGCTCAGCCCCAAGGGCGAATACCGGAGTGCGCAGCACGAAGGTACTCCAGTGAGCGCGGGCCGGCGCGGCGGCGCTTGTGTGCAGCCGCGTTGTGTGCCGCTGTGACGCCACCCTGGGTTGCCGCGCAAGGCGAGCGCGCCGCGCCGCCGGAGTTGGCGCTGGAATGGCCAGCGCCCCGCCTGCACGGGCAGGGCCGGCTGCGCTTTCTGGGCTTGGCGGTCTACGACATTCACTTGTGGACGCCCCTGCCGGCGCTTGCGGCGTCGGACTGGCCGCGTGCGCCGTTGGCGCTCGAGATCGTCTATGCGCGAGCCTTGTCGGGCCAGCGCATCGCGCAGCGTTCGCTGCAAGAAATGCAGCGTGGCGGCGCCATCGCCCCCGAGCAGGCCGAACGCTGGCTGGTCGCCATGACGCGGTTGTTTCCCGACGTGCAGCCGGGCGACCGCATCACCGGCGTGCAGCGGCCCGGCGAAGCCGCGCGCTTCTACGTCAATGGCAACGTTCGAGGTGAGCTGGCTGACGCCGAATTCACCCGCCTGTTCTTCGGCATCTGGCTGGCGCCGCACACGTCGCAGCCAGCCTTGCGCCACGCGCTGCTGGGCCTGCCATGAACCCCGCATGAACTCCGCTCTGGCTTATGGCGCGCTCGGCCTGCCGCTGGCCTTTGCCGCGCTGCCGCTGTACGTGGTGATGCCGCACCACTATGCCACTCGCTTCGGCCTGCCGCTGGCCGGGCTGGGCGCGTTGTTGTTGGCCGCCCGGCTGCTGGACGCGGTGGTCGACCCCTGGTTGGGCCGCGCGCTGGATCGTTTGTTTGACCGCGCCGCCAGCCACGCGCTGCGCGTGATGGCCGCCGCGGCGGCGGTGCTGGCGCTGAGCTTCTGGGCCTTGTTCGCGCCGCTGGTGCAAGACGGTGCTGCGCTGTGGCTGTGGTGCGGCGTGGCGTTGCTGCTCACCACCCTGGCCTACAGCGTGCTGAGCATCGCGCACCAAGCCTGGGGCGCGCGGCTGGGGGGCGACGAGTCGCAGCGCGCGCGCATCGTGTCGTGGCGCGAAGCGGCGGCGCTGGCGGGTGTGCTGGTGGCCAGTGCCTTGCCCTCACTGGCCGGCTTGCCGGCCACCACGGCGGTGCTGGCCGTTGCGTTGGTGTTGGCATTGGCCATGCTCTGGCGTGCGCCCAGGCCGCGCCGCCCGCCGCGCATGCTGGCCGTGCGCGCCAGCCCCTTGCGCACGGCACGCTTTCGCGTGCTGCTGGCGGTGTACCTGGTGAACGGCATGGCCAGCGCGGTGCCGGCCACCTTGGTGCTGTTCTTCATCCGCGACCGCTTGCAAGCCCCGGTCTGGGAGCCGGTGTTCCTGGGCAGCTACTTTGCTGCTGCGGCCTTGTCGATGCCGCTGTGGTTGCGCGCGGTGGCCCGCATTGGCCTGGCGCGGGCCTGGCTGGTGGGCATGGGCCTGGCGGTGCTGAGCTTCGTCGGCGCTGCCGCGCTGGGCCCGGGCGACTTGGCCGCGTACCTGGCGGTGTGCCTGGCCAGCGGTGTGGCCTTGGGCGCCGACCTGGTGTTGCCGGCCGCGCTGCTGGCCGGCGTGATCCGCCAGGCCGGCCACGGCGGCCAGCACGAGGGTGCGTACTTCGGCTGGTGGAACTTCGCCACCAAGCTCAACCTGGCGCTCGCCGCCGGCGCCGCGCTGCCCTTGTTGGCCATGCTGGGCTATGTGCCCGGCGAGCGCAGCGCCCACGGGCTGCTGGCATTGAGCTTGTCGTACGCCTTGCTGCCCTGTGCTTTGAAGCTCGTGGCCGCAGCGCTTTGGTATCGGCTTTGGATCAGGAGTGCGGCCGCATGAAGACTCGACTTGTCCGCCATCTGGCCTGCCTGCTGCTGACCTGTGCAGCGGCCATCGCGGGCTGCGCCAGCGCGCCCACGCCGCAAGATTACGCCGCCCAGACCCCGGTGCTCAACCTGCGCCAGTACTTCGACGGTGAACTCGTGGCCCACGGCTTGTTCACCGACCGTGCCGGCAAGGTGCAGCGGCGCTTCAGCGTGGCGATGAGTGCAAGCTGGGCCGGCGCGGCGGGCACGCTAACGGAACGATTCACTTACAGCGACGGCCAGACCGAAACCCGCGTGTGGCACCTGGTTGACCACGGCCAGGGCCGCTACAGCGGCCGCGCCGACGACGTGGTGGGTGAAGCGCAAGGCCAGGCCGCCGGCAACGCGCTGAACTGGCGCTACACCTTGCGCCTGCCGGTGGGCGGCAGCGTCTATGAGGTCGACTTCGACGACTGGATGTTCTTGATGAACGAGCGCGTGCTGCTGAACAAGGCCGCGCTGAGCAAGTTCGGCATCCGGCTGGGCGAAGTCACCATCGCCTTTCAGCGCCTCTGACGCCGGCCATGTCGCTCAACCCTCGCATCAAGGCATGGGCCGGCCGCACGGTGTGGCTGGTGGGTGCTTCCAGCGGCATCGGGCGCGCCACGGCAGCGCGGCTGCATGCCCTGGGTGCCAGGGTGGTGGTGTCGGCGCGCAGCGTGGGCGCCCTGCGCCAGTTCGAGCAAGAACACCCGGGCAGCGAAGCCTTGCCGCTGGACGCCACCGACCCAGCCGCCATGCGCGCGGCCGTGGCGCACATCGTGGCGCAGCACGGGCGCATCGACCTGGTGCTGTTCAGCGCCGGCACCTATGCGCCGATGCGCGCCACGTCGTTCGACCTCGACGTGGCGCTGCGCCACCAGGAGGTGAATGTGGCCGGCGCGCTGGTGCTGCTGGACGCCGTGCTGCCGCAGTTGCTGGCGCAAGGCGCGGCCGGCCATGGCGGGCACCTGAGCATCGTTTCAAGCGTGGCCGGCTACCGCGGGCTGCCGCGTTCGCTGGCCTACGGCCCCACCAAGGCCGCGCTCATCAACCTGGCTGAAAACCTGTACCTCGACCTGCACCCGCTGGGCCTGGGCGTGTCGCTCATCAACCCTGGCTTCGTGGACACGCCGCTGACGCACAACAACGGCTTTCACATGCCGGCCATGGTGAGCCCGGCGTTTGCGGCGCAGGCCATGGTGGATGGCTGGGCGGCCGGGCGCTTCGAAACCCACTTCCCGCACCGCTTCACCTGGTGGCTCAAGGCGCTGCGCCTGTTGCCCGATGTGATGTACTTCAGCGCCGTGCGGCGCGTCACTGGAGGCTGATGATGTTGATGACACCTTGGCGCGAGGTGGTGGTGTTTTTTGAAACGCTGCAAGCCGAAGACCTGCCCAACCTGGGCCGCCACTATCACGCCAACGCGCGCTTCAAAGACCCGTTTCGTGACGTGACCGGCGTGCCGGCCATCACCGAGGTCTACCGCCACATGTTCGCCACCCTGGTGCAGCCGCACTTCAAGGTGCTGAACGTGGTGGCGCAAGGCGACGACGCCTTCCTGACCTGGGACTTTCACTTTGCCATGGCGCGCTCGCCGGGCCAGGCTCAGCGCATCCATGGCGCCACGCATTTGAAGCTGGACGAGCAGGGCCTGATCGCGCTGCACCGCGACTACTGGGACGCGGCCGAAGAGCTGTATGAAAAGCTGCCTGTGCTCGGCGCCTTGATGCGCTGGTTGAAGCGTCGTGCGGCGGCTTGAGGCTCACATCGGCGTCACGCCGAACAGCGCCTGGTGGGCCCACAAGACGAACAGCGCGTAGGCCAGCCCACCGGCCAGCAGCGCCATCACCGTGCCAGCCAGCGTGCCAGGTGGGTAGACCGTGCCGGCAACACGGTCACGCTGCCGCGCGGCGCGAAAGCTGAACGCCGCCCAAAGCAAGAAGCTGCCGAACAACAGCACATCGGCCAAGGTGTTGTTGGCCAGCAAGTGCGCCACGGCCCAGGTTTTGGTGGCCAGCACCATGGGGTGGTGCAGCCTGGCCTTGATGGCGTTGCGCGGCACGTAGGCCGCGGCCAGCAACACGAAGGCCAGCAGCATCAACAGCGCGGCCAGGTGCCGCGCCCACGGCAGCGCGGCCCACAGCACTACCGGGGCCTGGCGCGCCTGGCCGTAGCCCCAAATGATGAGCGCCAAGCCCGCCAGCGCGGCCACGGTGTACAGGCCTTTCCAGACGCCTTCACCGCGCTGCGCAAGTTGCGCGCTGCGCCAGCCATCGGCCACGATGCGCACCGAGTGCACGCCCAGGAACAACAGCAGCCCGAGGATCAACAGCGCCATGGTCGTCACGCCTGTGGGGAACGGGGCGCCATTGTCGGCCTGCGCGCGCGCCTCACGCGCCGGGCGCCGCCGCGGGTTGCGGCGCCGGCGCGCCCAGGCCATACCAGTCCAGCTTGCGCGTGGCCTCGATCACCGCGCAGAGCACCGCAAACAACAGCAGCGCACCCATCACCAGTGCGGTTGGCTCCAGTTGCAGCAGGGCATACAGCGCCGCGTAAAGCAGCCCGATGCCGGCGCCAAAGGCCAGGCCCGCGCGCCAGCCCGCCAGCACATGGTTGCCGTAAAAAGTCAACAGCGCGGTGCAGGCGCCGGCGGCGCACAGGTAGGCCTGGGCAAAGGGCAGGTGTTCAGACAGGCTGAGCAGGAGCATGAAAAACACCACCAGCGCGCAGCCCACCAGCAGGTACTGCATGGGGTGCACACGCAGCCGTTTGAGCCCGCCGGGCCGCCCCAAGGGCGAGTACCGGACCGCGTAGCGCGAAGGTTCTCCATGGAGCACCTCAACCAGGCCCACGGCAATGAAGCTCAGTGCGATGAACAGCACGCCGTATTTGAGCGCGCGGTCGCTCAGGCTGTAGGCGTTCACGGGGTCGATGAAGCTCACGCCGAACTGCTCGGCGCAACCCGCGGCCTCGGCCTTGGCCGGCTCGCAACCGCTGGCCAGGGCGTTCACCTGCCACAGCGCATAAAAGCCCTGCGCCGAGACCTCGCGCTGCGTGGGCAGGTAGCGGCCGGTGAATGAGGGGTGGGGCCAGTTCGACGCGAGCTTGACCCGAGTTTGGCCACCCACCGGCACCCAGGCAAATTGCTGCGTGCCGGCCAGTTCCAGCGCCAAGCGCAGGCGCAGCGGTTCGCCTTCTTTGTGGGCAGCCAACTCGGCTTGAAAGCCGCTCGCGCCTTTCTTCAGCAGGCTGCCCGGGCGCAGTGCCAGGGCCGTGCCGGCTTGTTGCACGCTGGCGCTGCGGATGCCGCGCGCATCGCTCAGCGTCAGCGACAGCTGCACCGGCTCGCAACGCACCCGGCCGCCCTTGTGTTGCGCTGTGCCCTGCAAGGCGAGCAGCTCGGGCCACGTCGCCTGCATCTGCATGTTAGCGAGATAGCTGTTGATCTTGAACAGGCCGCGGTGCCGCGGCTCGATGCCCACGGTGGCTTGCACGTCGACGCTGGCCGGCCAGGCGGTGAGCGTGAAATCGCGCCGCTGCGCCACCAGCTTGCTCGTTTTATCAACCAGTTCTTCGCGCTCCCAGGTTTCGCTGCACTGGCGCCGCAGCATCGGGCCTTGCAAGGTTTGCGCGCCGGCCAGCGCATCAGCCACCGAGGCCTGGGCTTCGAGCTGGCGCGCGCGCCGTTCGTTGACCAGGCCGTCGACCGCACTCAAGCCGATGAGCAAGGCCGCGATCACCCCCACCAAGGCGAATGCCTTGTCCCGAAATGCTGACTTCATGTTGTTGCCTCAACGTTTGTTGGTGTCGGCGGCCATGCTGGGTGGCCGCCGTGAGGGCACGGTGAAGTTTGTGAAGTGGCGGTGAAGTCAGGCCGGCGCCAGCGGCAGCAGCAGTCGCACGGTCAGGCCCGGCATGGCCGGCTCGAGTTCAAGCTGCCCGGCGTGCAAGGCCATGACTTCACGCACGACGGCCAGGCCCAGGCCGCTGCCCTTGCTGCTGGCCTGGCCGGGGCCGGCCGGCCGTGGCGTGGAAAAGAAGCGTTCACCCAGGCGCGGCAGTGCATAAGCCGGCACGCCGGGGCCATGGTCGCGCAAGCTGAACACCGCGTGCTGGCCTTGGCCGCGCACGCTCAGCTCCAACGTGGCGCCGGCAGGTGAGAAGGCGATGGCGTTGTTCAGCACATTGGCCACGGCCAGCTCCAGCAGTTCGGGCTCGGCCTGGATCGGCGCGGCCTCGCGCTGCTGCCACAGCACGCGCAGGCCGCGCTGGTGCAGTGGCGCCTGCGCGCTGGTGCAGTGGCGCCTGCGCGCGCTGCAACACCGCGTCAACCAGTTCGCCCAAATCGAGCCGCCGGCTGTGTTCGAGCACGCGCCGGTGTTCGAGCTTTGAAAGCTCCAGCAGCCGCTCCACCAGTTCGCGCTGGCGTTGCACCTGGGCCGTGATCTGCAAGGCAAAGGCTTCGCGGTCGCGGGCGGGCAGCTCGTCGTGCAGCAGCTCCGCCGCGCCCGCAATCGCGGCCATCGGGCTCTTCAGTTCATGCGTCAGCGCGCGCACGGTGTTTTCGAGGTGGCGATGGTCTTGCAGGCGTTCGCGCATGTTGTCCATGGCCTGCGCCAACTCGCCCAGCTCACCCGGCATCTTGGGCGGCGCCACACGCTCGCCAAACTGCACCTGTTGCGCATAGTTGCGCAGCCGCCGCACCTGCCACACCTTCCACAGCGTGACGGCCACGCCCACGGCCAAAGACAGTGCCAGCAGCCAGGCGCCTTGCGCCAGGATGTGCCGCTCCGCACGGTCGACGAACTTCTGCACCGTGCTCATCGGCTTGGCCACGCTGAGCACGCCGATCAGCGCCGTGCCGTCGCGCACCGGCGCGGCCACCACCAGCACGGTACTTTGCCCGTCTGTCGAGACCTCGCGCGTGGTGCGCGCACCGTATTGGCCTTGCAGCGTGAGCGCCACGTCGCGCCAGCGCGAATAGTCCTGGCCGACGGCACTGGTGATGGCGTTGGGGCCGCCCGGGCTGCCCGGTGAACCCGAGTCGAAGACGACGCGGCCGGTGGCGTCGGTCACGACCACGCGGTAGTCCAGCGTCTGTTTGTTCAGCTCGCGGATACGCGCTTGCACCGGGCGCACGGCGTATTCCTGCACGGCAAGCGCAAAGGCGGTGCCGGCCAGCGTGCCGCCGCTCGGCATGCTGCGCAAGTCAGCGCGTGCCAGTTCGGCCAGGATGTTGGCGGTGTCCACCAACATGTCTTCCATCACCTCGCGCACGCTGGGCCGCACCTCCAACACAAACACGCGCAGGACAAAGAAGGCAGCGATGCCGGCGATGACGAAAAACCCGAAAAGCAGGCGCAGGCCGAGCCTCATGGCCGACCCGGTGATCCCGGCGCGCCGAGCGCACCCAGCAGCAGCACATGCTCGACCTTAAAGCCCTCGCGTTGTAGGGCATACACCACGGTGCGGGCGATGGCCGGGTCGTCTTCAACAAGCAACAGCGCAGGCGGCATGCGGCTGATTCTTGTCCAGGCGTCGCCGCCCTCCACGGGGCCGCTGTGCGATTGCGCCAATTTGGGCTATTCGGCCAGACCGGACTGCGGGTCTTCCCTTCGTTGACGCGACCCTGGTGTGCCTGCACCATGCGCCGCTGTAAATTGGGGCGTCGCCCCTAACCCGGTGTGCATGCGGGGCCTGGCCCCGTTATCCCCGAACTCGATGGAGGTGAACTTGGCAACCAGTTTGAAAGTCAATGGCCGCGCGGTGACCGTGCAATCTGAAGACGACACCCCGCTGCTGTGGGTGATCCGCGACGAAGTCGGCCTGGCCGGCACCAAGTTCGGCTGCGGCGCGGCGCTGTGCGGCGCCTGCACCGTGCTGTTAGACGGCCAGCCGGTGCGTTCCTGCTCCACGCCGCTGTCGGCCGCCGCCGGCAAATCAGTGGCCACGGTCGAAGGCCTGTCCACCGACAACAAGCACCCGCTGCAAAAAGCCTGGATCGCGCACGATGTGCCGCAATGCGGCTACTGCCAGAGCGGTCAGTTGATGAGCGCGCAGGCGCTGCTCAGCACCAACAAGAACCCGAACGACGCCGAGATCGACGCCGCCATGGCCGGCAACCTGTGCCGCTGTGGCACCTATGTGCGCGTTCGCGCTGCCATCAAGACCGCAGCCGCCGAAATGCGCCGCGCATAAGGAGCCCGCCATGTCTGACACCACAAGTACCGACACCCCCGACACCCCCGACACCGCCGTTTCACGCCGCGGTTTCATGCAGACCTCGGCCGCCTTCGGTGGCGGCTTGATGGTCGGTCTGGCGCTGCCGTTGGCCGGCCCGGCACAGGCCGCCGGCCTGGTGCACACGCCCAATGCCTGGGTGCATATTGCCGACGACAACACCATCACGCTGATTTCGGCGCGCGCCGAAATGGGCCAAGGTGTCTACACCTCCATGCCCATGCTGGTGGCGGAAGAGCTGAACGTTGACATCCAAAGCGTCAAGGTGGCGTTCGCCCCGCCCGGCAAGGCTTATGGCAACGCCTTGATCTACGGTTTGCAGCTCACCGGCGGCTCCACGTCAGTGCGCGAGGGCTGGGAAAAACTGCGCCTGGCCGGCGCGCAGGTGCGCGAAATGCTCATCACCGCCGCGGCGCAGAAGTGGAGCGTGCCGGCGGCGCAAGTGAAGGCCGAGAACGGCATGCTGCTCGGCCCCAACGGGCGCAAGGCCACCTATGGCGAAATGGCCGAGGCCGCTTCCAAGCTCACCGCGCCCGAGAAGGTGGCGCTGAAAGACCCGAGCCAGTTCCGCATCGTGGGCAAGAAGACCACGCGGCTGGACACACCGGCCAAGGTCAACGGCACGGCGCGCTTCGGCATCGATGTGAAGCTGCCCGGCATGGTCTTCGCCACGCTCGACATGTGCCCGGTGATCGGTGGCACGGTGAAGAGCTTTGACGCTGCGCGTGTGAAGGCCATGCCCGGCGTGGTCGACGTGGTGCAAATTCCTGATGGCGTGGCGGTGGTGGCGCAGACCTACTGGCAGGCGCGCAAGGCCCGTCTGGCGTTGAACACGCAGTGGGACGAAGGGGCGGGCGCCAGCGCCAACACCCCGGCCATGATGGCGGCCACGCGCGCGGCCATTGGTTCGACCACCGTGATTCCCGTGCGCCCGCCAGTGGGCAACGCCGACGCCGCCATCGCTGCGGCGAGCAAGGTGGTGCGGGCTGAATACTTCACGCAGATGGTCAGCCATTCGCCGCTGGAGCCGATGAACTTCACGGCCGATGTGAAGGGCGACAAGTGCCTGCTGGTAGGCCCCACGCAGTGGCCCGACGCAGCGCAAACCGGGGTGGCCAAGCTGCTGGGCATCGACCCCAACAACGTCGCCGTGGAGTCCACCTTCCTGGGTGGCGGCTTCGGCCGGCGCATCGACATGGACTTCATCATCCAGGCCGCGCAGATCAGCAAGGCGGTGAAGCGCCCGGTCAAGCTGATCTGGACCCGGGAAGACGACATGACGCACGACTTCTACCGCCCCATGGCCGTGCACGCCCTGGCCGCCGCGGTGGGGGCCGACGGCAAGCCCACCGCGCACACCTGGCGCGTGGCGTCGCAGTCCATCACCAGCCGCGTCTTTGGCATTCCGCCCGAGGCACCCGATGGTTTGATGATGGAAGCCGCCGTGGCGCCGTATGCCGTGGCCGCGAGCCGGCACGACACGGTGAAGGCCGATGTCGGCGTGCGCGTGGGCTACTGGCGTGCGGTGAGCCACAACATGAACGCCTTCGCCAACGAAAGCTTCATCGACGAGCTGGCCGCAGCCGCCAAGCAAGACCCGGTGGCGTACCGGCTGTCGTTGTTGCCTGCCGATTCACGCTTTGCCAATGTGCTGAAGTTGGCCGCGGCCAAGTCGGGCTGGGGCACGGCCGCACCTGCGGGGCGCTTCCGCGGTGTGGCGCTGATGGAAGGCTACGACACCTACATGGCGCAGGTGGCCGAAGTGTCGATGAGCGGCGGCGTGCCCGTGGTGCACAAGGTGACCGTCGTGGCCGATCTGGGCCAGATGGTCAACCCCGACACGGTGGAGGCGCAAATCCAGTCAAGCATCATCTTCGGCCTGGGCACGGCGCTGTTCGGCGAGATCACGCTCGACAAGGGCCGCGTGCAGCAGACCAACTTCCACCAATTCCGCATCCTGCGCATGAACGAAACCCCGGCCATGGACATCACCTTGGTGGCGAGCAAGGAAAAACCCGGTGGCATCGGCGAGCCGGCCACGGCCTTGATCGGGCCCGCGGTGGCCAACGCCATATTCGCGGCCAGCGGCAAGCGCGTGCGGCGCATGCCATTTACGGCGGAGAACATTGCGAAAGCCTGAGCGACAGACGCATCTTCATGCGGCGGGCCGAGGGGTAACCTTCGGCCCGTTTTTGTTTGCGGCACTGCCAAAATCCGCGCCTCGCGCAACCGTTTGAACCCACCATGAACTTTGTCTTTGCACCCGAAGCCCAGGTCGCCGTGCCGGTGGCGGGCACGAACATCCACTTTCCGGTGCGCCGCATCTATTGCGTGGGTCGCAACTACGCCGCGCACGCACGCGAAATGGGTTTCGACCCCGACCGCGAGCCGCCCTTTTTCTTCTGCAAGCCCGACAACGCCATCGTGCTGGCGCCACCCGGGCAGACCGTGAACATGGCCTACCCGCCGGTCACTGAGAACTACCAGCACGAGATCGAACTCGTGGTGGCCATCGGCAAGGCGGGTGCCAACGTTTCAGTTGAGCAGGCAAACGAGCACATCTACGGTTATGCCGTGGGCCTGGACATGACCCGGCGCGACCTGCAATTCAAGCTGCGCGACAAGGGCCGGCCGTGGGAACTGGGCAAGGCCTTTGACGAGTCAGCACCGATCGGCTTGATCCACGCCGCGTCCAGCATCGGCCACCCCAGCCAAGGCGCGATCTGGCTGCAGGTGGACGGCGGCGACAAGCAGCGCAGCGACATCAACATGCTGATCTGGTCGGTGCCCGAGGTGATTGCCAACCTCAGCATGTACTTCACCCTGCAACCCGGCGACCTAATCTACACCGGCACGCCGGAAGGCGTGGGCAAGGTGCAGCGTGGCCAGGTGCTGCACGGTGGCATTGATGGGCTGGGCGAAATCAGCGTCAAAGTTGTTTGAAACGTTAAGTATTCCACTCTTGGCAGAAGGCATCACCATGAACCGCAGAACCACCTTGGGCATGACCATTGCGGCCGCCACGTTGGCGGGCGCGTTTGCAGCCCCGGCGCAAGCCCAGTCCGACTTTCCCAACAAGCCGGTCAACGTGATCACCGCGTTCCCGGCCGGCAGCGGGCCCGACGCCACGCTGCGCATCCTGGCCGAGAGGTTGAGCAAGGCCTGGAACCAGCGCGTGCAGGTGGAAAACAAGCCCGGCGGCGGCGGCTTCATCGCCATGGACACGGCCAAACGTGCCGCGCCCGATGGCTACACCTTGCTGCAACTCGACAGCGACCACCTGGCCGCTGTGCCGCACCTGTACAAGCAGCGTGGGGCTGATGCGGTGAAGCAGTTCGAGCCCGTGGCGTCGATGTTCTACACCACCTTCATGGTGGTGGTGGCCAAGGATTCGCCGTTCAAGACCATCACCGACATCGTCAACGCCGCCAAGGCCAGCCCGGGCAAGGTCACGTACGGCTCATGGGGTGTGGGCAGCCCGGGCCATCTGGGTGCCGAGCTGCTGGCGATGCAAACCGGCATCGAGATGCAGCACATTCCCTATCGTGAAACCAGCCAGTTGTTCACCTCGGTGGCCGCGGGCGACGTGGCCTGGAGCATGGGCACGCTGCCGTCCAGCTCAGGCCCCTACCGGGCCGGCAAGCTGCGCTACATCGCCGTGGCCGCGCCGCAGCGGCTGAGCCAGGTGCCTGAGGTGCCCATCGCGGCCGAGGCCGGCGCTTCGAAGGACTTTCTGGTGAACGCCTTCGTGGTGCTGGTTTCGCCCAAGGGCTTGCCCGCGGCCGTGCGCAACAAGATCAACGCCGATGTGGCCGCGGCACTGACCGACCCCGAGCTGCGCGCTCGCTTCGACACCTTTGCCTTCCAGCCGATCAGCTGGTCGCCCGAAGAAATCAGCCGCAACGCCGAGGCCAAGGGCAAGGTCTACGAGCAGTTGGTGAAGAAGGCCAACATCTCGTTGGAGTGAAGGCCAACCGGCTGGCGCCTTGTGGGCACCAACCGGGCTAACGTTTCAAAAATGTCAACGAGCTGGCTCAGGCGCGGCGCTTGCGCGCGGCCGCGGCCACGCCCAGCAGGCCCAGGCCCATCAAGGCATAGGTGCTGGGCTCGGGAATAGGCGCCAGGAAGCCACGAATTTCGCCACCACCCGCGAAGCTGCTGTGGATGTTCATGTAGGCGCGGCCGGAATCCAGCCCGGCGTCGAGCGCGCTCAGTGCGGTGGAAACGCTGCCGCCATTGGCGGTGATGAACGCCGGGTTGTAGCTGCTGGCCAGCGTCAGGTCGAACGTCTTGTCATAGCTGCCGCTGGTGCCGCCGAGCGGGAAGTCGAGGAAGCTCGGCGTCATGCTTGCCACGCCAGCGTTGAGGGTGCCCGGCGTGGCGGTGCAGCAGTGGATGTGCGAAGCCGTGACGTTGCCCGTCAAGCCGCTGAAGCTGGCTTGCACGCGCAGGGTCATCAAGTCGAGGTTGAGCGTGACGCTGGTCGTGCCCGTGCCCAACGATGCATTGGGCGGCGATTCGGCCGCGCCCGACAGCGTGGTGGTGTACACCGTGGTGTGGGCCTGCGCAGCAGGCAGCGCCAGGGCCAAGGCGGCAGCCGCCGTGGCCAAGAGGGTGTGTGATTTCATGGGGGGTCTCCGGGCATAGGGAGCACCATGTTGCGCCCCTGCGCGCAACAGGTCATTGGGGAAAGCCGGGTGGCCTCCAAGGAATAATTCGAGTATTCTAGAAATATGGAAGAGATGGAGGTGGTGCAAAGCCTGGCCGCGTTGGCCCAACCACTGCGCTTGCGCGTGTTCCGCGCCCTGGTGGTGGCGGGCCCGCAAGGCCTCACTCCCGGGGTCATGTGCGAGGCCCTGGTGGTGCCGGCCAACACCCTTTCGTTCCACCTGAAAGAGCTGGCGCATGCAGGCCTGGTGTCGCAGCAGCGCGATGGCCGCCACCTCATCTATCGCGCTGCCTTCGAGCGCATGTCGGCGCTGCTCAGTTACCTCACCGCGCATTGCTGCGAAGGCCGTTCTGGCGCCCCCGCAGCGCGCAAACCCCGAAGCTGATCACCCAGAGCGTTTTTGCAAGGAAATGCAACCATTGAGCGCTTTCACGTTCACGGCCATGTTCAAGACCTCGCCCACAGTGTCGGGTTCTATTCCAAGCTCTTTGCCGCCACGCCGGCTGCCGCGCTTGCCGCGCCCGCTGCTGCATGTGCAGCCCCGCCTGCACCCGTGCGTGGCAAGCCGGTGAACGTGGCCGTCAAGGCCGCAGGTTCATGCTGTTGAAGGCGCGCCGTTTTCAAGGCCTGGCGTTGGGAAAGAACAGCTGCTCGCCGCCGATCTTGTAGCTGGCAATCGCGGCCTGGCCCGGCGCTGACACCAGCCACTCCACAACGCGCTGAGCCAGGGCCGCTTTCACATGCGGGTGGCGTGCCGGGTTCACGGCCATCACGCCATACTGGTTGAACAGCCGCTGGTCGCCCTGCACCAGCACGCCCAAGTCGGCGCGGTTCTTGAACGCCAGCCAGGTGCCGCGATCAGCCAACACATACGCGTTCAGCGACGCGGCCATGTTCAATGCCGGGCCCATGCCGCAGCCACATTCCCTGTAGCCAGCGGGTTTGGCGCCGGCCAGGTTCACCCCGGCGGTTTGCCAGTGGCGCAGCTCGGCGGCGTGGGTGCCGCTCTTGTCACCGCGCGAGACGAAGGGCTGTGCGTCAGCGGCCAGCTTCTTCAACGCGGCGGCGATGTCCTGGCCCTTCACGCCGGCCGGGTCGGCTTTGGGGCCAATGAGCACGAAGTCGTTGAACATCACCGGCCAGCGCCGGGTGCTGAAGCCATCGGCCACGAACTTCTCTTCAGCCGCTTGGTCGTGCACGAACAGCACATCAGCATCGCCGCGGCGGCCCATGTCCAGCGCCTGGCCGGTGCCCAGCGCCACGACCCGCACGTCGATGCCGCTGGCCGCTTTGAACGCCGGCAGCAGGTGCGCGAACAGGCCGGACTGTTCGGTGGATGTGGTCGACGCCATCACGATGAACGGCGCTTGCGCCAGTGCGCGCGGCGTGCCGGCCGCAGCGAGCAAGGCGAAGCACAGGGTGAGCCAGGCACGGCGTGTGAAAGCGAGGGTGCGCATGGCGGGCTTGGTGTGCTCGGGCAAACGCCATTGTCCCGGCAAACTCGCTTCAGGCCCGATGCGGGCGGTCACAGCCGGCCTCGCGCAGCGGATGTATCGTCGCGCTCCCGTTGCAAGCGTCTGTTCGCCATGGACAACATCGATCTCCAAGTGCTCGGCCAGGTGGCCAATTGGCTGGCCCGGGGCCACCGCGTGGTGCTGGGCACCATCACCCGCACCTGGGGCTCGGCACCGCGGCCGCCGGGCAGCACCGTGGCCATCCGCGATGACGGCCTGGTCAGCGGCAGTGTCTCGGGCGGCTGCATCGAAGACGACCTGATCGACAAGGCGCGCGAAGGCGTGCTGGCCAGTGGCGTGCCCAAGGTCGTGCGCTATGGCATCGACGCCGACGCCGCGCACCGCTTCGGCCTGCCCTGCGGCGGCTTGATCGAACTGGTGCTCGAGCCGGTGCTGCCGCGCACTCAGCTGGATGGCCTGCTGGCCCGCTTGGCGCGCGGCGAGCGCGTGCGCCGCGTGCTTCATCTTGCCAGCGGCGTGGTCGACTTGCAGCCGGCGCCGGCGGCCGACGAATTGCAGCTCACCGACACCACACTGACCACGCACCACGGCCCGAGCTGGCGCTTGTTGTTGATCGGCGCCGGCCAGATGACGCAGTACCTGGCGCAGATGGCCGCAGCCTTGGGCTACCAGGTGCTGGTGTGCGACCCGCGCGAGGAGTACGCCACGGGCTTCGAGGTGCCCGGCGCCACTTTGCTGCGCGGCATGCCCGACGATGTGGTGAACGATCTCAAGCCCGACGGCCACACCGCCATCATTGCCCTGACGCACGACCCCAAGCTCGATGACCTGGCCTTGATGGAAGCCCTGCGCAGCCCGGCGTTTTACGTCGGCGCCATCGGCTCGCGCGTGAACCAGGCCAAACGGCGCGAGCGCCTGGCCGAACACTTCGGCCTCACAGCACCGCAGCTCGACCGCCTGCACGGCCCGGTGGGCTTGAAGAACGGCGCGCGCACGCCGCCGGAAATTGCCGTCAGCATCCTGGCCGAGCTGACGGCCGTGCGCTATGGTTACCGGGTGCCCGAGCCGGTGGCGCTCAAACCGATGCTTGCAGTGGACGCCGGTTGCGCGCTGTAGTTTTTGCCGCGCTTGTGTGCGCCCTGGCACTGCCGGCCGGCGCCGCAGAAGTCTTGGTGGCCGTGGCCAGCAACTTCAGCCCCACGCTGGCCGAGTTGGCGCGTGGCTTCGAAGCCAGCAGCGGCCACCAGGTGAAAGCCGCCGCCGGCCCCACCGGCCGGCTGCACGCGCAAATCATGTCTGGCGCGCCGTTCGAGGTGCTGCTCGCCGCCGATGCGCACACGCCGCAGCGCCTGGTGCAAAGTGGCCACGCCGTGGCGGCCAGCCGATTCACCTACGCCCAGGGCCAACTGGCCTTGTGGAGCGCGCAACCCGGCTTGGTGGACGCGCATGGGGCGGTGCTGGCCAACCCGGCCATCAGGCACCTGGCCATCGCCAACCCGCGGCTGGCGCCCTATGGCCAGGCGGCGCTGGAAGTGTTGCGCGCCCGCGGCCTGGAGCAGGCCTGGGCCGGGCGCATGGTGATGGCCGAAAGCGTGGGCCAGGCGCAGGCCTATGTGGCCAGCGGCAACGCCGAATTGGGCTTTGTGGCCGTGGCACAAGTGCTGCAAGGCGGCAGGCTGATGCGCGGTTCGGTGTGGTTGGTGCCCGCGGCGCTGCATGCCCCGATCAACCAGCAAGCGGTGCTGCTGAAAGCGGGCGAAAAGTCCGCCGCCGCGCAAGCCTTCATACATTACCTGGCCAGCGCACCGGCCCGCGCCGTGATCCAGGCGCACGGCTACTTGCCATGAACCTTCAGGCGGCCTGATGAGCGCGCCGGGCCGCTCCCAAGCGCTCATCCCGCAGCGCGTCGCGCGCAGGGTCGTCCAATGAGCACCGCCCGGCCGTCCGAAGGTGCTCGCACCGCAGTGCGCAGCTCGAAGATTGCCTTATGACCGCAGCAGACTGGAGCGCGATCCGCCTGACGGCCGAGTTGGCCAGCTTGGTCACGCTGTTGCTGCTGCTGCTGGGCACGCCGCTGGCCTGGTGGCTGGCGCGCACGCAATCTGCGGTTAAGCCGCTGGCCGCCGCGCTGGTGGCCATGCCGCTGGTGCTGCCGCCCAGCGTGATCGGTTTTTACCTGCTGCTGCTGCTCGGGCCCGAAGGGGCGGTGGGCCAGGCCATGGCGGCGCTCGGCCTGCAACGCCTGCCGTTCACTTTCGCCGGCCTGGTGGTGGCCTCCATCATCTATTCGCTGCCCTTCGTGGTGCAGCCGCTGCAGCAGGCCTTCGAGGCCATTCCCGAAGCCACGCTCGAAGCCGCGGCCACGCTGCGCGCCGGCCCGCTCGACCGTTTTTTCAGCGTCGCCTTGCCGCTGGCCCGCCCGGGGCTGCTCACCGCCGGCGTGCTCGGCTTTGCCCACACCGTGGGCGAATTCGGCGTGGTGTTGATGATCGGCGGCAACATTCCGGGCAGCACGCGGGTGATCTCGGTGGCGGTGTATGAACACGTTGAGGCCGGCGACACCGCCGCCGCCCACCGCCTGGCCGCGGCTTTGGTGATCTTCGCCGTGCTGGTGCTGGCCGCGTTGTATGCCGCGCAACGCCGCGCGCGCGCGGGCGCGGGGCGGCGGTGATCGAAGCGCGCTTGCACTTGCGCCGCCCGGGCTTTGCGCTGGAGGTCGACGTGGCGCTGCCGGCCCAGGGCGTCACCGCTGTGTTCGGCCCTTCGGGTTGCGGCAAGACCACGCTGCTGCGCGCCTTGGCCGGCCTGGAACGCGCGGCGGGCCGGGTGGCCTTGGACAGCGAAGTTTGGCAAGACGATGCCGTGGGCATCTGGCGCGCGCCGCATGAGCGCGAGCTGGGCTACGTGATCCAGGACGCGCCCTTGTTTGCCCACCTCGATGTGCGTGCCAACCTGGAATACGGCCGCCGCCGCGCCGGCCCGGCGGCCCGCGCGCTGCCGCTGGCGCCTTTGCTTGATTTACTCGACCTGGGCCCTTTGCTGGCGCGCCGGGTGGCAGGCCTTTCTGGCGGCGAGCGCCAGCGCGTGGCCATTGCCCGTGCTCTGGCCACTGCGCCGCGCCTGTTGTTGCTGGATGAGCCACTGGCCGCGCTGGACGCACCGCGCAAGGCCGAGATCCTGCCCTTCCTGGAGCGGCTGCAGCGCCAGGCGCAACTGCCCATCATCTATGTCACCCATGCGATGGATGAAGTGGCCCGGCTGGCCGACCACCTGGTGCTGCTGCGCAGTGGCCGGGTCGAGGCGCAAGGGCCGCTGCACAGCGTGTTGCAGCGCCTGGATCTGCCCACGAATCAGGGTGACGACGCCGGCGTGGTGCTGCATGGCCGGGTGGCCGAGCACTCGCCCGAATACGGCCTGAGCTGTGTCGATGTCGGCCCCGGCCGTCTGTGGCTGGGTGGCACAGCGGCCGCCGTGGGCGAGCCGGTGCGCGCCCGCGTGCTGGCGCGCGATGTGAGCGTGGCGCGCCAGGCGCCCGTGGCCAGCAGCATGTTGAACGTGCTGCCGGTGCGGCTGCTGGAACTGAGCGGTGACCACCGTGTCGTGTTGCTGCGCCTGGCGCTGGGTGCGGCCGATGCGCAGGCGCCGGTGCTGCTGGCGCGCATCACGCGCATGAGTTGCGACGTTTTGCGGCTGCAAGTGGGCGACAGGCTGTTTGCGCAGATCAAGACGGTGGCGCTGCTGTAGGCACAGCGCCAGGCTGCGTCAGCGCCGCCGCCACCGGGCCACGCCAGCCACCCCTGCCGCGCCGAAGACGCCGGCCAACATGGCTGCCGCGGCCACGGCCAAGGCCATCAGACCGTAAGAGACCGACTGTCCGCTGGGCAGCGCGCCCGCCGCGTCAGCGCCAGGTGTGGGCTGCGCGCGCAGGGCGTCGGCGTCAGCCATCACGGGCGCCACCGGGTCGGCGCTGGCATGGCTGGCAAAGCTGGGCTCGGCAGCACCGGGCAGAGGGCTCACCGCGCTGCGAGCCGGGCTGGCCACGAAGTCCAGCGCCAGTTGCGCGGCCGCGCTGCCGCCCGCATCGGGGTCGTACAGTTCGCGCACGACAGTGGCCTGGGCGCCCATTGCCACCACCAGCGCCACCGCGGCCAGGCCGCTCTCCGCCCCCCTGAACTTGGCCATCCTTGCTCCAAAGCCTGCTGCCACCGTAAGCAGGCTTCGGCACTGTATGGCGCGGTGGTGATGCCGCGTCGCGCGCCGCTGCCTCAACCCGCTGTGAACTGTGAACTGCTTGGCGTCAGCAACTCGCCAGTTCAAGCTGGCGCAGGCTGGCCAAGGTGCCCAGGCAGGCTTGCGCCACCTCCACCCCCTTCTTCACGAAGTGCGCGGCAAAGAAGGCGGCGTGGTCGTCATGCTCGTGAAAGTCGCGCGGCGTGAGCACGGCTGAAAACACCGGCACGCCGCTGTCGAGCTGCACCCGCATCAGGCCATCGATCACCGCGGCGGCCACGAACTCGTGCCGGTAGATGCCGCCGTTGACCACCAGCCCTGCTGCCACCACCGCCTGAAATTGCCCACCGCGCGCCAAGCGCTGGGCATGCAGCGGGATCTCGAACGCGCCGGGAACCTCAAAACAGGCCACGTGGCTGGGTGGGTGGCCGCCGCGTTCAAGCTCATGCAGCAAAGATTCGCGCAGCCGCCCCACGATCTCGCGGTGCCAGGCCGAGCACACCAGCGCAATGCGCGGCGCCGGGTTGAGGGAAGCTTGTTCAGACGACTGATCCATGAAGCACCTTGCAGGAAAGGGTGGCACTGAATCAGGGCGCGCAACGGCACGGCAGCGCGCTCGCCCAAGCGAACGCGCCGCCACACCTTGCGTTGCTCTTTCATCCGGACTGTGACCGTCGGCCCTGGCATCGCACCAGGTCTGCTGACCCTGCTGCCGCCGTGCGGCTACAGGCGCTCGCGGGCTCCTGCACTCGCATGCAGATACCGCCGGTGGGGACTTTCACCCCGCCCTGAGAACGCTGCCGGCGCTTGCACACCGGCGCGGGCATTCTATGGAGGCCGGGCGCGGGAGCCCATCAAGGCAGCACTTGGTCGATGACGACCTGCACGCCTTGCGCACCCGGCGCCACGGCAGCACTTTGTCCCATCAAGTCGCCGGTTTGGGGTGTGGCGCCGCCGCTTGACGAGATGCGCGCGGTGAGCACCACGCTGGCAAAGGCCGACAGCTTCATCTGCGGCTGCATGGCCATGCTGTCATCGAGCTTGAAGCGCAGCGGCAACTCGCTGGCCTGGTGTTTGAGAATCGCCAAGGGCATGCGCGGGCCTTCGGCAGCGCGGGCGAAGATGAACAGCGTGTCGCCCGGTTTCACCTTGGCCGCCAAGGCCGGCGCCAGGTTCACGCTGCCGGCCACGCTGGCGCCGCTGCTGGCGGCGACCGGTGGGGCTGCGGCCGGTGCTGCGGTGGCCTGTGTCGCACCACCCTCCTGGCTGCGCGCTTGGGCAATGCTGCCGCGCAAGGCCTGGGCGGTTTCCGAGTCGGCCGGCACCAGGGGCAGCAAGCGTTCCCAGTGGGTTCGCGCTTGCGCAAAGGCACCGGCTTCAAACGCCGCGCTGCCGGCCAGGGCCAGGGCCTTGGCATGCTGGGGGTCGAGCGTCAAGGCTTGCTGGATCAGGCGGGTGGGTTCGCCGCTCAGTTTGGCGCCTTGCACCATGGCCAGCGAATCGGCCAGGTCGGCCAGCACGCCGGCATCCTGCGGCAGCAAGGTGGCGGCCCGGCGGTAGGCCGCCGCCGCCTGCTCGTGCTGGCCCATCACCGCGTGTGAACGCCCCAGCATGCGCCAGCCTTCGGCGTTGTCCGGTTGAGCATTCAGTTTGGCGGCGAGTTGCGCCATGGCCTGTTCCATCTGCACAGCCATGGCAGCTTGTTCCTGCTCGCTCGGTGCGGCAGCAGCGGGCGGCTGCAAGCCGCCGGGCTGGCCCAACGCCAGGTAGGTGAGCACGCTGCACAGCGGCAAGGCCAGGGCCAGGAAGAGGGCCGTGCGGCGCGCTGGTGTGGCCGCTGTGGCGTGCTGCGCGCCAGCGGCCGTGTCTTCGAGCGTGCGCTGTTCAAGCTCGGCGTTCAGCTCGGCAAAGCGCTCGGCGCTGATCAGCCCGGCGGCCTGGTCGGCGCGGGCTTCACGCGCCTGGTCGCGCAACACGGCCAGGCTCACACCGGCACTGCTCAACACGGCAGCGCGCGGGCGCTTGCGCAGCAGCGGGGGCAGCAGCACGGCCAGGCCAAGGGCCAGCAGGGCCGCGGCAATGAACCAGAACCAGGCTGTCAACGTGAGGCCTCCGGCGCCAAAGGCCGGCACTGTAGCCCAGCCCTTCGCCGCCGCGGGCCTGCTCTACCATCCGCGGCCGTTCACGCCCCCGCCGCAGCGCCCACCTTCATGCTCGAAGCCCACGACCTGGCCTGCATCCGCGGCGAGCGGCGCTTGTTTCGCAAGCTGTCGTTCAACACCACGGCCGGCCAGTTGCTGCATGTGCATGGCGCCAACGGCAGCGGCAAGACGAGCTTGCTGCGCTTGCTGGCGGGGCTGGCCCTGCCCAGCGCCGGTGAGGTGCGCTGGCGCGGCCAGCCGGTGCGCCGCGAGCGCGAGGCCTTTGCTCGCGAGCTGCTTTACCTGGGCCACCTGCCGGCGCTGAAAGACGAGCTGAGTGCGCGCGACAACCTGGCCTGGCAGCAGCGCCTGGCCGGCAACCAGCAGGACGCTTCGGGCCTGGAACAGGCCTTGGCGCAGATGGGCCTGGCGCGCGAGATCGACCTGCCGGTGCGGCGGCTGTCGGCGGGCCAACGCCGCCGCGCTGCGCTGGCGCGACTACAACTGGCCGGTGCGGCGAAGCTGTGGATCCTGGATGAACCCTTCACCGCGCTGGACGCCGCGGCCGTGCATACCTTGAGCGGCGTCATCGCGCAGCATGTGCAAACGGGCGGCTGCGTGGTGCTGACCACGCACCTGGTGGTGGACATCGCCGCGGCCAACCAGGCCAGCCTGAGGGTGGATGAATGGGCCTGAGCCATTCCCACCCGCCCACAAAGGTTCACGCCGACGCACTGCCGCGCGCAGGCGGTTCCCTCAGCGCCGGGTTCAACGCCCTGTTGCTGCGCGACCTGCGCATCGCCTGGCGCAGCCGGGCCGACGCCGCCACCAGCCTGGTGTTCTTCTTTGTCATCGCCAGCCTGTTCCCGTTGGCCGTGGGCGCCGACACGCGCTTGCTGCGCGAGATCGGCCCCGGCGTGGTCTGGGTCTCGGCCCTGCTGGCCAGCTTGCTGGCCCTGCCGCGCCTGTTCAGCGCCGACCATGCCGACGGCACGCTCGAACAACTGCTGCTCACGCCGCAGCCGCTGGCGTTGCTGGCGCTGGCCAAGGTGGCCGCGCATTGGCTCAGCAGCGGCTTGCCGCTGGTGCTGGTGGCGCCGCTGCTCGGCCTGCAATACGGCTTGGGGTTGGAAGAGAACGCCGTGCTGGCGCTGACCTTGCTGCTGGGCACGCCGGCGCTCAGCTTGATCGGCGCGATCGGCGCGGCGCTCACCCTGGGGCTGCGCGGCGCGGCCGTGCTCAGTGCGCTGCTGGTGCTGCCGCTGAACGTGCCGGTGCTGATCTTCGGCGCCAGCGCGGTGGCGGCGCAGGCCGCGGGGCTGCCGCTGGCAGCACAGTTGTCGCTGCTGGGGGCCATCTTGGCCGCCGCGCTGGCCGCCGTGCCTTGGGCGCTGGCCGCGGCCTTGCGGGTGGCTTGCGAATAGTGCGCGGGCACCAGCGTGAACAGGGGCGCCCGTATCATCAATGCCCCGTATCGACACCGCGATGACTGCCACTTCTTCCACCGCAAACAGCCCGCGCCGCTGGACGCACTTTGCCGCGCCGCAGGCCTTCTACCCGCTGGCCGGGCGGCTGCAAGCCTGGTTCATGGCCGCTGCGGCGGTGCTGGCGCTGGCCGGGCTGACGGTTGGGTTGTTGATCGCGCCGAGCGACTTTCAACAAGGCGACGCCTACCGCATCATTTACATCCATGTGCCCGCGGCGTGGATGTCGATGATCATTTACCTGGCCATGGCCATCTGGGCTGCCGTGGGCCTGGTGGTCAACACGCGCTTGTCTTCGTTGATGGCCCTGGCGCTCGCACCCACGGGTGCCTGGATGACGGTGGTGGCGCTGTGGACCGGCGCGGTGTGGGGCCGCCCCACCTGGGGCACCTGGTGGGTGTGGGACGCGCGGCTCACGTCTGAATTGCTGCTGCTGTTTTTGTACCTGGGCTTCATGGCTTTGCATGCCGCCATCGAGGAGCCCAGGCGCGCCGACCGCGCCGCCGCCATCGTGGCTTTGGTGGGGGTGGTGAACGTGCCGGTGATCTACTTTTCAGTGAAGTGGTGGAACACCTTGCACCAGGGCTCCACCATCAGCTTCAGCCGCGCACCCAGCATGGCCGGCATCATGCTGGCGGGTCTGCTGCTGATGACGCTGGCCTATTGGGCTTATTCAATCGCCGTCAGCCTGCGCCGGCTGCGCGTGCTCATCATCGAACGCGAGCGCTCGGCGAGCTGGGTGCGTAAGCTGGTATCAGCATGAACTGGGAAAGCCTTTCCGACTTTGTGCACATGGGCAAACACGGCGCCTATGTTTGGGCCAGTTATGGCCTAGCGCTGGCGGTGGCGGTCTGGGAGTTGGCACAGTTGCGCCAGCGCCGCGTTGCCGCCTGGCGTGCGGCGCAACAGCAAGCACTTTTGAACGAGGTTGACCATGACGCCTAGACAACGTCGTTTCACCCTGGTGCTATTGGCCGTGGCCAGCGGCGCGGTGGCCGTGGCGCTGGTGCTCAACGCCTTTCGCAGCAACGTGGTGTTCTTCTTCAGCCCCACCGATGTGGCCGCGCAACTGGCGCCCCAGGCCAAGCTGTTCCGGCTGGGTGGGCTGGTGGAGGCGGGCAGTGTGAAGCGGCAGGAAGATGGCGTCAGCGTGCGCTTCAACGTGACCGACCTGGTCAAGACCGTGGCCGTGGAATACAGAGGCATCCTGCCCGACCTGTTCAAGGAAGGCAAAGGCGTGGTGGCCCAGGGCCGGCTCGAGCCCGGTGGCCTGTTTCGCGCGCAAGAAGTGCTGGCCAAGCACGACGAAAACTACATGCCGCCCGAAGCCGCCACCGCGCTGGAACGTGCGGCCAAGGCGCAGCAGCAGTCTCAAACCACGTTGAATCAAGGCGCGCCGAAACCATGATCCCCGAACTCGGCCATTTCGCGCTCATCGTGGCGCTGTTCATCGCGCTGGCCCTGGGCGTGCTGCCCATTGCCGGCGCGCAGCGCGGCGTGGCCGCCTGGGTGGCGCTCGCGCGGCCGGCGGCGCTGGCGCAATTCGCTTTCGTGGCCGTGGCGTTTGCCTGCCTGATGACCAGCTTCGTGAACAACGACTTTTCGGTCATTAACGTTGCCAATCACTCAAATTCCCGCCTGCCCGTGGCCTACCGTGTGGCCGCCACCTGGGGCAGCCATGAAGGCTCGATGCTGCTGTGGGTGTTCATGCTCAGCGGCTGGGCCGCGGCGGTGGCGCTGCTGTCGCGCAACCTGCCGCAAGACCTGGTGGCGCGCGTGCTGGGCGTGATGGGGTTGG
>JANOXU010000169.1:0-4590 GCA_031418595.1 Burkholderiales bacterium
CCCACGCAAGCTCGTCAAATACGGTCTGTCGTTCAAGGCCGTGATGGAACGGCTGGCGGCCAACAACAAGCAGGTTGGCGGCCAGTACCTGAACATCGGCGCCGAGCAGTACCTGGTGCGCGGCCTGGGGCTGGTGAGCAACGCCGCTGACATCGGCACCATCGTGCTGGCAGAACGCAACGGCGCGCCGGTTTATGTGCGCGATGTGGCCGAAGTGAAAGAGGCGCCGGCCGTGCGCTTTGGCGCCGTCACGCGCAACGGCCAGGAAGCGGTGCTCGGCATCGCGCTGGCGCGCATCAACGAGAACGCTGCCAATGTGGTGGCGGCGGTGAAGCAAAAACTGGCCATTGCACAGGCGGCGTTGCCCAAGGGCATCACGCTGAATGCCGTTTATGACCGCACCGAGATCGTCGACAAGGCGCTGAAGACGTCGACCAACACCTTGATCGAAGGCTCGATCCTGGTCGCGGTGATCCTGTTCCTGTTCCTGGGCGAATTCCGCTCGGCCATCGTCGTCATCGTCACGCTGCCGCTGGCCATGCTGTTCGCCTTCATCTGCATGCAGCGCGTGAGCATGTCGGCCAACCTGATGTCCCTGGCCGGCCTGGCCATCGGCATCGGCATGATGGTCGACGGCGCGGTGGTGATGGTGGAAAACGCCTTTCGGCTGCTGTCGCACGCGCGCGAATCGGGGCGCCCGATCAACCGCACGCATGTGGTGCTGGAAGCCGCGCGCGAGGTGGCCAACCCGATCGCCTTCGCCATCCTGATCATCATCGTCGTGTTCCTGCCGCTGTTCTCGCTCACCGGGCTGGAAGGCAAGCTTTTCAAGCCGATGGCGCTGACCATCACCTTCGCGATGGCCGGCTCGCTGCTGCTGAGCCTGACCCTGGTGCCGGTGCTGGCCGCGCTGATCCTCAAGCCCAAGGTAGAGAAAGACACCTGGCTCGTGCGCTGGGCGAAGAAGGCCTATCTGCCGCTGCTCGATTGGGCGCTGGAGCGCAAGAAGACGGTGCTCGGCATCGCGCTTGCGCTGCTGCTCGGCGCGTTGGCGCTGTTCCCGTTCCTGGGCAGGGAGTTCATGCCCACGCTGCAGGAAGACGCGATCATGTTCCGCGTCGTCGGCATCCCATCCACCTCACTCGACGAGTCCATTCGCGTGGCCAACGTGATGGACGCCAGCCTGCGCAAGAAGTACCCGCAGGTGCGCTCGGTTCTCGCCACGATAGGCCGAGCGGAAAAGGGCGAGACGGCCGACGTGAACTACATGGAAGTGCTGCTCGACCTGAAGCCCCGGGACGAATGGCCGACCCAACAGTCCTACGCCGCGCTGGGCCGGGAGATGCAGGAATTTCTGGAAGGTGAGGTCGCCACCGTTGTGTTTGGCGCCACGCAGCCAATCCAGATGCGCGTGGAAGAGTTGATCTCCGGCGTGCGCGCCACCCTGGCGCTGAAGATCTACGGCGAAGACCTGGACAAGCTGGAAGCGTTGTCAGCGCAGATGAAGGCCGTGCTCGGCGGCGTGCCCGGAGTGGCCGACCTGGCCGCCGAGGCCAACAAGGGCAAGCCGCAAATGGTGATCAAGGTGGACCGGCAGGCGGCCGCCCGCTACGGCCTCAACGCCGATGACATCCTGGCCATCGTGCAGGCCGGCATTGGCGGTGAGACGGTGTCCACCTTGATCGACGGCACGCGCCGCTTCGACATTGCCGTGCGCCTGGCCGACGAATTCCGCAACAGCCCGTCGGCCATCGCAGCCATCCCGATCCGCACCACGGAGGGCGCCATCGTGCCGTTCTCCAGCGTGGCCAAGATTGAACTGGCCGAGGGCTACACCTTCGTGCGCCGCGAGGCCTTGCAGCGCTATGCCGTCTTGCAGATGGACGTGCAGGGCCGCGACATCGACGGTTTCGTCAAGGACGCCGACGCCGCCATCAAGGCCAAGGTGGGTCTGCCCACCGGCTACTGGGTGGAATGGGGCGGTGCATTCGAAAACCAGCAGCGCGCGATGGCGCGGTTGGGTGTGATCGTGCCGCTGACCATCGGCCTGATCTTCATCCTGCTGTACACCGCGTTCAACTCGGTGCGGCATGCCACCTTGATCATCGCCAACGTGCCTTTCGCCATCATCGGCGGCATCGTCGGCCTGTTCAGCACCGGGCAATACCTTTCCGTGCCTTCGGCCATCGGCTTCATCGCGGTGTTCGGCGTGGCGATGCTGAACGGCATCGTGCTCGTCACCTTCCTCAACGACCAGCGCGAACGCGGCCTGTCGATACGCGACGCGGTACGCCAAGGCGCGGCATTGCGCCTGCGCCCGGTGCTGATGACGGCGTCGGTGGCCATACTCGGCCTGGTGCCGATGCTGTTTTCCACCGGCGTGGGCGCCGAGACACAACGCCCGCTGGCCACGGTGGTGATCGGCGGCCTGATCACGTCAACGCTGCTGACCTTGCTGCTGCCGCTGCTCTACGAGTGGTCTGAAACCCGGGCCGAGGCGGTGCCGGCCCCCTGATCGCAGCGCAAATTTCGATGTTCAACTCAAAGGAAATGCCATGAAAAACTTCTTTCTGCCGTTGCTCTTTGCTTGTGCCGGCGTGCTGCCCGTTCACGCCGCAGACGACCACGCACCCAAGCACGGCGGCGTGGTGCTCGAAACCAAGGCCGGTGACCTGGAATTGGTGGCCAAGCCCGAACTGATAACGATCCACGTCAGCGACCACGGCAAGCCGATGAAGTTGACCAGCGCCAGCGGCAAGGTCACCGTGTTCAACGGCAAGGACAAAACCGAGGCGCCACTCGTGCTGGTGGGCGACAAGCTCGAAGCCAAGGGCAACTTCAAGCTCGGCGCTGGCGTGAAGGCGCTGGCCGAGGTGTCGTTGAACGGCAAGCCCGCCGTGGCCGCGCGCTTCACGCTCAAGTAGCCATGCCGGCCCTGTGGCGCAACCCATGGCGCTCAGTGCTCATTGCACTGGGCGCCTTGCTGATGCTGGGCACCAGTGCCTTGGCCCATGGCGTGGCCGAAGGCGACAAGGGCTATATCCAGGAGATCGCCGGCATTCACCTGCTGCCCTTTGTTTACCTCGGCGCCAAACACATGGTCACCGGGTACGACCACCTGCTGTTTCTGTTCGGGGTGATCTTCTTCCTGTACCGGCTGCCGCATGTGGCGCTGTACGTCAGCTTGTTCGCCATCGGGCATTCGACCACCTTGCTGGCCGGCGTGTACTTTGGTACGAACGTCAATGCGTACCTGATCGACGCCATCATCGGCTTGTCGGTGGTCTACAAGGCGCTCGACAACCTGGGCGCCTTCCAGCGCTGGTTCGGGCTCCAGCCCAATACCAAGGTGGCCACGCTGGTGTTCGGTTTCTTCCATGGTTTTGGGCTGGCCACCAAGATCCAGGAATTCGAGCTCTCGCGCGACGGTTTGTTGCCCAACTTGCTGGCGTTCAACTTGGGGGTCGAAATCGGCCAGTTGCTCGCGCTGGCTGCGATCCTCATCGCCATGGGTTTCTGGCGCCGCAGCGCCAGCTTCCTGCGCCACGCCTACACCGCCAACGTCGCCTTGATGTGCGCCGGCTTCTTGTTGACGGGTTACCAGCTCGCGGGCTTCTTCATTTCCTGATCACCAGACAAGGATCTGTTGCCATGTACAACACCGACCTTCCCAGCCGCGCTGAACTCCCGGGTTCGCGTCAACTGATCCGGTCGACCGCCATCGCACTGGGGGTGGCTGGTGCCTTGTTGATCAGCACCGTGCTGCCGGCGGAATACGGCATCGACCCCAGCGGCGTGGGTGGCGTGCTCGGGCTCACGCAGATGGGTCAGATCAAGACGGCGCGCAGCGCACAAGCTGCCGCGGACGCGAAGGCAGCCGCTGCGTTGGCCGCGGCACCCGCGGTCGCAGCGCCCGTGGCACCGGCACCGGCACCGGCACCGGCACCGGCACCGGCACCTGCACCAGCAGCGGCACCGGCACCAGCGGCACCGGCAGCGGCGGCGGCGGCGGCGGCGGCGGCACCGGCGGCGGCGCCGGCGCCTGGCAAAGCTGACGAGATGACCATCACGCTGCGCCCGGGCCAAGGCGCCGAGATCAAGCTCGACATGCGCAAAGGCGACGTGGTCGCGTTCACCTGGCAAGCCAGCGGCGGCGCTGTGAACTTCGACACCCATGGCGAGCCTTTCAACGCGCCAAAAAAGTTCTATCACGGCTACGGCAAGGGGCGTGACAGCAACGTCAGCGGCACCTTGCAGGCCGCCTTCGACGGCCAGCACGGCTGGTTCTGGCGCAACCGTGGCCAGGGCGACGTGAGCCTCACGCTGAAGACCCAAGGCCAGTACTCGGCGATCAAGCGCGTGCTCTGACACCGCGTGCTGCCGCATTGGCGGGCTGGCGCGGCCCAAGCCGCTTCAGCGCTGGCGGTGCCGCGCCGATATGGCTTCACCAGGAGCCTGTCGGGCTTGGGGCGTCGAAAGCGAAAATTGGCCCCAGCGAGGACAGTTTTTGCCGGATTCGCAGCCCCATAGCCCAGCTATGGGTCAAGAAGCTGGCGAAAAATGGACCGCTGCGGCCGATTTGCAGCCGAC
>JANOXU010000170.1:0-4801 GCA_031418595.1 Burkholderiales bacterium
TCATTGCGGGGCGTGAGATCGAACATGGTGTGGGCGATGGGAGAATGCGCGCCCGCAGTGTGCCCCATGCGCCACTGGGCCCCATCTCAAGCCCCCGGAGAACTGTTCGATGACCCGCGTTTTCAATTTTTCAGCCGGCCCCGCCGCGCTGCCTGAACCCGTGCTGCACCAAGCGGCCGCAGAGATGCTCGACTGGCACGGCAGCGGCATGAGCGTGATGGAGATGAGCCACCGCGGCAAGGAATTCATCGCCATTCACGCCGAGGCCGAAAGCCTGCTGCGCGAGCTGCTGGCGATTCCGGCCAACTACAAGGTGCTGTTCATGCAGGGCGGCGCCATCGGCGAAAACGCCATCGTGCCGATGAACCTGCTGGGCAGCAAAACCAGCATCGACTTCGTGCACACCGGCGAGTGGAGCAAGAAGAGCATCAAGGAAGCGAAGAAGTACGCCAAGGCCAACATCGTGGCCAGCAGCGAAGGCGACAGTTTTTGCAGCGTGCCTGACCGCGCCAACTGGAAGCTCGACCCGAACGCGGCCTACGTGCACATTTGCAGCAACGAAACCATCGGCGGCGTGGAGTACCACTTCACGCCCGATGTGGGCAACGTGCCGCTAGTGGCCGACATGTCGAGCAACATCTTGTCGCGGCCCGTTGACGTCAATCGTTATGGTTTGATCTACGGTGGCGCGCAGAAGAACATTGGCCCGGCGGGCTTGACCATCGTCATCGTGCGCGACGACCTGCTCGGCCGCGCCATGCCCATGTGCCCCTCGGCGTTCAACTACCAGGAACAGGCCGAGGCCGATTCGATGCTCAACACCCCGCCCACCTATGCGATCTACATCGCCGGCCTGGTGTTCAACTGGATCAAGGCCCAGGGCGGCCTGGCCGCGATGGAAGCGCACAACCGCGCCAAGGCCGCGCTGCTGTACGACTACCTCGACGACAGCCGCTTCTTCAGCAACCCGGTGGCGCGCGATGCGCGTTCGCTGATGAACGTGCCGTTCAAGCTGAAGAACGACAAGCTCGATGGCGAATTCCTGAAAGGCGCCGAAGCGCGCGGCATGTTGCAGCTCAAGGGCCACCGTTCGGTGGGTGGCATGCGCGCATCCATCTACAACGCCATGCCGGTGGCCGGCGTGCAGGCGCTGGTGGCCTACATGAAGGAATTCGAGGCCCAGCATGGCTGACAAATTTTCGGTGCTGGTGCTCAACCAGATCTCCAAGCTCGGCTTGCAACGCCTGCCGCCTGAGCAATATCGCGTCAGCAAAGACGTGGCCGAGCCCGATGTGATTTTGGTGCGCTCGGCCGACATGCATGCCGCGCCGATTGCGGCCTCCGTCAAGGCCATTGGCCGCGCCGGTGCGGGCACCAACAACATCCCCGTTTCCGCCATGAGCGCGCGCGGCGTGCCGGTGTTCAACGCCCCCGGCGCCAACGCCAATGCGGTGAAGGAACTGGTGCTGGCCGGCATGCTGATGGCCGCGCGCAACATCGGCCCGGCGCTGCAATTCACCGCTGGTTTGAAAGCCGATGCGGCCGATCTGGAGCACCAGGTTGAAGACGGCAAGAAGGCTTTCGCCGGCTTCGAGCTGGCCGGCAAGACGCTGGGCGTGATCGGCCTGGGGCGCATCGGCTGCCTGGTGGCCGACGCCGCCATCAAGCTGGGCATGAACGTGCTCGGCTTCGACCCCGACATCACCGTGGACGCCGCCTGGAGCCTGCCCTCCACCGTGCGCAAGGCGGCCAGCGTGAACGAGCTGCTGCGCCAAGCCAACTTCATCAGCATTCATGTGCCGCTGGTGCCGGCGACCAAACATCTCATCAAAGCGGACAACCTGGCGCTGGTGCAGCCCGGCACGGTGCTGTTGAACTTTTCGCGCGAAGGCATCGTTGACGATGGCGCGGTGCTGGCGGCGCTGCAAAGCAAGCACCTGGCCTGGCTGGTGAGCGACTTTCCGCATGCCGGCGTGCTGGGCCACCCGCGCGTGCTGACCCTGCCCCACCTGGGTGCGTCCACCCGCGAGGCCGAGGACAACTGCGCGGTGATGGTGGCAGACCAGTTGCGCGACTACCTGGAACACGGCAACGTGGTCAACGCAGTGAACTTCCCCGCCGTGAGCATGGCGCGCGAATCGAACTGGCGCGTGGCCATCGCCAATGCCAACGTGCCCAACATGCTGGGGCAGATCTCCACCGCCATGGCGCGGGCGCAACTGAACATCCACAACATGGTCAACAAGTCGCGCGGCGAAGTGGCCTACACCCTGGTGGATGTGGACAGCGCCGTGCCCGAGGCCGCACTGGCCGAACTGCGCGCCATTGCCGGCGTGCTTTCCGTGCGCTATTTGCCGCTGGCGGCCTGAGCGGCTGCTGACACCCCCGCAAGCGCGGGGGATTCAGCGCGCGCCGGGTGATCACCCCGAGCCCCCACGGCGGGGCCTGTGTTACGTTCAACGCACACTTTTTTCTTGGTCGAGGAGACCCATGAACTCTTCATTTCTGCGCCGCCTGGCCATCGCCGCCACCTTGGTGGCAGGCGCCGTGAGCGCGCAGGCCCAGCCTTATTCCGGCATCGTGATTTTTGGCGACAGCCTGAGCGACACCGGCAACATCCGCGCAGCCACCGGCGGTGCCTTCCCCAACCTGGCCGAAGGCCCGTACTTCAACGGCCGCTTCTCCAACGGCCCGGTCTGGGTTGACTTTTTCACCGCCCGCTTCGGCCTCACCGCCACGGCGTCGCTGCTGGGCGGCAGCAACTACGCCTTCGGCGGCGCGCGCACCAGCGGCGCCAACCCGCCCGGTGTGTTGCAGCAGGAATTCGGCCTGTGGGCCAAGCCCGCGGCCGACCCCAACGCGCTGTACGTGGTGGTGGCCGGCGGCAACAACATGCGCGATGCGCGCAGCGCATTTTCAACGCTCGATGCCGCCGGTGCTGCCGGGCGCCAAGCAGCGGCCGTCAACGCCATTGCCGAGCTGAAAACCGCCATCGGCGGCCTGGTGAGCTTGGGTGCCAAGCATGTGCTCATCTCCAACCTGCCCGACCTGGGCCGCACACCGGAGGCCTCGTTCCTGGGCCTGGCGGCGGTGTCCACCGACGCCACCAACCGCTTCAACGCGCTGGTGCCGGGCCTGGAATCGTTCTTCGACGCCCTGGGGGTGGACGTTGACGTGATGGACATGGCCGGTGCGGCGAACAATGTCTATGTGGATGCCACCACCAATGGCGGCGCCACCTACGGCCTGATCAATGCGCTGGCGCCGTGCAACGGCTTCCTCGGCTCGCCCAATGTCGCCGCCACGGCGTGCAACCTGTCCTTGTTCTCCGATGGCCTGCACCCGTCTTCAGCCGGGCACAAGCTGATCGCCGATGCGGCCTTCGCCGCGGTGGTGCCTGAGCCCGAGACCTATGCCTTGATGCTCGGTGGCCTGGGCCTGTTGGCCTGGCAACTGCGCCGCCGCCGCAGCGCCTGACTATCATCGGCGCTCCATGATCAGCGCGCCCAACGACCCCACCGCCGCCGTGCACTGTGAAGTGCACGGCGCGGTGCTTTTGATCACCTTGCACCGCCCCGAATGCCGCAACGCGGTGGATGGGCCCACGGCCTTGCTGCTGCGCCAGGCCTTTGAAGCCTTCGAGCAAGACGCGGCATTGCGCGTGGCCGTGCTCACCGGCGGCGGCGGCCACTTCTGTGCCGGCGCCGACCTGGCCGCCCTGGGCGAGCCTGCGCGGCGCAACGAGATCGAGCCCACCGGCACCGCGTCCGGGCCGATGGGGCCCACGCGCATGGCACCCACCAAACCGGTGCTGGCCGCGGTGGAAGGCTACGCCGTGGCCGGTGGCCTGGAACTGGCGCTGATGTGCGACCTGCGCATCACCGCGCGCAGCGCCACCTACGGCGTGTTCTGCCGCCGCTTCGGCGTGCCGCTGATCGACGGCGGCACCATCCGCCTGCCGCGCATCGTGGGCATGGGCCGCGCGCTGGACATGATCCTCAGCGGCCGCGCCGTGGGCGCCGAAGAAGCCCTGGCCATGGGCCTGGCCACACAGGTGGTGGACGACGGCCAGGCTGTGGCCGTGGCGTTGAAACTGGCCGCGCAGATTGCCGCGTTCCCACAAGCCTGCATGTTGGTTGATCGGGCATCGGCCTATGCACAGTGGGACTTGCCCTTGGCCGAAGCCCTGCGCCGCGAAGGCGCTGCGGGTTATGCGGTGGCCTTGAGCGAGGGCACGGCGGGTGCCCAACGTTTCAGATCAGGCAGCGGGCGCGGCGGCTCGTTTGCTTAAACTTTTGGCAGTGCGCGGCCCAAGGCCGCCAGCTCCACGCCGCGCTCGCTGAGCAACTGCTCCAGCACCGGCAGCAGGTGGCCCAGGCGCTCATCCAGCGCATCGCGCACCGTGTCCACAAACACCTGGGTGCTGCGCTCGATCTCGATGTTCAACTCGGCCCCCACCGCCTTGGCGGCGAAAGTGGTGGCGCGCAGTGTTTCCGGGATCAGCCAGACTTCGAACCAGCCCGCGCGCTTATCAACCTCAGCCACGGTGAGGCTGGCGCCGTTGATGGCGATGTAGCCCTTGGCGAAGATGTAGCGCATCCAGGGCGGCGGCACGCTGATGCGCAGCACGCGGTTGTTCTCGGGCGTGCTCAGCGCCGCCAGCGTGGCCTTGAAGTCGATGTGGCCGGAAAGCGGGTGGCCGCCAATTTCTGCACCGTCGTGCGCGGCGCGTTCCACATTCACCACGCTGCCTGCGACCAGCGCGCCCAGGGTGGTGAGGTTCAGGCTTTGCAGCATCACA
>JANOXU010000171.1:0-6988 GCA_031418595.1 Burkholderiales bacterium
CGATGGTGTTGTTCGGGCTGTTGTCCAAGTCGGGTGCGCTCGGCGGCAGCGACGGCATCACGGTTGCCAAACCCACGCTGTGGGGTACTGCCTTGCCCGCCGGCCGCAGCGACTTTGTGCTGTTTTCGCTAACGGTCGTGCTCGGCGGTGCGGCGGCGTTGGCCGTCACCATCTACAACCGTTCTGCGGCGGGCCTGGTGGCACAGGCCGCGCGCACCAACCCGCTGCGGGTGGAATACCTGGGCGCTTCGGCGCGCCGTTCGCTGGCCTTGAGCTTTGTCATCTGCAGTGTGCTGGGTGGCCTGGGTGGCGCCATCACGGCGCTGGTGCTGGGCCATGTGGAACCCAATTTTTCTGACTGGACCACGTCTGGCGAATTCGTCTTCGTTGCCGTGCTCGCCGGCCACCACAGCGTGGCCGCGGTGTTCGTGGCCTCGTTGGTGCTGGAAGTGGTGCGCTCTTTTTCCAACCTGTACTTCCCCAACACCTGGCAACTGGCGCTGGGTGCGTTCTTGCTGCTGGTGATCCTGTTCCGGCCCGACGGCATTGGCTCGCTGTGGGCGCGGCCCAAGCACTCGCCGCGAGGCGAGTCATGAGCGTTCCCGTGCTGCGCGCACGCGGCTTGAACAAGCGCTTTGGCGCCGTGGTGGCGGCTGAAAACATCGACATCGAAGTGCCCGCGGGCCAGCGGCTTTCGGTCATCGGCAGCAACGGTGCGGGCAAGACCACCTTCGTCAACATGGTCACCGGTTACCTCAAGCCCGACTCGGGCCAGATCGAACTTGAAGGCCGCGACATCACCGCCCTGGGCCACCGCGACATCGCGGCCATGGGCATTTGCCGCTCATTCCAGATCCCGCAGTTGTGTCTGGAGTTAACTGTTCAAAGCAACTTGCTGGTGGCGGTGGCCGCGGCTCAGGGTGCGCCCTCGCTGTGGCGGCCGGCAAACGGTGCCGCACAGCGCGAGCGCGCCGAACAACTGATGGCGCGGTTTGGTTTGAGTGATGACGCCCAGCGCCCGGTGGCTGAGCTGGCCGGCGGCGTGCGCAAGGTGCTCGACATCGCCCTGGCGCTGGCCCGGCGGCCCAAGCTGTTGTTGCTTGATGAGCCCACTTCGGGCGTGAGTGCCGACGAAAAATTCCCCGCCATGCGCCGCGTGATGGAAGCCCTGGCCGGCGAGGCCGCAACGGTGGTGTTCATCGAGCACGACATGGACATCGTGGCCGAGTTTTCGCAGCGCGTGCTGGCCTTTTACAGCGGCCGCGTGATTGCCGATGGCACGCCGGCCGAGGTGCTGGCCAACAACGACGTGAAGCGTTACGTCACCGGCGGGGCCGTGTTGTGAACTCGCCGTTGTTGGAGGTGAAGAACCTGGCCGCCCACATCCAGGCCATGCCTGCGTTGCGCGACCTGAGCCTGCATGTGAACGAGGGCGAAATGGTCAGCCTGGCCGGGCGCAATGGCGCGGGCAAAACCAGCTTCATGCGTGCGGTGATGGGCCACTTGGCTGCCAGCGCCGGCCACATCCACCTTGCCGGGGCTGACCTGGCCAACGTGCCGCGCCACGGCCGCGCCGCGCTGGGCGTGGGCTACATGCCCGAAGACCGCGGCCTGGTGCCGCAGCTCACAGTGGAAGAGAACATCCTGCTGCCGCTGTGGGTGAGTGCCACGCTGAACCAGGGCGAACGCCTGGCCTTGGCCTACAAACTGCTGCCTGAAGTGGAACAGATGCGCCAACGCCGCGCGCTGCTGCTGTCAGGCGGGCAGCAAAAACTCGTGGCCTTGGCGCGCGCGCTGGCCGTGGGCACGCGGCTGCTGTTGCTGGATGAACCCTTTGAAGGCGTGGCCCCGGCGCTGGCGCAGCGCCTGGGTGAGGTGATTCATGCGCTGCAAGGCACAAGCCTGGCGGTGTTGATGTCGAACTCCGACGTGCACCACGGTACGGCCCTGTTTGCGCGCCAATACGTCATCGAGCGCGGCGCCAATGCAAAGGGCAGTGCATGACCCACAGACCACGGCCATGCGGCTTGGCCGCAATGGGCGTCATGCTGTGGAGCCTGTGCGCGCAGCCCGCCCTGGCCCACCCGCACTTTCACTTCACTTACCAGTTCGAGCCCGTGTTCCAGGCCGAAGGCATGAGCACGCCGGGCCGCCCCCAGGGCGAATACCGCAGTGAGAAGCACGAAGGTCCACCGATGGCTGGCCTGCGCGTTGTGTGGTGGGTCGATGCCCTGGCCAGCGCGCAAATCCGCCAGGCGGCCGATGTCAACCGCGACGGCCAGCTCGACGCCACCGAACTGGCCGCCTTCGCCCGCGGCAACGACCGGCTGATGCGCATGCAGCGCTATTTCATCTCAGCCCTGCCAGTGGGCGTGGCCGAGCCGCTTGAATTTGAAGTGGCTGCCGCGCTGAGCGCTGAAGACCACACCGAGCACGGCATCCGCCTGAGCTTCGAGCTGCGCTTTGCCGTGCCGGTGCAGGGTGGCGCGGTGCGCCTGCGCATGTTCGACCCGACGTGGAACGTGGCCCTCACGCCGCATGCTGCCGTGCTGCCGCAGCCCGGCTGCCGCGCGCTGCGACAAGACGCCACCCTGGCCACCGTGGGCTGGGGTGAACAGCTCGTGGCCACGATGCTCATTGAATGCCCGCCAGCAAACAGCGTTCGGCCGCTGGCGCAGCTCACGAACCCGCGCCGAGCGCATCACCAGGAGACTCAACAATGAAATGCACCACCGCATTTGCCGGCGCTGTGGCCAGCGCCTTGATGCTGGCCGCCACGGCAGCGTCAGCCCAGGCCTACGAGAGTTGCTACCGCTCGAAGTACGGCCCGAATGACCAGCTCGGTGCCTTGAACACGCTGAGCGCGGCCAAGACGCTGGAAGCGTCGAAACTGATCAAGCGCGGCAAGGCCATCCGCATGGGCATTGAAACCAACAGCAAGACGCCCGCCTTTCCGCCGCGCACCTTCTCGGTCACCGTCTTGCAGCCCGGCCAGGAGTACGGCCGTTCACTGGGCGAAACCAAGACCAACTACAACGACGACATCATCATGGGCTGGGTGGGCATCGGCAGCCAGCTCGACGGGCTGGGCCACATCGGCATCGACGGCGTTTACTACAACTGCGCCAAGGGCGCTGATTTCGTCACCGCCGGCGGCTTGAAGAAGTACGGCATCGAAACCGTGCCGGCCATCGCCACGCGCGGCGTCATCCTCGACATGGTGGGCCTGACCGGCAAAGACCCGGTGCCCGAGGGCACGGCCTTCAACCGCAAGGAGATTGAAGCCGCGCTGGCGCGCCAGGGCAACATGAAGATCGGCAGCGGCGACGTGGTGATCTTCTACACCGGCTGGACCAAGCTGATCGGCAAGGAAGACGCGCGCTATGGCGGCAGCGAACCCGGCCTGGGCATCGACGGCGCCAAGTACCTGGCATCGCTGGGCGTGGCCATGGTGGGCGCTGACACCTGGGGCCTGGAAGTGCTGCCGTTTGAAGACCCCAAGAAAGTCTTCCATGTGCACCAGATTTTGCTGGCCGAGCACGGCATCTTCATCCTTGAAAACGTGGTGGCCGAAGAAGCCGTGAAAGACCGCGTCTATGAAGGCCTGTTCACGCTCGGCCCGTCGCGCGTGACGGGTGCGGTGCAAGCCATCATCAACCCGATCTTTTTGTATTGACAGCCCCAAGGGAGGCCGGGCTTTCAGAGCCCGGCCTGCTTCAACACCGCCAGCACGTCTTTGAAGCGCTCGTGCCGACAGTGGCGCAGCCACTCAAAGGCCACCATCTCCACACTCACGATACCGGCACGGGCTTGACTCAAACGTTGCATGGCCAGCGCGTGGTGGCTGGCGCGGCGTGAGCCGCAGGCCTCGGCCACCACCCACACGTTCAGGCCCGCACGCAGCAGGCCCAGCGCGGTTTGCAACAGGCACACATGGGCTTCGCAGCCGGCGATCACCACCTCGCGCAGCGGCTGTTTGGCGGCGGCGTGCAGCGCTTCAACCAGGCCATCAGCACAGGCATCGAAATGCATCTTGGCCAGCGTGCTGCTGCAGCGCGAGCGCACCGCGTCATCGTTGGCGCCCAGGCTGGCCGGGTTCTGCTCGGTGCCCAGCACCGGCAAGCCCAGCAAGTGGGCGATGTCGGCCAGGCGCGCGGCATGCGCCACGGCTTCGACGCCGCCGTGGATGGCCGGCATCAGGCGGCGCTGATAGTCCACCAGCACCAGGGCGCAGCCTTCGGGGTTGATCAGGTTCATGAGCGTGCATTGATGAGTTGAAGTCGCTTGCCTACTTTACTCACCCCCCGGGGCAGACGAGGTGTTCAAATCTTCGCTCCGCGACGAACGAGGCCTCACGATGAATGCCGCCCTGCCCACCCCCACCGCGCCCAGCAGCTTGATGAGTTCGGCCGACTACCGCGAGTCGCTGCGCCGCTATAAGCCCACGGTGTACGTTGACGGCCAGTTGATCGAATCGGTGGCCGATGCGCCCAGCCTGGCGCCGGGTGTGAAGGCGCTGGGCGTGAGCTACGACTTCGCACTCGACCCCGCGCTGGCGCCGCTGATGACGGCCGTGCAAAGCAGCAGCGGGCGGCGTGTGAGCCGCATGATGCACATCAACGAATCAGCCGGCGACCTGCTCAACAAGCTCGAAGCCGTGCGCCTGCTGTGCCAGGAAACCGGTTGCGCGCAGCGCTACCTGGCGCACGACGCGCTGAACGCGCTGGGCCAGGTGAGCGCGCGCATCGACGACGCGCGCGGCAGCACCGAGCACCGCGCCCGCTTCCAAGCCTACTTGCACCGTGTGCAGGCCGAAGACCTGTGCCTGGGCATCGCCATGACCGATGCCAAGGGCGACCGCTCACGCCGCCCGCACCAGCAGGCCAACCCCGACACCTACGTGCATGTGGTGGCACGCAACGCGCGCGGCATTGTCATCTCGGGCACCAAGGCGATCGTCACCGGTGCGCCGTACATGCATGAGCTGTTGGTCATGCCGTGCCGCCAGATGAGCCGCGAAGACGCTGATTTCGCGGTCTGCTGTGCCGTGCCCGTCGACGCCGCCGGCATCACCATCATTGCCCGCCCCGCCGGGCGCCCGGGTGAAAAGCTGGAGCATGGCGCGGCGCTGTTTTCACGGCGCTACGGGCAGAGCACCGGCGTGGTGGTGTTCGACCAGGTCTTCGTGCCGTGGGAGCAGGTGTTCTACGCCGGCGAATGGGAGCATTCCGCGGCGCTGACCTACCACTACGCCACCCACCACCGCCAAACCTGCATTGGCGCGCGCGCCGGTTTTGGCGACCTGCTGATCGGCGCGGCCGCGTTGATGTGCGAGGCCAACGGCTTCGACCCGGGCCAGACCTCGAGCCTGCGTGAGCCCATGGTCGAACTGATCAAGATCACCGAAGGCTTCTACGCCTGCGGCGTGGCCGCCAGCGTGTACGGCGCGCCCGACCCGCACAGCGGCACCTACATGCCCGAGCCCGTGTTCGCCAACATCGGCAAGCTGCTGCTGGCCACGCAGATCTACGACATGCACCGCCTGGCGCATGAAGTCTCGGGCGGCCTGATCGTGGCCCTGCCCGGGCCCGATGAAGACCACAACCCGGCCACCGCCGCCACCTTGGCCGAGGTGCTGCGCGCCAACCCGGCCGTGCCCTACGACAAGCGCATCGAGGTGGCGCGCTTCATCGAAGACCTCACCGCGTCGTACCAGGGCGGCTGGTATTCGGTCATCAGTCTGCATGGCGGCGGCTCGCCCGCGGCCATGAAGCAGGAGATCTGGCGCCAGTACCCGGTGGGCAACAAGGTCGATCTGGTTGAACGCCTGCTCGACCGCGGCGTGCTCAACGACGAAACCCGGGCCATCACCCGCAACCGCCAGCCCGGGCGTTGTTGTGACACCGGCTGCACGCAGCCCGGCCAGCCGGTGATGGTGCCCCTGCCGGCGCCGCACAAGGCCGGCGGCTGAAAGCCCATGCCGCGGCGGTATCGTGCTGCCCTTCAACACAAGGAGCCTGGTCATGAAAGTCGCTTTCTTCGGCACCGGCCTGATGGGCGCCGGCTTCGTGCGCCGCCTGCGCGCCAATGGCCACGAAGTGAACGTGTGGAACCGCAGCCCGGCCAAGGCGCGTGCGCTGCAAGAACATGGCGCCAAGGCCTTCGACGACCCTGCTGCGGCGCTGGCGGGCGTTGAACGCATCCACCTTTCATTGGCCGACGACGAATCGGTCGACGCGGTGCTGGAGCCCCTGGCTGCAACGATCCAGAAGAGCTGCTGGATCGTTGACCACACCACCACAGCCGTCACGCCCACTGCGGCGCGCGTGGCACGCTGGAACGCCCGCGGCCACACTTATGTGCATGCGCCGGTGTTCATGGCGCCGGTGAACGCGCTCGAAGGCACGGGCTTGATGCTCGTTTCGGGCGCGCAGGCGCGGCACGACGCCTTGCTGCCGGCGCTGAAAGAAATGACCGGCAATGTGATGTACCTGGGCCCCGCGCCCGAGCGCGCCGCCGCGTTCAAGCTCTTCGGCAACATGACGCTGATCGGCATCATGGGCGTGCTGGGCGATGTCAACCGCCTGGCCCATTCGGTGGGCATCTCCGCCACCGATGCCTTCTCCTTATTCAAAAATTTCAATCCCGGCCAGATGCTGCCCGCGCGCGCCGCGCGCATTGCCGGTGGCGACTTCACCTCGCCTTCATTCGAGATGAGCATGGCGCGCAAAGACGTGCGGCTGATGATTGAGGAAGCGCAAAGCCATGGCGTGAACCTGTTCGTGATGCCCGGCGTGGCCGCCATGTTCGACGCCGCCCTGGCCCGCGGCGAAGGTGCGCTCGACTCAGCGGCCGCGGCGCGCATGCCAATCTAAACATACGGTTAAACAGGACAGCCCAGCATGATCGAACACCACCTCGACATCGCCACCGCCGACGGCGCCATGAACAGCTTCGTGGTGCACCCCGAAGAAGGCGGCCCGCACCC
>JANOXU010000172.1:0-9697 GCA_031418595.1 Burkholderiales bacterium
CGAGTTCTCCACCACCATGCGGCAGCGCTCCCAGCGCCGGGCCTGGAACGCGCCCAGGGCGGCTTCCACATCGTCAGCGCGCGCCAGTTCGTCAGCCAGCACCAGCGCGTCTTCGATGCCGATGCAGGCACCCGACGCCAAGTGCGGCGTGGTGGCGTGCACGGTGTCGCCGATGAGCACGACGCGGCCCTTGAACCAAGGCTGCTTCACCAGCAGGCCCTCCAGCGGGCGGAAGACGATCTGCGACGCGTTGCTCAACTGTTGACGCACGGTCTGCAGCAAAGGATCCGGGTAGTCGGCCAGCAGCGCCTTCAGCGTGCCCGCAAAGGTGGCGGGCTCGATGAATTCATTGATGGGGCGGAACTCCGTGACGAAGAGGTACATCTCGTCTTTGGACACCGGGTTCACACCGGGCTTGACCCGGCCGCCCATCCACATGGTGATGGTTTGCAGATCGGCCGGCCGCGGAACCACCGCGCGCCAGACAGCCTGGCCGCTGTACTGCGGCTTGGGCGCGTCCGGCAGGATGGTCTCGCGCACCTTGGAGTGCAGGCCGTCGGCGCCGATCACCAGGTCGTAGCGGCGGCGCTGGCCGTCGGTGAAAGTGACGTCTACACCCTCGGCATCCTGGGCGATCGCCGTGAAGGTACTGCCCAGCATGACGTTGACACCCGCAGCGCGCGTGGCTTGGGCGAGGATGCGCGCCAGCACCGGCCGCATGATGGCGCCACCGCCCGGCACGTCGGGGCCGGCCAGGCGCGGCGTCGGCAGCTCACCGATGGGCTGGCCGTGCGGCAGCCGCAGATGCACGCCGTCGCTGGCAGCGCCCTGGCTGAGGAATTCTTCAAGGATGCCAAGTTGCTTGAAGGCCCGCAGCGTGGCCCCGCCCAGGCTGATGCCGGCGCCGTAGGAGCGCCAGTCCGGATCGATCTCGACGAGATCGACCTCAGCGCCACGCCTGGCGCACTCGATGGCCGCGGACATGCCGGAGAAGCCGCCGCCGATGATGAGGATGCGCTGGGCTGCCAGGGCCATGGTTTGTCTCCTTGAGTTTTTGTGGGTGGGCGAAGCTCAGTGCTTGGCGCCGGGTGGGCCGCCGGGCGCACCACCTGGAGCACCACCGGGCGGTGGCCCCCCAGGCACCCACTTGTCGCGCGCCTGGAACAGGAACAGCTGCGAGGCGTCGGCGCTCATCGGCAGGGTGCGCGGCGTCCACGTGTCGTCGTGCAGGTCCATGTCGGCGTCGTATTCGATGTTGCAGCCCAGGGGGCTCTTGAAGTACCAGAACCAGTTGCTGCCCATGCGGTGGCGGCCGGGGCCCCAGACGCTTGGGTGGCCCTTGGCGACGAAGCGTGTCCCGGCCTGCATCACCGCGCTGGGCCCGGCCATGTGGAAGGTGAAGTGCTCGCAGCCCTTGAGGAAAGGCGGCGTCTGGATCAGGAACAGCGTGTGATGGTCGGGCGTGCCGGCCGGGCGCAGGAAGGGACCCGCGCCGCCCAGCCGGTCGGTGATGCGAAAGCCCAGGCGCTGGGTGTAGAAGGCCGTGGCCCTGGCTTCGTCGGGCACGAAGTACACGACGTGCGACAGCGTCAGGGGCCGCAGGTCGGCATCGTCGTCCACTGCCACGTCGTTGATGGGGCGCGCCCGCGCTGCACCGGGTGCGTTGGCCACCTCATCACGCGTGGCAATGGCACGCTTGACGCTGAGTTGGAAAGCCAGCGCAAAGCCCAGATCGTCGGTGCTTTCAATGGAGCCGTCGGCAAGCTTGCGCACCACGCGGTCGCGGCCCAGCTCTTCGGCGATGGCCACCAGCGTGGCCGCATCGGCAACGCCATAGACCGTCTTGCGCAGCATGGTGTTGGTTTCCAGCGGCGCCGGCAGCGAAGCATCGGCGCGTGGCAGCACGATCACGGCCGTGCCGTCCAGCGCTTCATAACGGCCCTGCCCCACCGGGTTCAGGCCATAGTCGATGAGGTACTGGCCACAGGCGGCCACGTCGTCCACGCCGAAGACCAAGGCTTCGATTCCCGTGATGTTCATGTCTTGCTGTTCCTTCGGTGTTCAGTTAGCGGTGCGGCCGCCCAGTGTTTCGGCCACCCAGTCGGCGATGTACGCGCCGGCGTTGGCGCTGTTGTCGAAGCTGCTGTGCTGCACGCCGCCTTCACGGTCGGTGAAGACCTTCAGTTCGCGCTTCGGGCTGTTGACCAGTTGTTCATAGGTGCGTTCTGCCCACTTCAGCGGAATCTGCGAGTCCTTCTCGCCATGGGTCACCAGGAATGGCACGCGGATGCGGTCGAGCACACCGTCCAGATGCACGCCTTCCGCGATGCGCATGAAGTCGTCCACGTCCTTGGCGCCCCAGACCCAGCACACGTGCGCCCAGTAGTGCGGCACGGGGAAGTTGCCTTCCTTTGCCAGGCGCTTCTTCTGCACGTCACGCCAGTCGTGGTTGGCGCCCCAGCACACGCCCGCAGCTAAGCGCGGCTCGAACGCCACTGCCCGTGGGCAGAAGTAGCCGCCCAGCGATACCCCTTCCAGCCCGATGCGACGGGGGTCGATGCAGTCGCGCGTTTCCAGCCAGTCAACGATGCGGCTGGCCCAGTGTTCGCTGTCCTGGCGCGCCGTCATGCCGTGCAGGCGCAAGGCCTCGCCAGAACCGGGCTGATCGACGATGAGTGACGCCACGCCCCGTTTGGCCAGCCAGCCCGGCAGGCCGACGCGGTACTTCATTTCCTTGGTCGAATCCAGGCCGTTGACCTGCACCAGCACGGGCGCGGGGCCGGCCGCGCCCTCAGCGGGGACGAACAAGGCGGCCAGGTGCCCGCCTTCATAGGGAATCTCGACGCGTGTGCAGCTCTCGCCAGCCAGGCGGATGCCTCGGTCAAAGGTGTCCAGGGTCCGCCGGTACAAGGCTTCGCGCCCCGGCGCACCATGGCCTTGCAGGCGTTCGGCCGTCAGCAGGTAGCTGGCGGCGCGGCCGTACTTGTCGCCAGCCGAAATCAGCCGGCCCCTGGCCTCGTCTTCGGCCGCCAGCGCGCACAGCTTGTCGGCCATGTTCGACCAGGTCTCGCGAAAGGCCTTGGTGCCGGCGGCGTCGGGCGCCTTGGCGGCTTCCTGCAAAGGGGCGCACATCACCTCGATCTCGCCAATGCGCGCACCCATCTCGATGGCCAGATCGACCGACAGATTCCAGACGTAGTTGGTGGGGAAGTACTTGAACATGGGCGTCAGCGTAGAGCCCGACACTCATCGAACAAAGCGGATTCGATCCACGGCACAATTCGGTTTCGTCGATGTATTGAGGGTTTGCCCGCAGAGCAACCGAACTGATGCGCTTCAACAAGTTCGACCTCAACCTGCTGGTGGCCCTCGACGCGCTGCTGACCGAACGCAGCGTCAGCCGGGCGGCGGCGCGCATCAATCTGAGCCCTTCCGCCACCAGCGACGCGCTGGCCCGGTTGAGGGCTTTTTTCGGCGACGAGCTGCTGGTTCAGGTCGGGCGGCGCATGGAGCCGACGCCGCGCGCGGAAGGTCTGCAACATGCGGTGCGCGACATGCTGGTGCGGCTGGACAGCACGATCACGACGCAGCCCACCTTTGACCCGTCGCGCTCGGACCGGGCCTTTCGCATCTACGCTTCGGACTACACCCAGATGGTGCTGGCGCCGCATGTCATGCGGTTGGCCGCGGCCGAACGCTGCAGTGCGACCTTTGACTTCTTGCCGCAGGTTGCCCAGCCGCAGCGTGACCTGGAGCGCGGCGACGCCGACCTGCTGGTGCTGCCCCACAACCTGATGTCGGCAGACCACCCCATCGAGACTTTGTACGAAGAAGCCTTCGTGTGCGTGGTGTGGGCCGGCAGCGGCCTGGCCAAAGGTCCACTGACTCGCGAACGCTACCTCTCAGCCGGTCATGTCGTGATGCGCCCGCAGGCCACGACCGACGGTTCGTATGAAGACTGGTTCGTCAAGCGCCAGGGCGTCGGCCGCAAGGTCGCGGCGACCAGCTTCGGCTTTGCCACCGTGCCCGCACTGCTGGTCGGCACCGAGTTCATTGCCACCATGCACGAGCGCCTGGCCAAGCTGTTGGGTGGCGTGTGGCCATTGGCGGCCCGCCCTTGCCCGGTGGACATTCCGCCGATGACCCAGGCCATGCAATGGCACAGCTTTCGAACCCAGGATCCAGGGCTGCTGTGGTTGCGCGGTCTGCTGCGTGAGGCGGCGGCGGACCTGTCCTGCTCGGCATCGCCCGTGGGTGCAGCTTGATGCCAGACATCAGTCCGGTCCGGCCGCCCAGCGGGCGCGGCCGGCGCACGCGGCTGGATCACGGCTCAGGCCGGGTTGAATCTTCTACAGCAGGGCCTTTCCAGGTGACGAAGACTACGAAGTAGGCCCTGCAAAATCCAACCGCGCCTGTTGGACAATGCGCAATCAGGCGTTTTGACGCTGCACGAAGTACGCATATGCGAAAGCATGCCAGTTGTTCACGCTCCTTGCCACATGCCTGCGCATGCCGGCGCGGTGCCTCAGCCTGCCCTTGAAGCCCACTGCCGCGCCCCCCGAACCCACACTCAGGCAACTGCGGATTTTCGAAGCCGCTGCCGATGCAGGGAGCTTTTCCCGCGCAGGCGATCTGCTAGGGATGACGCAGTCCGCGGTGTCGCAGCAGTTGCGCCAGTTGCAGGACGAACTGGGCGTCCGCCTCTTCGACACCACCACGCGGCCGGCGCAGCTCACGGCCTCCGGCCAGGAACTGCTGCGCCACGCGCGCAGCATCTTGGCGCAGGTGGGCGTCGCCATTGACGCCCTGGGCTCGGTGGCAGGGCAGGTGCACGGCCAGTTGCACCTGGGCGTGATCTCGCCGGCCTACTACTTTGCGCCGCGGCTGCTGGCAGCCTTCAGCGAACGATCTCCTGAAGTCAACCTTAAGCTCACCGTCGGACGCCGGGACGATCTGCTGTTGCAGTTGGCCGAACACCGGATCGACCTGCTGTTTGCAGGCTACCCACCGGCCCACGCCGAAGTCGATGCCGAGCCTTTCGCAAGGCATCCGCACTGCCTGGTGGCCAGCGCGAACCACCCGTTGGCTGCGCAGCGTGGCCTGCAGTGGAGCGACCTGCGCCGGCACCCATTCGTCTTCCGCGAGCCGGGCTCTTCCACACGCCAATTCCTGGAGCATCTGCTGCACGTGCAAGGCCTGCAGGTGGCGCGCAGCATCGTGTTGCAGAACAACGAGACGGTCAAGCAGGCCGTCGTGGCGGGCATGGGCATCAGCTTCCTGTCGGCCCATGTCTTCCAGGCCGAGCTTCGGACCGGGCAGTTGGTGGTGCTGGACGTGGAAGGAATGCCCAAGTGGCTGGACTGGTGCGTGCTGCACCGGCGTGACCTGCCGCTGACGCCCATCTCCCAGGCATTTCGGGAATTCGTCCTGTCGCAGGGCGCGGGGCTCATCGAGTGCGATATGGGCCGCTGACCTCATCAGGCCAACGCGGCGCGCCACTGCGCATGGTGGCGCACGACCAACTCGGGCTCCAACCCGGCCGCCATCACTGGCCGCAGCTGTGGCGGCAGCAGGACCGGCTCTGTCCATCGGGTCAGCGCCCAGCTGCCCAACACCGTGCCTTCGATGCGGTCTGCGCTGAGGTGCAGTTCACGGCCCGGCAGCAGCGCCGCCAACACGCCGAGGGCAACTGCATTGCCGGCAAGCGGGCCTTCGATGACAACCAGCCCCACGGCGCCGAGGTCGTCGATGAGGCAGGCGGTCATTTGCGCGGCATACAGGCTGGCTGCCGTGGCGCGCTCGGCCAGACTCAGCTGGCGTCGCCATGCATCGATGTCCAGCCGCTGCCCGTCGACGTGCAGTTCGCCCGGGCGGGCAGCGTAGGGCCCGCCCTGGGCCTCGAACCCGGGCAGCACTTGCAAGCCACGCCCTAGCAACGTCGGCAGCAGCCGCAGATCGGCCTGCGCCGGGTCAGCACCCGCGCACAGGGTTTCGAGCTCGCGCCCACCCATGAAGCGCGCCGTCGCCACGGCTTCACCGCGAACTGACACGTTGGCGAACTGGTCGGCATCGGCCTGCAGCGATGCTGCCGACACACCGGGCGCCATGACGACAAACCAGGTGCCGCTGGACACCAGCGTCATGCGCGGCCAGCCGCGCAGGTAGCGTGCCAGGCAGGCGTTGCTGTCATGCGCGCCGGCATGCACGGTCACGCTGCGCGGCAGGCGCAGCTCGTCGGCCAGTTCGGGGCGGATAGGGCCCAGCGGCGCCCAGGCCTTGTGCAAAGGCGCGAACTTTTCGGCCCAGCCGCGTGCTTGGGCCCAGCGGCTGAAACGGCCCTTGAGCGGTTGCCACAGTAGCGTGTGGCAACCCAGGGACGAGGCCTCGCTGGCCGCCACGCCACTCAGCCACCAGGCCCAGTACTGGGCATAAGGCAGCAGCGTGTCGGCACGCGCCAGCAGGCCTTGGCGGTCCAGCCAGTCGAGTTGCATGCCCATGTTCAGACCTCGCGGCAACGTGGGGCTCAGGGTCTGCGCGAACGGGTCCAGTTCCTGCGCAAGCGACGCAGGCCGTTGCTCGAATCCGGGCCACTCATAGTCGGGCACGGGAAACGCCAGTCCTTTGCCTTGCAGCGCGGCCACAGCGGCGCCATGCGCGGCGACGATGATCGATTGCAGCGACGCTGCCAAGCCACCCAGCCCTGCCAGCCCGGCGCGCAGTTGTGCTTCAGTGCCTGCCATGTCGAGCGCGTCGTAGCCCAGTCCGCTGCTGCAGGCGCCGCTGTCCCAGCCGGTCTCGTGCAAGCATTCGCCATTGGCGGCCAGCACGACCAACCGGCCATGCGACTTGCCGATGTCGATGACCGCCGTGTGCCCTTGCCCTGGCCCCTGCCTACACGATGCCACCGCCACCGGCCTTCGCTGCAGGGCGCTGGCCCGCCACCCGCGCCCGATAGCCGCTGGCGCGGTACACCTGCAGCGGGTCGATGGCGCCGCCGGCGCGAAACCGCGCTTGCTGAAGGATGGGCTCGACATCGGTCTGGAAGGCGCGCTGCAGCATCTGTGTCGCGACCAGCGCGTCGTTACCGTCCTGCGCCGCGTCCAGCGCCGCGCGGTCTATCAGCAGCGCCTGCGCCAGGCAGCGCTGTACCTGGCCTGCGCTGGCAATCAGGCTTTCAATGGGATCGGTGACGTTGTGGCTCTGGTCCAGCATGTACGAAGGCTCGAAGCCCGCCGCCTGCTCGTGCACAGCCGCCACCAGCTCGTTGAACACCAGGAACAGGCGGTAGGGCGACACGCTGCCGGCGTCGAGGTCGTCATCGCCGTACTTGCTGTCGTTGAAGTGGAACCCCCCCATGCGGCCGACAGCGATCAAGCGCGCGACGATGAGCTCGATGTTGACGCTGGGCGCATGGTGGCCCAGATCGACCAGGCACTGCACGTTGGGCCCCAACTGCTGCGCAGCCAGCAGACTGGTGCCCCAGTCCTGGATCACCGTGGCGTAGAAGGCCGGCTCGCAGATCTTGTGCTCGATGAACATGCGCCAGCCCTCGGGCAGCGCAGCGTGGATGGAGCGCGCGCTGTCCAGGTAGCGGTCGAAGGTGCGGCGGAAATGCTGCTGGCCTGGGAAGTTGCTACCGTCGCCTATCCACACCGTCAGAGCGCGGCTGCCCAGCACGCGGCCGATCTCGATGCACTCGAGGTTGTGCGCCACCGCCTGTTCTCGCACCGCCGCGCTGGTGTGCGTGAGGCTGCCGAACTTGTAGCTGTGCGGCTGGCCCGGCTGGTCGGAGAAGGTATTGGAGTTGATGGCGTCGAAGGCCAGCCCGATGCCCTCAGCCGTCTGACGCAGTTCGCCCCAGTCCTGGCAACGGTCCCAGGGGATGTGCAGCGACACGGTGGGCGTGGCCCGTGTGAGCTGGTGGATCACGCCGCAGTCCTGCAGCTTGTCGAACACATGGCGCGGCTCGCCGGGGCCGGGGAAGCGGGCGAAGCGCGTGCCCCCGGTGCCCACGCCCCAGCTGGGAATGGCGACGCCGAACGCGGCCACCTTTGACACCACCTGCTCGATGTCGATGCCGCGCCGGGCGAGCTTTGCGCCCAGCACCTGGTAGTCAACCTGCAGGTCGCTGGCCAGGCGGGCGTTGCCGGCTTCGATGTCCGATACGGCGATCAGTGGCGTTCTCATGTCGGATGGGTGTCTCACATCGGGTGGATCAGCGAGTGAAGGCCGCCAGGTGGCCGGCATCGACATTGAGGATGTTGCCGGTGCTCTTGGCCGACAGGTGCTCGGCAGCCAGGAAATAGGCCGCTTCGGCGATGTCTTCAGGATAGACGCTGCGCTTGAGCATCGAACGCTCCCGGTAAAAGGCCTCCAGGTCCTCTTCCTTGACCTTGTTGGCGGTGGCCCGTTCCTCGCTCCACTTGCCGGACCATATCTTCGAGCCGCGAATCACCGCGTCGGGGTTGACGACGTTGCAGCGGATGCCCAGCGGCGCGCCTTCCAGCGCGATGTTGCGGCTGAGCTGGATCTCGGCTGCCTTGGCCGCGCAGTAGGCGGTGGCCTGGTTGCTGGCCACCATGCCATTCTTGCTGGCCACCATCACCATCGAGCCGCCCAGGCCCTGGCGCTTCATCAGCCTGAAGCCGTCGCGGCCGACCAGGAAATAGCCCGTGGCCAGGATGCTCTGGTTGCGCTGCCACAGCGCCAGGCTGGTGTCTTCGAGCGCCGCGGCCGAAGCGATGCCGGCATTGCTGACCACCACGTCCAGGCCGCCGTAGGCGAGCACGGCTTGGGCAAAGGCGTCAGCGACGCTGGCTTCGTCGGTGACGTCGCAGCGCACACCACGCACAGGGTCCTGGCCATGCGCCGCGGCCAGCGCGGCCACCGTGGCGTCCAGCGCTTCGATGTCGATGTCGGCCAGCACCACACAGGCGCCGTCGGCAAGCATGCGCCGCGCGATGGCCTGCCCGATGCCGCCGGCGCCTCCGGTCACCAGCGCCACCTTGCCCACCATCGGCTTGCGCGCGGGCAAGCGCTGCAACTTGGCTTCTTCGAGCAGCCAGTATTCGATATCGAAGGCCTCCTGCTCATCCAGGCCCACGTAGCGGTCGATGGCATGGGCTTCGCGCATGACGTTGATCGCGTTGACGTAGAACTCGCTGGCGATGCGCGCCGTGGCCTTGTCCTGCGCCATCGTCACCATGCCCACACGCGGCAGCAGCACCACCACCGGATTGGCGTCGCGCACCGCAGGGCTGTCGGGCCGCTTGCAGCGTGCGTGGTAGGCCGCGTAGTCGGCGCGGTAGTCGGCCAGCAGCGCATCCAGGCCAGTCGTCAGCTCGGCACCTTCCAGCGCGTAGACCGCTTCATCCACCACCAGCGGACGGATCTTGGTGCGCAGGAAGTGGTCGGGACACGAAGTGCCCAAGGCCGCCAGCGTGGGCAGTTCGCTGGAGTTGACGAAGTCCATCACCTCGGGAGAGCAGTTCACGTGCAGCAGCTTGCCGCCCGGGCGCCCCGCAAGCCCACGCAGCGCGGGCAGCACGCGCACCAGCGTGGCATTGCGCTGCGCATCGTCCAGGCTCTGCAGCTTTGCGCCGCCGAACGCGAGCCGGCCGCTTGCCGCGCGTTCGCGCGCCAGCCACTGCTGCGCGCATTCGATCAGGCCCACCGTGTTCTCGTAGCAGTCCTGGGC
>JANOXU010000173.1:0-4334 GCA_031418595.1 Burkholderiales bacterium
TAGGCACTGATCTGCGTCGGGTTGCGCGGGTTGATGTTGGCGCCGACGCACATCAGGCAATAGGCGCCCACGCCGCTGGATTCGTTGCCGTAGTCGTACAGGTCGGGGTAGTCGCACAGCATGTGGCCGTTCTCGTGGCAGAAGGTGCCCAGCGTGAGTTCGCTGCCCATGTTGGTGAACTGGTAGTCCATGGCGCGCTTGCCCGCCACCAGCGGCACCGGTGAACCCAGCTGCGAGGCATGCGGCCACAGCCCCTTGGACCAGTCGTTCACCGCCGGCCCGACGTAGTAAATGTTGGTGGCGTAGACATAACCGCCGGCATCAACGGTCAGCGCAGAAAAGTCGAAGCCGCTGGTCTTCAGGCTGGCCAGCGCTTCGTTGATGAGTTCGCGTGCGCGCACCGTGTATTCAATCGCCGGGTCGGTGTAGTAGCTGCGCGGCTTCTTCGCGCGGTAGTAAGGCGCCACCAGGTTGGTGTAGGTGCAGCGGCCCAGCGAGTTGTCAAAGAAATAGTCGCGCACCGAGCCCTGGTTGCCGAAACCGTTGTAGCCCGGCTGGTTGCAAAAACGCTCCACCTCGTCGCGCGCGATGGTGGCCGGTACATCGGGGAATTCGATCAACAAGCACAGCCCCACATACGTGCCCACCGTGCCGCGCTGCGGTGGCGCGGGCATGGCCGCGCCGCCGCGGGCCAGGGTGCGCGCGGCCTGTTCAAGGTTGCGCCGTTCCTGGCGCCGTTGTTCGCAGCGGCGCAGGCCAAAACGCAGGCCGCTTTCGCGTGCCCGGGCGCGTGTGCTTTCCACGCGCTCGCGCTGGCCGCGCGGCACGCCGGCTGAGGCCGCGGCAGGGGCACTGCGCACGCCGGCCAGGGGTTCGAGGTGCATGCCGTCGGGCGACAACTGGGCCACTTCCCAGTACTGCGTGACCGGGTTGCGCACCACGGTGTAGCCCTCGAGGTTTTCGAACACGGCGTGGTGCTGGTCGCCCCAGCCGCGCACGGTGATGGGCGTACCGTCGGGCTGGTGGAAGGTGAAGACCTGGCCGATGAAGGGAGCAGACATGATGGGCCTTTCGTGGGCTTGCCCGGGCGCGGGCGACGTGGCGCACGATAGTCCTGTGCAGCCTGCGGTGCGTCGTACGAACTAGGGACAAGCCGCCGCGCTCGGCTGCTACGCTTGGCCTCTTGACACACCAACTTGCCGCCCATGAACGACTTGTGCATCCGCGCCGCCCTCTTGTTTGACGGCAGCGGCGCCGGCCCCGAACTGCGCGATGTGCACGTGGCCGCCGGCCGCATCGTGGCCATCACCCCAGCGGGCCAGAGCGCAGCGCCCGCGCGCCAAACGCTCGACGCCACGGGCCTGGCGCTGATGCCCGGCATCATCGACAGCCACACGCATTTCGACGCGCAGCTCACCTGGGATCCGCTGGTGCGCCCGTCGCCCGCGTTGGGCGTCACCACGGCCGTCATCGGCAACTGCGGTTTCACCATCGCGCCGTGCCGCGCGGCTGACCGCGAGCTGACCATGCGCAACCTCACCCAGGTGGAAGGCATGTCGCTCGACGTGCTGCGCCAGGGCATTGAATGGGGTTTCGAGACGTTCGACGAGTACCTGGCGCAACTGCGCCGCCAAGGCTGCGCGGTGAACATCGCGGCCTACATCGGCCACTCGTCGTTGCGCACTTATGTGATGGGCGCCGATGCGCAGCGCCGCGCCGCCAGCGACGCTGAAATCACCCAGATGCAAGCCCTGGTGCGTGGCGCCATGCGCGCCGGCGCGGTGGGTTTTGCCAGCAGCACCAGCCCGGCGCACAACGGCGAAGGCGGGCTGCCCATGCCTTCGCGCCTGGCTGATGAGCGCGAGTTCACCGCGCTGGTGAACGCCATGGCCGAAGGCGGACGTGGCGTGTTCATGCTGACCAAGGGCGGGCACACGCCGATGCCGTTTCTGGAAAGCCTGGCCGCCGGCAGCGGCCGCCCGGTGATGGTGGCCGCGCTGCTGCACAACGGCACCAACCCGCAGGCGGTGTTCAATGACCTGGACGCGATCAGCGCGGCTAACGCAAGAGGTCACTCACTCATCGGGCAAGTGTCGTGCTGCCCGCTGAGCATGGACTTCACCTTGGCCTCGCCCTACCCGGTGGAAGGCCTGGCGAGCTGGAAGCCGGCGCTGGGCTTGCAGGGCGCTGCGCTCAAAGCGGTGTTGGCGCAACCCGGCTTTCGTGACGCGGTGCGCGCCGAGCTGGCCGCGCCGGCCACGTTCCGCCTGTTCAACAACGAATGGGACAAGGTGCAGGTGGTGCAAACCGCGCTCGACGCGCACCGCGAGCTGGAGCAACGCAGCCTGGCCGAGATCGCGCAAGCGCGCGGCGCCGACCCGCTGGATGCGATGCTCGACCTGGCCCTGGCCGAAGACCTGCAAACCGTGTTCACCGCGCTGCTGCTCAACAGCGACGAAGCCGCGGTGGGCCGCATGCTCAACCACCCGCACAGCCTGGTGTCGCTCAGCGATGCTGGCGCGCACCTCACCTTCTTCAATGACGCTGGTTTTGGCCTGCACCTGCTGGGCCACTGGGCACGCGATCTTGGCGCCATGAGCCTGGCGGATGCGGTGCGGCGGCTCACGTCACAACCGGCCAACATCTTTGGCTTGCGCCGGCGTGGCTTGATTCGTGAAGGCTACGCCGCTGACCTGTTGCTGTTCGACCCCACCACCGTGGGCCGCGGCCCCAAGCGCCGCGTGTTCGATTTGCCGGGTGGCGCGCCCCGCCTAACCACCGATGCCACAGGCGTGCACGGTGTGTGGGTCAATGGCCGCCAGGTGGCCGATGCAAACGGCCTGCTGCCGCAACCTCCCCTGCCTGGTGAGCTGATCACCGAGTTTGGCGCCGACGCGGGTTGATCACCCTGGCGCACGCTGGCACGCCCTGGTGCCGCTGCGCAAGGTGTGAGGCTGAGTCGTTGTTGTGGCTACCGGCACTTGCACCGGTGGCCAGATACACCATGAAACGACTCGCCCGCTGTTGAAGGATTGAACCAGTGGCCGCGCACAGAGAATTAAAACCCTCCATTGCACCGACCCGTTGCAGCCATGCACTGCTGGCGTGGGCGCAAACCGTCCTCGTGGCACCGGGCGCCACTTGGAAGTGCCTTCTGGCGTCACCCGCCCCACACCCAGGGCACGCACGATTCCGACACCGCCACCGAATCCATCCAGATGCGCGCCAACGTGCTGCCTATTCTGGAAAGTTAGGGTGTGGATCTGGTGCCGGCCGGGCACAGCCATGTGTACGAGCGCAGCGACCTCATCGACGGCCACTGCGGCTTGTCCAGCACCTTCACCGCTGCCATGAAGAAAAACGCCGGCAGCGGCCGGCCGGCGCAAACGGGCGCCTACCTCAAGCCCCTGGGCTCGGTGCCGCGCCAAGGCGCGGTGTACGCCGCCTGACGGCAGCCGGCAGCGGGCAGCAGCTTCGCCGCGGGTTCAACCTAGAAACGGCAGTTGACCGCTTACCCCCGCAGGCAACACCGCATGACCAATGGCTTTTGTGACCACGACAAACTTCACCTCTTGGGTGACAGCGCAACGCGCCCGATTGAGCCGCGCTGCGGCACGCTGGCGGCGTTGCTCAGCCAGGGCACAGAGGCCCTGGCCCTCGCCAGGCTCAAACAGTCCACAGGACTGTTTGTGTCCGGGCTCGGTCTCGCGGGCATGAGCCCGCAGCGTCGTCTCCCTTGCAGGGCGCGCCTGCGCTTGCAAGCGCAGGCCGTTTCGCAGGCGGGCAGCGTGCTGCCCGAATTTCCTGCTCCACCCTTGCCAGCGCACCGCATCACGGCCCACTCGGGCTCGTCCAACTGCCGTTTCTAGGTTCAACGACGCCGCGCATTTCAGCCGCGCGTTTCGCGCCCGCTTCGGGTGTTCGGCGCGCGAGTTGCGTGCGTCGTGCCGGCCAGACGGTGGCGCTGGCGCCGGCGCGCTCAAACCTTCATAGCCGCCACCGCCGCCCACACCTTCGCCGCCGTGTACGGCATGTCCATGGCCTGAATGCCCAGCGGCCGCAAGGCGTTGATCATGGCGTTGGACAGCGCCGGCAGCGAGCCGCTGCAGCCGGCTTCGCCCACGCCCTTGGCGCCGAGCAAGTTGGCTTGCGTGTCCACCTGCAACGTTTCGCGCTGCATCACGGGCAGGCAACCCAGGCGCGGCAGGGCGTAGTCCATCAACGAGCCGCTGAGCAACTGGCCGCTGGGGTCGTATACCACCTGCTCGCAAAAGGCCTGGCCCCAGCCTTGCACCACACCGCCATGCACCTGGCCGGCCACCAGAAGCGGTGAG
>JANOXU010000174.1:0-27681 GCA_031418595.1 Burkholderiales bacterium
GCGTTGGCGGGTGCGGCGGCAGCCGGCGCGGCGTTGGCGGGTGCGGCGGCAGCCGGCGTGGCGTTGGCGGGTGCGGCGACGGCCAGCGTGGCGTGGGCGGGTGCGGCGGCAGCCAGCATGGCGCCAGCGGGTGCGGCAACACCCAGCGCAGCGTCGTCGCGGCGCGAGGCGGGGTGCTCGTCGGTGCTGGCGTTGGTGAGGGATGCGGTGTCGGTGGCGCCGCGTTCGGGCTGAGCGGCCGGGCCGGCGGCGCGGGGTGTACCGGGCGCGGCTTCGGCGCTGGCGGGGGCCGGTTTGCGCCGCGCGCCGTCTGGCCGGTTGGTGTTGGCCGGGGCATCGGCTGGCGGCGCGGGGTGTTGCGCTGCAGCCGGCTGTTTGCCGGCCTCGGCCGCTTCGGCGCGGGCGCGCGCGCGACTGAGTTCACGGCCGAAGGCCGCTGGGTCCGCAGGCTTGGGCGGCGTGAAGGGCGTGGCCGGCGCGGCCGTGCCGCTGGCGGCCAGGGTGGGCGGGGGGCTGAGCAGGGGCAGGGCGGTGGGGGTCATGGCGGCTTTCAATCTCGCTTCAATAGGTGGTGGTGGAGGCGTCGCCAGGCCAGTCGCCCAGCGTGGCGTGGGCGGGGCGGGCTGCGGCTCGGCGCAGGGCAAATTCGTCGAGTTCCTTCTGCTCGCTGCGGCGTTGCTGCAGCAGGGCCAGGGCGTGGCGGCGTTCGATCAAGACGCGCAGGCTGGCCAGGCGCCGCTCGCAGGCATGCAGCGCGGCCTGTGCGCGCTGCTGCTGCGCGTCGAGCAAGTTGACCTGCGCATGCTGCTGCGCCACGGCGTCTTCGAGCCGCTGCATGAAGGCGCGAAAACTGTGCAGCAGCGCCACGCTGGCGTGGCCGCGCGCCTGCGGCGACCAGCGGCCCTGGTAGTCGCGCCGGTACTGCTGCAACTGTTCGGCCTGCATGCGGGCTCGCTCGGCCGTCTCGCGGGCACGGTGCAGCGCGGCCGCGGCACGGTCGCGCTCGCGGGTGTCGTGCTGCAACAAGGTGAGCAGGGTGCGATTCATATCGTCAAAGGCTCTTCTCAGCCCAGCAACGCCATGGCCAGCTGCTGGCGGCTTTGCCCCAGGCTGGCCGCTTCATGCATGCCTTGCTGCAAGAACGCCAGCAGCGGCTCGCGCAGGCGCACCGCGGTGTCAAGCTCGGCGTCCTGGCCCGGCACGTAGGCGCCGATCTGGATCAGGTCTTGGGCCTTGCGGTAGCGCGCCAGCAACTGGCGCGCGCGGCGGGCCTGTAAGAACTGGTCGTGGTCGACCACGTTGTTCATCACCCGCGAGATCGAGCGTTCCACGTCGATGGCCGGGAAGTGCCCGCCTTCGGCCAGCTCGCGGGCCAGCACGATGTGGCCGTCAAGAATGCCGCGCGCGGCGTCGGCGATCGGGTCTTGCGGGTCGTCACCTTCGGTCAGCACGGTGTACAGCGCGGTGATCGAGCCCACGCCGTTCAGGCCGTTGCCGCTGCGTTCCACCAGTTGCGGCAGCTTGGCAAAGCAGCTCGGTGGGTAGCCGCGCGTGGCCGGCGGCTCGCCGATGGCCAGGGCGATTTCACGCTGCGCCATGGCGTAGCGGGTCAGGCTGTCCAGCAGCAGCAGCACATGCTGGCCGGCGTCGCGGAAGTGTTCGGCAATCGCGCTGGCGTAGTGCGCGCCTTGCATGCGCAGCAGCGGCGGCACATCGGCCGGTGCGGCCACCACCACGCTGCGCGCGCGGCCCTGTGCTTCAAGAATGTCGTCGATGAATTCCTTGACCTCGCGGCCGCGTTCGCCGACCAGGCCAACCACGATCACGTCGGCCGCGGTGTAGCGCGCCATCATGCCCAGCAACACGCTTTTGCCCACGCCCGTGCCGGCAAACAGGCCCATGCGTTGGCCCCGGCCCACGGTGAGCAGGGCATTGATGGCTCTAACACCGGTGTCCAGCGGCGTGCGGATCGGCGCGCGTTCCATGGCGTTGAGCGGGCGGCGCTGCATCGGCTCGTTGACCACGTTGCACAGCGCGCCCTGGCCATCGATGGGAACGCCGTGCGGGTCGAGCACGCGCCCGAGCAGGCCCCGGCCCACCGGCAGGTGCAGGCTGCGGTCTTCACTGCGCCGCCAGGCCGGGCCATGGGCCGCAAAGCGTGGCGGCACTTGCGCCGGCGCGCGCGGCAGCACGCGCGCGCCGGGGGTCAGGCCGTGCATCTCGCCACTGGGCATGAGGAACGCGCGCGTGCCGCTGAAGCCCACCACTTCGGCCACCACGTCGGGCTGGCCCGGGCTGCGCACCACGCACACCGCGCCCACCGGCACGCGCAGGCCGGTGGCTTCGAGCACCAGGCCGGCCACGCGCACCAGCAGGCCTTCACAGGCCAGCGGCGCGGGCGTGCCGGCCGCTTGGTGCAGGTCACCCAGGTAGCGCTGCCAGCGCCGGGTGCGCGGGTTGTCGATTTGCGCCGTCATGCCTTGGCCGCAGGGCAGGGAGCAGCATCGGCCCAAGGCAGGTTGCTGCCCAGCGCCTGCGCCGCCTGGGCCCAGCGTTGTTCGATGCGCGCGTCGACCAAGCCGAGGTCAGACTCGACGCGGCAACCGCCGCGCTGCACCTGCGCATCGGCCAGCAGCCGCGCGCCGCGTGCGGCCAGGGTCTCGTGCAGACCCTGCGCCACGAAGTCGAGGTCTTCAGGGTGCACATGCAGGCTGATGTGGCGCGCGCCGAGCAGCATGTCGGCCAGGGCCTGGCGGGCCACATCGGCCACCTGTTCGGGCTGCGCCGCCAGCTCGCTGCGCAACACCTGCCGCGCCAGTTGCGCCGCGGTGTCGGCCAGGCCTTGCGCCAACTGCGACTCCAGCGCGCCGAGCTGCGCATCGAAGCTGCGCAGCAATTCGCCCAGGCGTGGCGCCACCACCGCGCAGTGTTCATGCTTGAAAGTTTCCAGCGCTTGCAGGCCCGCGGCGTGGCCTTGTTCGTAACCCGCCTGGCGCGCCTGCGCGAGCTGGGCGCGCCAGGCCTGGGCCACTTCGCCGGCCGGGCTGGGCGCGGCGGCGCTGGGCGCGCCGGGCGCACCGTTGGGCAGCAGGGCGCGCGGTTGCCAGGCGGCCACCGGCCCCAAGGCTTCGCGCGGAATGAAGCGCGGTGACGGCGGCCGCGCCGCGCCGGCCGCCGGCAGCGCCAGGGGCTCAGACAAACTGGTCATCGCCGCCGCTGGCCATCACGATCACGCCTTCGTCCGTGAGGCGGCGCACGACCTTGAGCAGTTCCTTCTGCTCGGCCTCCACCTCCGACAGGCGCACCGGCCCGCGCGATTCGAGGTCTTCGCGCAGCGTCTCGGCCGCACGCGAACTCATGTTCTTGAAGATCTTCTCGCGCAACTCTGGCGTCGCGCCCTTCAACGCGATCACCAGCGAGTCGGTCTGCACTTCCTTGAGCAGCGACTGGAAGCCCTTGTCGTCGAGCTTGTTCAGGTCGTCGAAGGTGAACATGTTGTCCATGATCTTCTGCGCCAGGTCGGTGTCGGCCTCGCGGATGAAGTCCAGCACCGCGGTCTCCATCGTGCCGCCCAGCATGTTGATGTTCTCGGCCGCCGGCCTCACGCCGCCCAGTTTGGCCGTCTTCATGCGCTCGCCGCCGGCCAGCACGCGGCTGAGCACCTCGTTGAGGTCTTTCATGGCCGAGGGCTGGATGCCGTCGAGCGTGGCCACGCGCACCATCACCTCGTTGCGCTGGCGTTCGGTGAACTGCTTGAGGATTTCCGAGGCCTGGTCGAATTCCAGATGCACCAGGGTGGCGGCCACGATCTGCGGGTGCTCGTTGCGCAGCAGCTCGGCCACCGAGCCGGCGTCCATCCACTTCAGGCTTTCGATGCCGCTCACGTCGGCGCCTTGCATGATGCGGTCGATCAGCAAGTTGGCCTTGTCCTCACCCAGCGCGCGGCGCAGCACGGCCTTCACGTATTCATCGGTGTCGGGCACCAGGTGGCTTTGCGCACCCGACTGTGCGCCGAACTTGTTGAGCACGCTGTCCACCCGTTCGGTGGTGACGGTCTTCATGCGCGCAATCGTCTCGCCCAGGCTTTGCACTTCCTTGGGCGTGAGGTGCTTGAAGACTTCGCTGGCTTCTTCCTCGCCCAGCGACATCAACAAAATCGCCGCGTCTTCCAGGCCACTCTCGTCCATGCTCATCAGGCGGCCTTCTCTTCACCGTTGACCCAGCCGCGCATGATTTGCGCCACCGCGGCGGGGTTGTCTTTGGCCAAGGTGCGGGCGTGCGCCAGGTTGATGTTCGGGCCCGGCGGCGGCAGGGCGGCGGTGGCGGCCGCCTGGGCCTGGGCATCGTCGTCGCCCACGGTGGCGTCCAGCGTGGCGCCCAGCGCGGGGGCGGGCGGCGGTGGTGCGGGCGGCAGCATGGTGTCCAGCGCCGGGCGCACCATGCGCGCCATCACGCCCCAGCCCAGCAGGGCCAGCAGCAGCGGCACGGCAGCGGCGCGCAGCAAGTCCAGCACCCAGGGCTGCTGCCACAGCGGCACGGCTTCGATCTTGGGCGCCAGCTCGGGCTTGAACGCAAAGTTCACCACCCGCACCGAGTCCCCGCGCTCCTTGTTGAAGCCCAGGCTTTGTTGCACCAATGAGGTGAGCTTTTCCAGCTCTTCGGGGCTCAACGGCGTGGTCACCGTCTTGCCCTTGGGGTCGACACTGTTGCGGTGGTTGAGCAAGACCGCTGCATTCAGGCGTTTGATGTTGCCGGTGGCGTTGCGCACCACTTTCACGGTCTTGTCGACCTCGTAGTTGGTCACCGCGTCGCGCCGCGCATTCGGGTTGCCGCCCGCGCCCCCTGCACCATTTCCGCCCGGCGCGCCTTGCAGCGGCTGGGCCGCGCCGCTCAAGGGCGCGGTGGCACCGATGGGCGGCTGGTTGCTGGCCGCGCCCGGCACGCCGGCCGGGCCGCTGCCGCTGGGGGTGTTGGCGTCACTGGTCTGGCGGCTGCGCACCGCGGCGGCGGCGTCGGTCTGGTTGGGTTTGAACTCTTCGCTGGTTTGTTCACTTTGCGAGAAGTCGATCTCGGCGGTGACGTTGGCGCGCAGGTTGTCGCGCCCGACCACGGGTTCCAGAATTTCCACCACGCGCTTGAGGTACATGCTTTCCACGTTGCGCAGGTATTGCAGTTGCTGCGTGTCCAGGCCGCCGGCACCGGCTGACTCATCGTTGCCGCTGAGCAAGGCGCCCTGGCCGTCGATGATCGACACCGCCTTTTGGTGCAGCTCGGGCACGCTGCTTGAAACCAGGTGCACGATGCCGGCCACCTGCGCGCGTTCCAGCGTGCGCCCGGGGTGCAGGTTCAACAACACCGAAGCCGAAGGCTTTTGCTGTTCACGAAAAAAGCCGTTCTGGTTGGGCAGCGACAAATGCACGCGCGCACCGGCTACCGCTTGAAGTGAGGCGATCGAGCGCGCCAGCTCGCCTTCGAGCGCGCGCTGGAAGGTGGCGCGTTCCTGAAACTGGGTTTGCCCAAAGCGGGCGTTGTCCATCAACTCGAAGCCGGCCGCGCCACCGTTCGTGCCGCCGCGCGGCAGGCCGGCCGAGGCCAGCTTCAGGCGCACTTCATGCACCTGGCCCGCAGGCACCAGGATCGCGCCGCCGCCTTCGGCAATGCGGTAGGGCACGTTCGATTGCGTCAACTGCGCCACCACGGCGCCACCGTCCTTGTCGCTCAGGCCGGCGAACAGCACCTTGTAGTCGCCGCGGCCGTTGTTGGTGAACAGCGCCACGCCAATGGCCACCAGCACGGCCAGGCCCACGCCCAGGCTGAGCAGGCTGCGCAGCGGCATGGTGGTGAAGCGTTCGCGCCAGTTGCCCGTGGTCACGGGCGTGGGCGGGGCGTTCGGGGTTGGAGTGGTCAGCGCGTTGTCCATGTCGATGGGTAGTTGGGCAAGCCGGCCGCGCGCTGCGGGCCAGGGCCGTTCCTCCTGCGGCGCATTGTTTGGTAGCGTCGCCCGCGCAAGGGCTGTAAGTAGCCGCGCAAAGCGCAGCCTGTTTCCAACCTTGAGCGGGCCGCGCGCACCTACAGTGCGTTCGTGCACGAAAGGCTTGGCTATGGACATGAAACTCAAGGCGTTCGACTTTGCCCAGGCCGTGGCCCGGGCCGGGTTGCGCCCGGATGGCACGCCGCTGTCAAAGCCCGCTGCCGTGCAACCCGCTGCGCCCGGGGCGAGCTTTCAAAGCGCCATGACGCAGGCGCTGCGCTCGGTGAGCCACAGCCAGAGCGAGGCCACCGGCTTGCAGCGCGAGTTGCAGTTGGACAACCCGAGCGTCAGCCTGGAGCAAACCATGATCGCGATGCAGAAATCGCAGATCGGTTTCCAGGCCACGCTGGCCGTGCGCAACCGGCTGGTGCAGGCTTACTCGGAGATCATGAACATGCAGGTGTGAGGCCGATGTGCCCGCGCGCGCTCAACAGCGCGGGTAGTCAGGCCAGCCGCCCTGCGCCGCGCAGATGCGAGCCCGCCCCAGTGGCGTGAGGCCCACCTGCAAGGGCGGCGCGCCGTGGCTGCGCAGCAGCAAGGGGGCTGTGGCCAAAACATCTTGCTGCACAGGCGCCAGGCTCAGCGTTGGCGCACCGGCCAGTTGCAAGCGGGCCGGGTCGCCCAGGTAGCCGACCTTGATCTGGCAAGCCTGCTCGCGCCTGCAGCCGCAGCCGGGCAGCGCGGACAAGGCATAACAGGCGGCTTGTGCATCCACTGAAAGGTGCAGCGCCACGCCGCGGCGCGCAGCCTCGAAGCGGCCTTCGTTCAGGCCATTGGCCAGTGCTTCGGCGGCGGCCTTCACACGCTGGCGACCCAGCCACGGCGCCAGGTTGGGCCAGGCGCCGGCGCTGAGCAAGGCCACCAGGGTCAGGCCCACCAACAGCTCCACGAGCGTGAAGCCGCGGCTGCGCGCCCGGGTCACGTCAATCCAGCGTCAGCATGCGCCGGCGCTTTTGCGTCTGGTCGATGTACAGCTGCAAGGCGCGCTGCGCCGCGGCCGACATGTCGCCCAGCTCGCAGCCCAGGCGCAGCCCGCGCGCGTTGGGCTGGATCGACGAGATGTGGCGCAGGTGCACCGTGGCCAGGATGCGGGTGTCGGCGTCCAGCTCGATGCGCACGCCCTGCAAGGCGCTGCCGGGTTCCATGGGTGGCACATCGTGTGGCAGGAACAGGGCGCAGCCGCCGATGCTCACATCCATCACCCGCAGGCTCAAGCGCATGTCGGGCAAGGCCGGGTGGCGCAGGTCAGCGCGCGGCGAGTCACGCTCCAGCGTGCGCACGCGGTAGCCACTGCGGCGCTGGAAGCGGTACACCACCTGCGGCCAGGCGGCTTGCAAGGCGCTGGCGCGCGCGCCGTGCACCAGCATCAAGTGGTGCAGGTCGAATTGCAGCTTCACGGCGTCGATGTAAGCCACCGCGCAGGCTTCATCGCCTTCCATCAAACGTTGCAGTTGCGGGTTGCCGGCATCGGCACTGAAAGCGATGCGGTGCGCGCTGTCGTCCACCGACCAGAGTTGCGCCGACAGCGAGCTGCCGTCGGGCCCGCTCAGGCTGAGCGGCACGCTGCTGTCCAGCAACTGCTTGAGCAAGGTCTTGATCTCGCCGGGGTGGTCGACACGGAACGGTGCCCACGGGTCGATGCCGGCATCGTCTTGCAGCGCAGCGGGGCGGGAGTCTTCGAACATGCGTATTCCCCTGAGTTCAGCACAGTTCAGTGCAAGGTCTGCGGCTTGCCGCCCATCATTTGTTCCAGCCCTTGCAGCCAGGGCTCGGCCAGGTGGCGCACCTCGGCGTCGTTGACCAAGATGCGCTGCATGATCCGGCTCTTGAGCTTGGCTTCTTCGCTGCACAGCGCGTCGCGCTTGGCGGCCTGCTTGAGCTGGGCGATCAGCAGCACGCAAGCCCCTTCGAGCTTGACCACCTGGTCCCAGTTGCCGGTGCGCGCGGCCTGCAGCATGTCGTTGCTGGCCTGTTCAATGGCTTCGTAGTAGTTGAGCAAGTTCACGCCTGCGGGTTGTTGATCCATCACGTTCTCGCTGGTCATGCCGCCGCGTCGGGGGCAATGGCCGCCCAGGCGTCGCGCAGGGGTTCCACCAGGCGGCGGCATTCGTCCAGCGCGGCGTCGTCGTTGCCGGCGTGGCCGTCTGTGAGGCGGCGCGAGACGTAGGCGTACAGCTCGTCCAGGTCGGCCGCCAGGACGCCCCCTTGCTCGCGGTTCAGGCCGGCGCGCAGCCCTTCGTTGATGATCCGAATGGCGCGGCCGATGTGGCGGCACTTGGCTTCAACCTGGCGTTCGCGCATGGCGCCGCGGGCACGCGCCAGCGCATCCAGGAAACCATCAAACAGCATCTGCACCAGGTGGTGCGGGCCGGCGGCGGAGATGCCGGTTTCAACGCCAACGCGGGCATAGGCGTGGGCACCGTGGTGCGGGGTACTGCGGGTGGCCGTGGCGAACATCGGTGGGCAGTCCGTATGTGGTGTCAGGTGCCTTCATATCGGCCCGGTTTTGTGGCGACTTGAATGACGCATTGGCGCGAATTGGCAGGCCCTGCGCCACAAGTGAAACAGCCCTCGCGGCACGCGGCGGCGAGGGCTGTTGCAGGGTGCCTGAGAGCGCCCCCAGACCTGTCGCTTCGCGCCAGGCCCCCCGCGGGGGTCAAGCAAAGTGGCAGAGCCACATTTGCTTGAGTCAGTTCGTGCTGCTCCTGGTCAGCATGTTCATCTGCTGCGTCACGTAGCCCGACAGGCCGCTCAACTGGCCCATCTGCCTGTCCAGCGCCGTGTACTGCGCGCGCAGGCGCTTTTCGATCTGCTCGATGCGCAGGCTCAGCGAGTCTTGCCGATCCTGGTTCAGGTCGAGCCGCTTGCGCAGGCCGTCGGTGCGGTTGCTCAGTGTGCCGTCGGTACCCAGCACGCCGTCGGCCATCTTGCGCAGCCGGGTGGCAATGCCTTCATTGCCGGGCACAACCAAGTCGGCGTTGCCGAACAGCTTTTGAATTTCCACCCGGTTGGCCAGGCCCGAGGCGATCTTGGCGTCGTTGACCTTGATGCTGCCGTCGGTCTGCACATCAAAGCCCACATCGGCCAGCCGCGTGAACACGCTGGACGCAGCGCTGGTCTGACCCAGCACGTTGCGCATTTGCGTGCGCATGCTGATGGCCGCGCTGTCGCCTTGCAGGTTGTTGGTCTTCTTGTTGTTCGGGTCGTACTTGGTCTGGTCGGCCAACAGTTTGTTGAGGTCGTTGTACGCCGTCACAAAACTGTCCACGGCTTTGCGGATGGTGGGGGTGTCCTGCGCCGCGCTGAGCTGCACCGGCGCGGTGGTGACCTTGTTCAGCGTCAGGCTCAGGCCGTCGATCACATCGGGCAGCGAGTTCGTCTCGGCGCTGATGGCCACGCCGTTGATGGTGGCGCTGGCATTGGCGGCGGCCAGCGCCTGCGCCATGGTGAGGATGCCGGCCGAAGGATCGAAGGCCAAGGCAGAAAGGCCCAGGCCGTCGCTGTTGTTGCCGTCGGTGTCGTTCACCGTGAGCTTGAAGCCGTTGCTGGCACCCGTGCTGCTGGAACGGATGACCAGGCGCGCGCCGGTGGCATCGGTCACCACCGAGGCCGTTACGCCCGCGGCGCCGGCATTGATCTTGTCGCGCAATTGCGCCAACGATTCCGGCGGTGGCCCCACGGTGATGGCGATGCTGCCGCTGCCCGCTTTGGGCGTGAAGCTGTTGCCCGCGCCCCAGGCGCCGAGCTGGATGTTCAGCGTGCCTTCACCGACGATGCTGTCAGCGCTGGGGTAGGTGCCGGTCACATTGCTTTGCATGCTGGCCAGCGCATTGACCTGCACCGCGTACTGCCCGGCCGGCGTGGTGGCGCTGGTGGTCACGCTCACGGCCGCGGGGTCGCTGCTGGTGCCCGTGGTTTGCGCCCAGGTGCTGCTTTTGGTGAGTGCCGAAGCGGCGTCGCGCAGCGCGGACACGGCCGACTGCACCTTGCCATAGGTGGACAGCCGCGTTTGCAGCGAGCTGGCCTCGGTTTGCAGCTTGGTCAGCGGTATTTTTTCCACCGCCACCAGTTGGGTGACGATCGAATTGATGTCCAGGCCACTGCCGATACCGGGTGAGGAGATGGTCGCCATGAGGGATTTCCTTTAACGCCTTCGGGGTATCGGCGCCATGGCGGGTGACTTGAGGGCCGGCACGAAAAAAACCGCCCGGCGCACGCGACGCCCTGGCGGTTTTGGCGGCGGCCGGTGGGCCTGTGCGATCACTGGCGCAGCAACTGCAACACCTGCTGCGGCAACTGGTTGGCCTGCGCCACCATGGCATTGCCGGCCTGTTGCAGGATTTGCGCGCGCGACAGGTTTGCGGTTTCGGCTGCGAAGTCGGCGTCCATGATTCGCCCGCGCGCGGCAGACTGGTTCTCACCCGTGATCTGCAGGTTCGCAATGGCCATTGAAAAACGGCTCATCGCGGCGCCGTAGGTGGCGCGGTTGGTGGTGATGATGTCCAGCTTGGCGTCGATCTCGGCCAGGGCGGTGGAGGCATTGGCCGAGGTGGTGATGTCGCCGGCCACGGTGGTGACCTGCGTGGTGGTCACGGTCAGTGTGTCGCCATTGTTGGGGCCGATCTGGAAGATCTGCGCACCGGCGCTGGCGCCGACCACGGCCACACCATTGAACCTGGTTTGCGTGGCGATGCGCGTGACTTCCAGGCTGAGCTGCTGGTATTCGGTGTCGAGGTTGGCGCGGTCGCTGGTGCCGTTGCTGCCGTTTTGCGCCTGCACCGAAAGCTCGCGCATGCGTTGCAAGGCGTCGGTGATGGTGGCCAGCGCGCCTTCAGCGGTTTGCGCCAGCGAGATGCCGTCGTTGGCGTTGCGAATGGCCACGTTGATGCCGCGCACCTGGGCGTTCATGCGGTCGGCAATCGCCAGGCCGGCCGCGTCGTCCTTCGACGAGTTCACCCGCAGGCCGGAAGACAAGCGCTGCATCGAGGTGGCCAACGAACCCTGGCTGGTGGTCAGGTTGCGCTGCGCATTCAGCGACGCCACGTTGGTGTTGATCGTTTGCGGCATGTCATGCACCCCAGAAGGTTGTTGAACTCACCGGCATTGCCGGTCAAGGTGGGCACACAGCGGCCCCGATGCATGCATTTTCGACAGCGCGGCAACAAGGTGTGAGCGCGATAAGAGGGGCGATGGCGGGCCAGATGCGCGCTGTTCTCAAGCAAATGTGGCTCTGCCACTTTGCTTGATCCCCGCGGGGGTCGGCCGGCCTTGGGGCGCTTAGAAAGCGAAAAAGGCCACCCGAGGGTGGCCTGTGCGGTGGGCGGTTAAGCCCGCGGCGGGTGGGTCAGCGCAACAGCGCCAGCACCTGGTTGGGCAACTGGTTGGCCTGCGCCACCATGGCACTGCCCGCCTGTTGCAGGATCTGCGAGCGTGACAGGTTGGCCGTTTCCGAGGCGAAGTCGGCGTCCATGATGCGCCCGCGTGCGGCCGACATGTTTTCACCCGTGATCTGCAGGTTCTGAATGGCCATGCCGAAGCGGCTCATCGCGGCGCCGTAGGAAGCCCGGCTGGTGGTCACGCTGTCCAGCTTGGTGTCCAGCGCTGCCAGGGCGGTGGAGGCGTTGGCCGAGGTGGTCAGGTCGCCTGCCACGGTGGTGACCTGGGTGGTGGTGATGGTCAAGGTGTCGCCGTTGTTGGCGCCCACCTGGAACACTTGCGCACCGGCGCTGGCGCCGACGATGGCCACGCCGTTGAATCGCGTCTGCGAGGCAATACGGGTGACTTCAGCCGACAACGCCTGGTATTCAGTGTCCAGGTTGGCGCGGTCGGTGGTGCCGTTCGAGGCGTTCTGCGCCTGCACCGCCAGTTCCCGCATGCGTTGCAGGGCGTCGGTCATGGTGGACAGCGCGCCTTCAGCGGTTTGCGCCAGCGAGATGCCGTCGTTGGCATTGCGCACGGCCACGTTGATGCCGCGAATCTGTGCGTTCTGGCGATCGGCAATCGCCAGGCCGGCGGCGTCGTCCTTGGCTGAATTGACGCGAAGGCCCGAAGACAGGCGCTGCATCGACGTGGACAGCGAGTTCTGGCTCATGGACAAGTTGCGCTGGGCGTTCAGCGAAACCACGTTGGTGTTGATCGTCATCGGCATGGTGAAAACTCCGTAAGTTGATTGAACCCCGGCGGTGCCGGCGCGCTACAGGAAAGTTGCTGATCTGTGGAACCCTTCAGCGATGTAGCAGCCGCTTGGGGCACGACCTGTTGCCAGGCTCGTTAAGGGGGTTATCGGGCACCATTTCCGCCGACTTGAGTGGGCGTTACACCTTCATGCACCCGCACAGCGCGGAATCGGGCACGGCACTCCGGTGAAAAAGGCTTGCTTGTCGGTGCAGTTTCATGATTCGAAGCGAGGGTCTGGTGGCACGCTGCACCGTTTGTTATCGGCAGGGAGCGTGGGCCACATGAATCGAATCGACCTGGTGCTGATTGCGCGTGACGAAGCGCGCTGCATCGCCCGTTGCCTGGACAGCGTGCGGCCCTGGGTGGATGCCATGTGGGTGCTGGACACCGGCTCGCGTGATGACACCGCCGCCATCGCCCGGCGCTGCGGCGCGCAGGTGGCGCAGTTCGACTGGTGTGACGACTTTGCCGCGGCGCGCAATGCGGCGCTGGCATTGAGCCGCGCCGAATGGCGCCTGGTGCTGGACGCTGATGAATGGATCGACACTGCCGGCCAGGCGCTGACGCCGTTGCGCCACGCGAGCGAGCCTTTCCTGGGCCAGATCTGTGTGGTCAGCCAGCTCGACGCGGCGGGCAACAAGCTCGATGAAGCGCCGAGCTGGCTCAGCCGCGTGCTGCCGCGCGGGGTGGCGTATGCCGGCCGCGTGCATGAGCAGCCGCAATCCGATCTGCCGCGCCGCCGGCTTGATCTGCGGGTGCTGCATGATGGCTACCGCAGCGCGCAAGCCGCGGCCAAACAGGGGCGCAATCGCAAGTTGCTGGCGCTGGCCTTGGAGGCGACGCCGGGCGATGCCTATTTGCACTACCAATATGGCAAAGACCTGGAACTCGGCGGCGAGCACGCGCCAGCCTGCGAACACTATCTTCAAGCACTGACAGCTTGCGCGCAGCAAGCCGGCTGGCGCCACGACCTGGTCTTGCGGCTGCTGTTCAGTTTGAAGAAGTGCCGGCGCTTCGACCAGGCGCTGGCGCTGGCGGAACAAGAACGCCCGGTTCTTACAGGTTCACCTGACTTTCACTTCACCTTGGGCGATGTGCTGCTGGACCTGGCTGTGCATGAGCCCGCGCGTGGTGCGGCCCTGCTGCCCGCTATTGAGCAAGCCTGGCTGCATGCCATTGCGATCGGCGAGCAGCCGCAATTGCAAGACACGGTGCGTGGCCGGGGCAGCTACCTGGCGGCGCACAACCTGGCGGTGTTGCATGAAAGCCTGGGGCAGGCTGCGCAGGCGCGGCACTGGCGCGAGCGCGAAGCGTTGATGCGCGGCTGAACAGGCGCGGGCAGCTGAAGCGCGCCCGAACAGGCGCGCGGGGGCGCCGCAATTCAGCCCTTAGCGCCAGCGCCCGCGGCCATAACCTACTGCGACCCTGCTCTGTTTGCGCCGTTGCCCGCCAACGTGCGCCGTTGCCGCCATGCCACTTGCCTTGCCCACCCCGCAGCGCCCCGCCGCAGCCGCGTCGCGCGCCCAGACGCGCGCGTTTGTGCGTTGGCAAAACGGCCAACACCTGGCCGAAGGCGAACAGTGGCCGGCCGCGGCGCTGGCCTTCGAGCAAGCCAGCGAGCTGCACCGTGAACCCGCTTACGGCCTGGCGGCGGTGCATGCACTGATCAAGGCTGCGCGGGCGCCGGCCGCGGCGCAGCGCGCACTGGCCCTCATCCGCCACCACCCGAAGGCGGCGCTGGCCTACACCCTGGCCGCGCACGCGCTGCTCGAAACCGGCCAGCACGCCGAGGCCGCAGGCGTGCTGCGCAGCATGCCGGCGGGCCTGGCGCGCGACCATGCTCACCTGCTGGCACTGGGCACGGCCTTGCAGCGCTGCCAGCAGCATCAAGACGCGATCGCGGTGTTCTTCCAGGCGCTGGCGCTGCGCATGGACGACGCCTACCTGCACTTTCATTTGGGCACCTCGTTCAAGGAACTCGGCATGAAAGCCGAGGCCGCCGAATGCGTGCGCACGGCGGTGGTGCTGGGCGTGAGCAGCAGCGACCTGGCCGCGCGCGGCCAGTTGCTGTTTCTGGAGCGCGAGGCCTGCCGCTGGCCACAAGCGCAAGCCGAGGAGGCTGCCTTGCGTGAACGCCTGCGCAACGTGCCCGCCGGCCAGGCCATGGAGACCAGTGCCTTCACGCATGCGGTGCTGATCGACGACCCGGCTGAAGTGATGAAAGTGGCGCAACACCACGCCTTGCATGTGCAGCGGCAGGTGAAACCGCTGCCGCGGCGCAATGCGCGGGGCCACGGCGGACGCCTGAAGCTGGGCTACCTGTCGGCCGACTTTCACACCCACGCCACCTCGCAATTGATGGCGCAGATGCTGGAAAGCCACGACCGCGCAACGTTCGAGGTCAGCCTGTTTTCCACCGGACCGGATGACGGCAGCCCGCTGCGCCGGCGCATGGAGCAGGCCTGCGAACATTTCGAGCACCTGCGCGGCCAGCCGCATGAAACGATGGCGCGGCGCATCCGCGAAGCCGGCATCGACGTGCTGGTGGACCTGAAAGGCATCACCTACGACAACCCGCTGCATGTGCTGGCGCATCGCCCGGCGCCGGTGCAGCTGAGTTGGCTGGGCTTTCCGGGCTCCACCGGCGCGCCTTACATCGACTATTTCGTGGGCGACGCCATCGTCACGCCGCTGCAAGACGCGGCCGATTTCAGCGAAAAGATCGCCCAGTTGCCCGGCTGCTACCAGCCTAACGACAACCGCCGTGAGCGCCCGCTTGCTGCGCCGCGCAGCGAGATCGGCGTGGCCGACGATGCGCTGCTGCTGTGCGGCTTTCACCAGCCGTACAAAATTTCGCCGCAGGTCTTTGATGTTTGGTGCGAGCTGTTGCATGCGCTGCCCCATGCCGTGCTGTGGCTGCTGCACTGGAACAGCAATGTCCAGGCTGCGCTCACCCGCCAGGCTGAGCTGCGCGGCATCGGCCCCGAGCGCTTGCTGTTCGCGCCGGTGGTCAAGCTCGAACAGCACCTGCGCCGCCTGGCCTGCGCCGACCTGTACCTCGACGCCTGGCCGTGCAACGCCCACACCACGGCCAGCGAGGCACTGTGGATGGGCGTGCCGGTGGTCAGCCTGAAGGGCCGCACCTTCGCCAGCCGCGTCGGTGCCAGCCTGCTGCATGCGGTGGGGCTGGATGAACTGGCCTGTGTGGACGGCGAGCAATACCGCCGCAAGGTGATCGAGCTGGCCACCGACACGCCGCGCCGTGCGCGGCTGCATGCGCAGCTTGAGGAGCAACGTTTGACATCAGCCTTGTTCAACGGCGAGCAGTTTGCGCGCCAGTTCGAAGCGCTGGTGCAACGCATTTGGCAGCGTGCCTGTGCCGGCTTGCCGGCCACGCACTTGGAAGCGAGCCTGCCATGAAGGCCGTCATCCTGGCCGGCGGCCTGGGCACGCGCCTGGCCGAAGAAACCGCGGTGCGGCCCAAACCCATGGTGGAAGTGGGCGGCAAGCCGGTGCTGTGGCACATCTTGAAAACCTATTCGCACCACGGCATCAACGACTTCATCATTTGCCTGGGCTACCGCGGCTATGTGATCAAGGAATACTTTGCCAACTACTTCCTGCACATGTCAGACGTGACGTTCGACCTGGCCGAGAACCGCATGGAAGTCTGCCACCGCCATTGCGAGCCTTGGCGCGTGACGCTGGTTGACACGGGTGACGCCACGCAGACCGGCGGGCGCCTGAAGCGCGTGCGCGACTACCTCGATGACGGCGAGCCATTCTGCTTCACTTATGGCGACGGGCTGGCCGACGTGAACGTGACCGAGTTGGTGCAGTTCCACCGCCAGCAGGGCCGCCGCGCCACGCTCACCGCGGTGCAGCCGCCGGGGCGCTTTGGTGCGTTGGACATCACCGGCCACAGCATCCAGCGCTTCGCTGAAAAACCGCAGGGCGATGGCGCTTCGGTCAACGGCGGCTACTTCGTGCTGCAACCCGATGTGCTGGACTTGATCAACGACGACACCACGGTGTGGGAGCGCGAGCCGCTGGAGCAACTGGCCCACAGCGGCCAGCTCTCGGCCTATGCACACCGCGGTTTTTGGCAACCCATGGACACGCTGCGCGACAAGATGAGGCTCGAAGAACTTTGGCAAGCGGGCCAGGCGCCCTGGAAGGTGTGGGCATGAGAAGGGATCGCTTCTACTTCGCCACCCAAGACTTTGAAACGGTCTTCGGCGGCGCCTACCAGGGCCGGCGCGTGCTGGTCACCGGCCACACCGGCTTCAAGGGCTCGTGGCTGGCGCTGTGGTTGCGCATGATGGGCGCGCAGGTGCACGGCCTGGCACTGCCCGCGGCGCAAAGCCCGAACCATTGGCAACTGCTGGGTTTGCCGGTGGAAGAAACCCTGTGCGATTTGCGTGACGCGCCGGCGGTGAAGGCCGCGGTGCAGCGCTTTGCGCCGGAAGTGGTCTTTCACCTGGCGGCGCAGCCCCTGGTGCGGCGTGGCTACCAGGAGCCGATGGACACCTGGGGCAGCAACCTGATGGGACTGGTGCATGTGCTCGAGGCCGTTCGCGCCACGCCCAGCGTGCGCGTGGTGGTCAACGTCACCTCAGACAAGTGTTATGAACAGAACGGGGCGCGCCGTGCGTTCGTTGAAAGCGACGCGCTGGGCGGGCACGACCCGTACAGCGCGTCCAAGGCCTGCGCCGAATTGCTCAGTGCCAGCTACCGCGCCAGCTACTTCAGCCACGACGACGGCCGCGGCCACATCGTGGCCCTGGCCACTGCGCGCGCCGGCAACGTGCTGGGCGGCGGCGACTGGGGCGCGGACCGCCTGGTGCCCGACCTGGTGCGTGGCGTCACGCACGCCCAGGCCACGCCGGTGCGCAACCCGAATGCCACCCGCCCCTGGCAGCATGTGCTGGACCCGCTGGCCGGCTACCTGCTGCTCGGCCAGCGCTTGCTCGCCGACAAGCAAGACCGCGGCGAGGCCTGGAACTTCGGGCCCGATGCGGCCAGCCACATCCCGGTGCGCAGCCTGATCGACAAACTGGCCGCGCGCTGGCCGGCGATTCGCTACGAGCCCGATGAAAGCCCGCAGCCGCATGAAGCGCCGTGGCTGGCGCTGGACTGCAGCAAGGCCCATGCGCAACTGGGCTGGCGCCCGGCCTGGGACATTGATACCGCCCTGGCGCGCACCGCGCAGTGGTACCGCCGCTTGCATCAACACGGCGAGGTGTGCAGCGGCGATGACCTGCGTTGCTACCTGCAAGATGCCAAGGCACTTGGACTGGCATGGGCGAGCTGAATTGAGCGCACTGACGGCACACGCCACGCCGCTGGCCGGCCTGTGGGAACTCGAGCCCAGCGCCGCAGGCGACGCACGCGGCCGCTTCATGCGGCTGTGGTGCGAGGCCGCCATGCAACGCATTGCGCCCGGTGCGCGCGTGGTGCAGGTGAACCAGTCTTTCAGCACCGAGCGCGGCACCGTTCGTGGCCTGCACTTCCAGCGTGCCCCGGCGCTGGAAGGCAAACTGGTGCGCTGCCTGCGCGGCCGGGTGTTCGACGTGGCGGTGGATCTGCGCAGTGGCTCAAACACCTATCTGCATTGGCATGGCGTCGAGCTGTGCGAACGCGGGGCGCGCCAGTTGTGGATTCCGCCCGGCTTCGCGCATGGCTTCCAGACATTGAGCGACGACGTGGAAATGCTTTACCTGCACAGCGCGGCGTACGCGCCCAAGCACGAGGCCGGGCTGCGTTTCGACGACCCACGCCTGGGCATCGCCTGGCCGCTCACGCCCACGCAAGTCTCGGTGCGCGACCGTTCACATGTGCTGCTGAACGACACCAGCGAAGGGGTTCCCGCATGAAGTGCCGCCATTGCGCCACCACGCTGCACGACCCGCGCCATGTGTTCGTTGATCTGGGCGCCGCGCCGCCATCGAACGCCTTTCTCACGCCGGCGCAACTGGGGCAGCCCGAAACGCACTTCCCGCTCAAGGTCTTCACCTGCCCGGAGTGCTTCTTGGTGCAGGTGGATGAAGTGCAGCACCACGCCGCGCTGTTCAGTCCGGACTATGTTTACTTCTCCTCCTATTCAGCATCGTGGCTGGCTCACGCCAAACGTTATGTGGATGCCGTGGTGCCTGGCCTGGGCCTGAGCCGCCAAAGCCTGGTGATGGAGGTGGCCTCGAACGACGGCTACTTGTTGCAGTACATGCTGCAAGCCGGCGTGCCCAGCGTGGGCGTGGAGCCCACCGAAAGCACCGCGGCGGTAGCACGCCAGCGTGGCGTTGAGAGCATCGGTGAATTCTTCGGCCGCGACTTTGCCCGCGGCTTTGTGCGCCAGCGCCGCCCGGTCGACTTGCTGGTGGCCAACAACGTGCTGGCCCATGTGCCCGATGTCAACGACTTCGTGGCTGGCATTGCCGAGGTGTTGGCGGCCACCGGCGCGGCCAGCATCGAGTTCCCGCACCTGTTGCAACTGGTGCGCCACGGCCAGTTCGACACCATCTACCACGAGCACTTTTCGTACCTGAGCCTGCACACGGTGCAGCGCATTGCCCGCAGCGGCGAATTGGTGGTGTGGGATGTGGAAGCGTTGCCTACGCACGGAGGCTCGCTGCGGGTGTGGTTGCAGCATGCCAGCCACCCGCGTGCGGCGACTGATCGAGTGGCATCGTTGCTCGCTGTTGAACGCGAAGCCGGCATGCTGCAGATGAGTTTTTATGAAGGCTTTCAGCGCCGCTGCGAAGCGATCAAGGATGCGCTGCTGTCATTCCTCATCGAGCAAAAACACGCCGGGCGCAGCGTGGCGGCCTACGGTGCAGCGGCCAAGGGCAACACGGTGCTCAACTATGCCGGCGTGCGGCCAGACTTGCTGCCGTATGTGGTGGATGCGTCACCACACAAGCAGGGGCGGTTCTTGCCGGGCTCGCGCATACCGGTGTTGAGCCCCGAGCATCTGCTTGAGCGGCGGCCGCACTTCATCTTGATCTTGCCTTGGAATCTGCGTGAAGAGGTCACCCAGCAGCTTGCGCCGGCGCGTGAATGGGGCGCCAAGTTCGTGACGGCGGTACCGCGGCTGCGGGTCTGGTAGTGCCGTCTGATGCGCCTTGTTGGCCACCATGTGGCTGCACATAAACGCGCGAACAATACCGCAAATAGTTCAGTTCTACCTAGGTAAAATAGGCCGCATACAATCTCGCAAACAAAGGCGCAAAGGTGCGCGCAAGGATTGAGCGATTGTGGCCACCCGATCCGTCAGCCAGTACGACTCCCCGCACCAGTTTGAGCCCCTCTTGCCCGACCAGGCCAAGATGGCCCCGTTGCTGGAACGCGCGAGCGACCTGACCCGCGCCGCCACGGCGCTGGGCTCGGCCGCAGCGGCAGCGGCACAACTTGAACTGCGCGGCTTGTTGCGCGCCATGAATTCGTACTACTCCAACCGCATCGAGGGCGAACACACCCGGCCCAGCGACATTGACCGCGCGTTGCAGCAAGACTTTTCCGCCAACGCTGATCTCGCCCGCAAGCAACGCCTGGCGCTGGCCCACATCCACACCGAACAGGCCTGTGAAAACGAATTGAGCGCGCGCCAGGCCCGGGGTGAGGATGTGGCGCGCTGGCTGTATTCAAGCGTTGCCCTGGTGTGGCTGCACAAGCAGTTGTTCAGCCCCTTGCCGGCACAAGACTTGACCTTGAGCGATGGCAGCCTGATGGCGCCCGGCCGCCTGCGCCGCCGCCAGGTGGCAGTGGGGCAACACGAAGCGCCCACGGCGGCAGCGCTGCCGCAGTTTCTGGCCCGCTGGAGCCAGGTTTATGGCGCGGTGCGGCGGGGTGAGGAGTCTGTGGTGGCGCTGGCCGCATCGCACCACCGCCTGGCCTGGATGCACCCGTTTCTTGATGGCAATGGCCGCGTGGCGCGCTTGCACACCCACTTGCTGCTGCATGCCATGGGCTTGACCAACGGCCTGTGGTCGCCACTGCGCGGCTATGCACGCAGCGAGGCGCGCTACAAGGCGCTGCTGCAAGCGGCTGACGAACACCGGCGTGGCGATCTCGATGGGCGCGGCAATTTGAGCCAGGCGGCCTTGGTGGACTGGGTGCACTACACCTTGGACACCTGCATTGACCAGATTCAGTTCATGGCGCAATTGCTCGATGTGCGCGCCATGCGTGAGCGCATCGCCGCCGCGCTGGCATTCGAGGCTCAGGCCACCAAGACCGGTGTGCGGCAGGAAGCCTTGGCGCCCTTGCACTATCTGTTTGCCACCCAGGGCGAGCTGAGCCGGGCTGAATTCAAGACCATGTGCGGCCTTGGCGAACGCACCGCCACCGAGGCGTTGTCTGCCTTGCTGCGTGAAGGCTTCTTGGCCAGCGACACACCTTACGGCAAGCTGCGTTTTGCCGTGCCGCGCCATGCGCTGCGGTTTTACTTTCCGGCGCTGTGGCCCGAGGCCGAGCAAGACCAGGTCTTGCTGCAAGCCGAGCGTGCGCGGGCGGGGGTTAACGTTTCACGTTAGGTGATGCGAGTGCCAAGCGCCGATTGTTGATTGACACTGCTTTGACACCCGCTCACTGGTCGCGGCAAGTGCGAGCGCGCTCGGGTACGCGCGTGGCGCACTGCTGGTTCCAGCCAGCACTGGGAACGGCCTCGCGCGCAACCGTTGCAACGGCTCAAGCCACGCGCTTCAAGAACCCATCAGGTGCCACCGTCACCATCAGCTTCTGTGGCCAGCCCGAATCGATCTCGAAGCCGGGGTTGCCCATGAGCCACTTGTGCACCGCGGTCTTGGGGTTGTCGCCCACGTCCCAGGGCCGATCGGCAAAGAAGCCCTTGGGCATGTCTTCAACGAAGGTGTCGTACACCACGCAATAGCTGCCCAGGCTGACCAGCGGCGCATAGGCCTGCAATTCGGCCAGCACATGGCTTTCGCTGTGCATGGAGTCGAGCAATACCAGCACGCGCTTGAAGCCTTGTGCTGCGGCATGCACCTGGGCCACGGTGTCGGCGGCGATGGCCGAGCCTTGAATCATGTGGATGTAGCGCTGCAGCGGGTGCGACTCGATGGCCTGGCGGTTGTGCGCGCGGATGTCGATGTCCACGCCGATCACCCGGCGCCGCGGCGCGCGTGGGTCGAGCACCGTGCCCTGCTGCGCGGCGTCGCACAAATCAAGCAAGGCCAGCAGGCTGGCGCTGAGCACCAGCGAGCCGCCGTGCGCGATGCCGGTTTCGATGATCAGGTCGGGCCGCACCTGCCACACCAGCTCTTGCAGCGCCACCATGTCTTGCGGGTACTGGATGATGGGGCGGCCCAGCCAGTCGAAGTTGTAGACGTATTGCCTGGCCATCGATGCCGCGAGCCAAGCCTGCGACAAGGCCTGGAAGCCATCGTCATGCGCGTAGCCGGCCAGGCGCTGGGCGCGTTCGTGGTGAAACTGTTCAATCGGGTGGCTTTGCATGCGGGTCTTTTCTCTTTCAGGCGCGACAGGCTTGGCCAAGGGCCAGCAATTCGGGCAGTTTGTCGAGCAATTGCGCGGGCTGCCAGTTGAACTCGCGCTGCATGCGGCCAATCGACACCGGCGCCGGGTTGGGCAGGCGCTGTGTGCGGGCGGCGGCCAAGCTGGCGCCAGCCAGTTCGCCCAGGCGGTCGAACAACGTGGCATTGCTGAGGTTGACGCCGCTGGCCACGTTGTAGGCCGCTTGCGTGCCGTGGCTGGCAATGTGCACCAGCGCCGTCACCACGTCGTTGATGTGCACGTAGTCACGCACGGCGTGGCGGCAGCAGTCGATCGTCAACGGGCCGCGCTGTGTGTGCAGCTGACGCAGCAACTCGCCCAGGAAGCCGGGTGAGTCATCCACGCCGGCGTAGACGCAGCTCAGCCGTGCCACGCGCGCGCGCCCGGCGCTGGCATGGCGGCACAGTGCCTCGCCCAGGGCCTTGGACAAGTCGTAGACATGGCGCGGCAGGGCCGGGTTGAGCGACAGGTGGCTGTCTTCGTCGGCCGGGTAGCCGGGCAGGGTGTCGTACAGCCGGGTTGACGACAGGTACACCAGTTGGTCGAAACGGCCGTGTTGCAGCAACTCGTTGAGCAAGCTGACGTGGGCACTGACCGTGGCATGGGGGTGGTGCGCAAAGTCGCCTGTGAGGCCGGCGCAATAGAACACGGTGCCGAGCTCGCGGCGCGTGAAATTCGGTGCGTGGCGCGGGCTGGCCCAGCACTCCCAGCCTTGGCGCTTCAAGTGCGCCAGCAAGTGGCGGCCGATGAAGCCGTCTGCGCCCACCACGGTGGCTTGTCTGTTCATTCACGTTCTCCAATCTTCATCAAGGGCCTGCCGGCATGCACCTCATGCGCGCCGACTTCACCGCGCACCACCGAACCGGCGCCGATGACGCAGCCGCGGCGCAGCACCGTGCCGTCGAGCAGCACACAGTTGGCGCCGATCCAGCAGTCGTCTTCAATCACGATGCCGCCGCGGCTGGGTGCAAAACCTTGTTCGCCAATCAAGCGCGTCTTGTCCCTAACCGCGTGGTTCACCGGCGCCAGCGTGGTGTTGGCGGCAATGGCCACATGGTTGCCGATGCGAATGCCGTTGCCGCTGTACAGCACGCAGCCCGAATTGATGGCCACGTGCTCGCCGATCAGCACGTCGCCGCTGCCGCCGGCGGGCTTGATCTTCACGAAGCTGTCGAGCATCGAATGCGCGCCCACGCAGATGCGCGTGCCGCGCACCGAGTCTTCGATGTCGCACAGCGGCGAGACGCGGGCCGTGGCGTGGATCTCGATCATGTGATTCTGCTCAAGCAGGCACCAGGCCGAAACGTTCGCACAGGTCGCGCTCGCGCACGATTTGCAGGTTGCGCGCATGGCGTTCCGGCAGGCTGGGCTCGAAGTCTTGGATGCGGTCGCTCACGAACAGCAGCGCGTCCTTCAGGCTGGCCTTGGGCGCGTCGTTCACAAACTCCACCGGCCGCTCGGCGTGGCGCTTCAGGTAGGCCTTGGCATGCGGGTCGAAGGGCCCCACGCACACCAGCCGCTGCATGCCGCGGTTAAGGGTGATGTCCTTGAGCAAGAAGTGCAGGGTGGCCTGCGAGGCCAGCGTTTCCATCGGCACGGGCAGCAGGTTTTCATAGCCCATGCCCTTCAGGCGCATGGCCAGGGTGTGGGTGTCCACCGGGTCGCGGTTCTGGATGTGGCGCAGGCGCACGGCCACCGAGATGCGCACCGCAATCAGGTGCTGGATGCGCAGGTGAAAGCCGGCGCGCTCTTCGGCGCCGATGCTGCTGCCGGCCTTGGCCAGCATGTATTCAAGCCCGCCGCGGTAGCGGTCCCAGGCGATCTCGACTTCGCCGCTGCCCACTTGCGTGCGGTCTTCATCGGCAAAGTAGCGCGTCATCGACACGTAGAAGGGCTGCTTGTTGATGCGCACGCTGCCCTGGCCGAGGTAGTCGGCCGCCTGGCTGAAGGCATAGAAAGCGATGTCGTTAACCCTTGGCATCAGCCGCTGCATCACGTCGGTGCGGGCAATGTAGATTTCGGGGAAGATGTGGTGGCGCAGGATGTGGCTGAGGAACTCGCCATGCGCACCGCGCGCAATGTGCAGGTCTTGCGGCACGCTGTAGAACTGGCCTTGCTCCTTCTGGTCGACCAGGTCGTAGAGCTGCCAGGGGGCGTAGGTGATGACCACGCCGGGGTCGGCTTCCATCGCGGCCACGGCAGCGGCCAGCGGCTCGCCCAGCACGCAATCGTCGTCGGCCAGGTACATCATGTAGCGGCCCTGGGCCTGCGTCATGGCGTGCACCACGTTGGGGTAGCAGCCGATCGTCTCGGCGTGGCGCATGGCGCGAATGGGCAGGGCGTCAAGGTGCCTGGCCACCACCGCCGGCGTGTCGTCGCTGCTGCCGTTGTCGGAAATCACGATCTCATAGGCGTACGGAAAGCCTGCCATCTGTTGCGCCAGTGCGCCCAGCAGCGAGTCGAGGTAGCGCGCACGGTTGTAGGTGGGAATGCACAGGCTGAGGATCGGGCTGGACATGAAGCGCCTTGGTGTCGGATGGAGTGCGCAGTTTTGCGCAGCCCGGTGGCCACCAAGGCTGGATCAAAGCGTGAATGGCGCCGCACTTCAAAAGTCGTGATGTAGGAAGTTGGCTGACACGCGACATGGAACGAAAGGGACTCAAGCCACGGAAATGGGCTGATCCCCGGGCCCAGTTACAGCTCCTAGAGTTCACTCCACGCCTTCAGCCACCCCCCTCACCCCGGAGACACCACCATGACCCCCGAACAAATCCTCGCCGAAATTCGTGAAGCCAACCTGTCGTACCTGATGCTGGCCCAGAGCCTGATTCGCGCCGACATGGACCAGGCCCTGTTCCGCCTGGGTGTGAATGAAGACACGGCCAAGCTGATCATCACCCTGACCCCGGCGCAACTGATGAAGGTGGCCGCGGGCAACACCTTGCTGTGCCGCTTTCGCATGGACGACGACTTGGTGTGGAACCTGCTCACCAGCCACGGCAAGAGCGCGGCCAATGAAAGCGTCAGCCGGCTGCATGCCTCGATCCTGATGGCCGGGCGCCACCAGGAAGCGGCTTGAATTGAAGCCGCGCGGCGGTGGCCCGCTTCCGCCGCCCAAGCCAGACCAGACACCCGCACAAGACAACACCGCCAGGAGACCCCGACATGGCCCGCAGCAAGAGCATCCTCACCGAAGCCCGGCAGATCGAACGCGCCGTCACGCTGATTCAGCTGGGGGCGCGCTTGCAGGTGCTCGAAAGTGAAACCGACCTGAGCTACGAGCGCTTGCTGCGTTTGTACAAAGAAGTGGCGGGCAAGAGCCCGAGCAAGGGCCAGTTGCCTTTCTCCACCGACTGGTTCATGACCTGGCAGCCCAACATCCACGGCAGCCTGTTCCTGAACATCCATGAATACCTGAACAAGACCGCGGCGCTGGAAGAGATCGACACCATCATCAAGGCCTACCAGCTCTACCTGGAGCAGGTGCAGTCGCAAGGCCTGGAGCCGCTGCTCAGCGTGACGCGCGCCTGGCGCCTGGTGAAGTTTGTCGACAACGGCATGCTCACCATGACCGCTTGCCGCAGTTGCGCCGGCCACTTCATCACCCACCCGCACGAGATTGCGCGCCACTATGTTTGCGCGCTGTGCAACCCACCGGCACGGGCCGGCAAGGGCAAGCTGGCCGGGGCGCTGCGCATGAGCGAACGCCGCCCCGCGCCGGCGCAGGCCAAGCTGGCCAAGGCGCCCAATTTGCCCACTACTTTGCCCACTACTTTGTCCACTGTTGCCGCCGGCGCCGAGGCCGGGGCCGCTGCTTACTGATTCAAGCTTCAGTTGCGGCCCGCACGGCCGATATGACAGAAGCTTGAGTGTTCCTGGTTTCATGCTTGTCTCCTCCTGGCACAGTCCGCTGTGTCTTCAGCGGGTCCTTCGGGACCCGCCTTTTTTTGGTCGCTCGCTGCGCTGTGCTCCTGGCACGCGCCGGCGAAAACTGGCAGCGTGCGTGGGGCGTATTCAGCCCACCGCGCAACGCTGCAAAGCGGGAGCATGACCCGCATGCAACTGGTCAACCCCTGGCAGCTTCAGGCCAAACTCTCACAGCGCCTGCGCTGGCCGCTGCCGGCGCTGGCGGTTTGGTCACTGGCCTGGGCGCTGTATGGCGCGCTCACCTGGCTCGGCATCTCGCACCTGTTCGCGCTGGCGCTGGGCATGTTGTTGAGTGTGCTTGCGCGCGGCCTGGGTGCCACGCGCATGCGCCGCAGCGTGATCTCGCTGGGCTTTCCGCTGTCCTACCTGGCCCTGGGTTTGCAGGCCGACGCACCGCCCTGGCTGTGGCTGGTGCTGCTGGCGCTGCTGCTGTGCGCCTACCCCTGGCGTGCCTGGAACGACGCACCCATGTTCCCCACGCCCCCCGGTGCGCTGGACACCCTGCCGGCGTTGCTGCCGCTGCCCGCCGGGGCGCAGGTTCTGGACGCTGGCTGCGGCCTGGGAGATGGCCTGCTGGCCCTGCGGCGGGCCTACCCGCAGGCCCGGCTGAGTGGTGTGGAATGGAGCTGGCCGTTAGCCCTGATGAGCCGCCGGCGCTGCGCTTTTGCGCAGGTGCGGCGGGGCGACATGTGGGCGCAGGACTGGGGCCGCTTCGACCTGGTCTATATCTTCCAGCGCCCTGAGAGCATGGCTCGTGCGCTGCACAAGGCGCACACGCAGATGCGCCCGGGCAGTTGGCTGGTGAGCCTGGAGTTTGCCGCTGCGCAGCGTGCCGACGTGACCTGCGGCGCGCCACGGGGCAAGCCGGTATGGGCCTATCGCATCCCCGGCGCAAGCGCGCTGCGGCCCGACGCGAGCAAAAGTTTCGTCGACCCCGGCCGATAAACCCGGTTGAAGCGCGGCTGCCGGCAACGGCCTGCCCACCGCGGCGCCTGGCGCCGCCCCTGCTGGATAGAAAGCTATGTTCGTCCTCATCGGTTGGGCCTTGGCCATGGGCTGCATCTTCGGCGTGTACATCGTGCACGGCGGCAACATCAGCGTGATCCTGAAGGCGCTGCCGTTCGAGATGATCACCATCTTCGGTGCGGCCATCGGCGCCTTCTTGGCCAACAACCAGATGAAGGTGGTGAAGGCCTCGCTCAGAGGCCTGGGCCAGTGCTTCAAGGGCGGCAAGTTCAGCAAAGCGCGCTACATGGAGCTGCTGGCGCTGATGTACGACATCTTGCAAAAGGCGCGCAAGGAAGGGTTGATGTCGATCGAGAAAGACGTTGAAGACCCGCACAGCTCACCGCTGTTCCAGAAGTACCCGATCGTCGGCAACGACCACCACGTCACCGAATTCATCACCGACTACCTGCGCATGATGGTGTCGGGCAACCTGAACGCGCACGAAATCGAAAGCCTGATGGACAGCGAGATCGACACCCATCACGCCGAAGAGCATGCCGCCGTGGCCGCCATCGCCCGCCTGGCCGGTGGCCTGCCGGCCTTCGGCATCGTGGCTGCGGTGCTGGGCGTGGTCAACACCATGGGCTCGGTGGGCCAGCCGCCGGCGGTGCTGGGCGGCATGATCGGCTCGGCCCTGGTGGGTACCTTCCTGGGCATCTTGCTGGCCTATGGCTTTGTTGAACCGTTAGGCGGCCTGCTCGAGCAAAAGGTGGAAGACGCCGGCAAGGAGCTGCAATGCATCAAGACCACGCTGCTGGCCAGCATGCAGGGCTATGCGCCGCAGGTGGCCATCGAGTTCGGGCGCAAGGTGCTGTTCTCGGGTGACCGGCCCAGCTTCACCGAGCTCGAAGGCCACGTGAAAGGCAAGAAATGACGGCTATCAGCGCAGCTGAGGCCGCCTTCATGCGGACGCCGTGGAACCGGCTTTGCCGGGCCACTGGCGGCGCCTTGCGACTTGCAAGTCGCAAGGCGCTCGCCGGCCACTCGCGAGCGCGCAGGCGCTCGCTCGG
>JANOXU010000175.1:0-30383 GCA_031418595.1 Burkholderiales bacterium
CGAGCCCGCCGCCACCGAGCCGCGCGCGGCGTTCAGCTTGGCGATGCGCCCGTCTTTTTGCAGGTTGGTGAAGCGCGGCAGCGCCACGGCGCTGAGCACGCCCAGGATGATGATGACGACGATCAATTCGACCATCGTGAAACCACGTTGCAGACGATTCATTTCAAAACGCTCCGGGTAGTAGGTATGAGTCAATGGCGGGTTTTCGGCCGCCGCGACATTGACTTGATGGGCTTTACTTGATGGCGTGCTTGCCCATGTCCCACATCGGCATGAACACGCCCAGCGCCAGCACCAGCACCATGGCACCCAGCACCAGGATCAGGATCGGCTCGATCTGCTGCGACAGTGTTTTCAGCTCGGTCTCGACCTCACGCTGATAGACCTGGCCCACTTCTTCGAGCATCTCGTCCAGGTTGCCGCTTTCTTCACCGACCATGATCATTTGCAGCACGATGGGCGTGAACACGCTGGCGCGGTTGGCCGCGATCAACACGCTCTCGCCGCGCTCGATGCCGCCGCGCATGCCGCGAAAGGCCTGCGCCAGGTGGGCGTTGTCCACCACGTCGGCGGCCAATGCCAGGCTGGGCAGTACGGGCACGCCGCAGCGCAACGCCAGCGCCAGGCTGCGGCAACCACGCGACATGGCGCCCTTGAGCACGATCTTGCCCACGATGGGCAACTTGAGTTTCAGCCGGTCCCAGGTCAACTGCCCGGCGCTGCTGCGCTGCCACAGCTTGGCCGCAATGAAGGCAGCCACGGCAGCGGCAATCATGGCCGGCCACCAATTGAGAACGAACTTCGAGGTGCCGAGCAAGATGCGCGTCATCAGCGGCAGCTCGGCGTTCATGTTGGCGAAGACCTTGGCGAACGCCGGAATGACCATGACGTTGATCACGATCATGGCGATCACCATCGCCCCGATCACGAACTTGGGGTAGCGCAGCGCCGAGGCAATCTGATCCTTCATGTAGCGCTGGAATTCCATGTGGGCATGCAGCGCCAGGAAGATCTCGGCCAACCCGCCGGTGGTTTCGCCCACCTTGATCATCGAGATGTAGAACGGGCTGAAGGCATCGTTGCGCAGGGCCATGGCCTGGCTGAGTTCGAAACCTTCGTCCAGCTTGTCCAGCAGCCCGGCCAACACCGCCACCAGGCCCTTGTGCGTGCTTGAGCGTTGCAGCCCTTCCAGCGCACGCAGCATGGGCACGCCGCTCTTGAGCAGGGTGTGCATCTGGCGCGTGAACATCAGCAGTTCCTGCTCGTCCAGCGCCTGGCGGCCGAGCAAGCGCGCGAAGGTGGCTTGGGCGTCTTCCTTGATGACGGCCGGCTCGATCTTGATCGGCACGATGCCGCGCGCGATCAAGGCCTCGGCCACCGCGGTGGCGTTGCTGCCTTCGAGCACGCCGCTGATGGCGCGCCGGTCGGCGTCGCGGCCCTGGTACTGAAACGCCGCCATCCGAACTAGCCGCTGACCTGCATGGCTTCAGCCAGCGTGGTGCGGCCCGCACGCACCAGCTCCAGGGCGTGCTGGCGCAGCGTGAAAGCGGCGAACATCTTGCGCGCTTCGGTGGCAAAAGTGGCCGGGTCGCTGTGGTTGCACAGGTGCGCCAGCGCAGGCGTCATTTCCATCATTTCGTACACGCCGGCGCGGCCCTTGTAGCCGGTGTGGTTGCACTGGCTGCAGCCCATGCCTTGCCAGAACGGGCCGTCGCTCGCCGCCGGCGCCGTGGCCCCGTCTTGCGCAGCCTCCAGGTCGAGCCAGGCCTGCTCGTGCGGCAGCGGCTCGTGCGGCCGCGCGCAGTGTTCGCAAATCGTGCGCAGCAGGCGCTGCGCCACCACCAGGCGCACACCCAGCGCCACCATGTAGGGCGGAATGTTCATGTCGGCCAGCCGCATCGGCGTGCCGAAGGCATCGAGCGTGTGCAGCGTGCTCAGCACCAGGTGGCCGGTGAGCGCGGCGCGCAGGCCGATCTCGGCGGTTTCCTGGTCGCGCATCTCGCCCACCAGGATCACGTCGGGGTCTTGCCGCAGGCACGAGCGCAGCACGCGCGCGAAGGTGAAATCGGTCTTCTCGTTGATCTGCACCTGGTTCAGGCCCGGCAGCCGGTATTCGACCGGGTCTTCCACCGTGATGATTTTTCGATCCGGCGAATTCAGCTCGGCCAGCGCCGAATACAAGGTGGTGGTCTTGCCGCTGCCGGTGGGCCCGGTGACCAGCACCATGCCCGACGACGACGCCAGCGCACCGCGCAGCCGCGCCAGTATTGGCGCCGGCATGCCCAGCGTGTGCAGCCGGATGCGGTCGGTGTTTTGCGGCAGCAGCCGCATCACCACCGATTCGCCGTAGTAAGTGGGCAAGGTGGAGATGCGCACGTCCACCACCTGCGTGCCCACGTTCATTTGAAAACGCCCGTCCAGCGGCATGCGGCGCTCGGAGATGTCCAGGTTGGCCATCAACTTCAGACGCTGCACCATGGCCGTGACGATCTTTGCGTCAGACGTGCTTTGCACCTGCATCGTGCCGTCGATGCGAAAGCGAATCACCAGGTTGCGTTCCTGCGGCTCGATGTGGATGTCTGACACGTTGCGCGACAAGGCCGTTTCGAACAGGCTTTGCAGCAGGCGCACGATGGGCGCGTCGTCGGCCGTGCTCAACTGCTCGGCGCTGCCCAGGTTGAGCGTGGCCTGGGTCATCTCGGCCGCGATCTCGTTGGCCAGGCCGCTGATCTGCTCGCTGCGCTGGTAGATGCGTTCGATGCTTTCCAGCAGCGCATCTTCGGTCACCACCGCCGGGTAGACTGAAACGTTAAGAATGCGGCCTACTTGGTCAAACGCCGCCATGTCGGTGGGGTCGACGAAGCCCACCTGCAGGCCGAAGTCCTGCTCGCCCAGCACGATGGCGCGAAAGCGCCGCGCCTGGGCTTCTGACAACCGCCGCACCAAGGCCGGGTTGACCTGGTGCTGGCGCAGGTCAATGAAGCTGATCTTCATCTGCTCGGCGATCACCGCGCCGATGGCTTCGTCGGTGACGAACTTCAGGTCGCTCAGCGCGCGCCCCAGCTTGCGCCCGGTGGCCTTTTGCTGCGCCAGGGCCTGCTGCAACTGCTCGTCCGAAATCAGGCCCTTCTGGACCAACACCTCGCCCAGGCGAAAGCGCGGCGCGTTGAAGACCGGCTGGCGTGCGCTCATTGGGGTACCTTCATGCTTCGCATTCAGGGATTCGCCCTTGGGGCGGCCCGGCGGGTCTCATGGCGTGGCCAGCTTCTGTTCAATGAATGCCGCCAACTCCTCGCGCGGCAGGCCCAGGCCTTGCGCCTTGGCATAGGCCTGGCGCGCCTGAACGCCGCGGCCCTGCGCTTCGAGCGCCACGCCCAGGCCCAGCCACCACAGGCTGTTGCCGGGCTGGGTACGCACCGCGGCTTCATAGTCGACCAACGCTTGCTTGAAGTCGCCCTGCTGTGCGCGCAGGCCGGCGCGCAGGCCCAGAGCATCGGGGCCCAGGGCGCGGGCGCCGCCGAGCTTGTCGATGGCGCCGGCGGCGTCACCCCGGTCAGCCAGGGCACGGGCGAGAAGGTAGCTGAGTTGTGGGTCGGCGGCGCGCGCTTGCAGGCCTTCTTGCGCCAGCGTTTCAGTCTCGGCGCCGCGGCCTTGTTCGAGCATCAGGCCGGCCAGGGTCAGGCGCGCGTCGTGCAAAGCCGGGTCGAGTTGCAAGGCCTGGGCCAACTTGTCAGCGCCGCTGCCGGCATGGCCGCTGCTCACCAGTTCAAGGCCTTGCCGGTACAAGGCCTGCGCGCGTTGCGCCGGGCTTTGCACGGCGGCCGTTCTTTCCACCTTGCCGGCGGGCAGCGTCAACGGTGGCAATGGCGGCAAGCGCGGCAACGCAGCGCTGGCGGGCGCTGGGGCGATCAACGCAGCCGCAGTGATGGTGCTGGCCATGGCCGTTGCGGCGGTCGTGGCGGGTGCGGGTGCGGGTGCGGGCGCGGTTACCGATGGCGGCGTTGCGGCCACGCGTGCCGGCACTGGCGCACGCGGCAGGTTGGCCGGCATGCGCAAGGCGTGCTCCACGCTCGGCGCCGATGCCGGCCGCTCGGCGTCGGCCACGGCCGGTGTGTTGGCCACGGGCGTGGGCGCAGCGTCTGCCAGCACCGCCGCCGGCACACTTGGGGCGCGGCCCGGGCTGGGCAGCGGAGCAAAGGCAGCGGCCGAAATGGCAGCGGCGCCGCCCAGCAGCAGCAACAGCATACGGTTGCGCTTCGGTGCCGCGGCCGTGGCGCGAACGTCTTCGGTGGCGACCACGCCGCCGCCCTGGCGGGCTTGCAGGTCTTGCAGCATCTTGTTCATCACACTCATCAGTGCGCTCCCTGTGCAAAGCGCCCGAACAACGCCTGCACGCTGTTGGTGAACAGGCCGTTCAAGGCGCCGAGCAGGCTCTGCTCGTCGCGCCAGGCATGCCACACGGTGAACACATCCACCCGGTGCACGCCGCGGCCGTAGGCCAGCAGCAAGGCCTTGTGGGCCAGGGTGTTGGCGCGCCGCGGCACGCCGGCACTGGCGCGCCAGAGCAGCCGCGCGGCGGCATTGGTAAAGACCTCGGGCCCGCTCCAACCCGCCACGCCCAGGCGGTGGCGCAGGTAGGCGTGGCAGTCGCTGCGACCCAGTGGCCCTAACCGGGCACTGAAGCCGACGCGGCTGGCCAGTGAGCGCAGCGCCGGGCGTTTGAGCATGGTGTCGAATTCGGGCTGGCCGAACAGCACGATCTGAATCAGCTTTTGCTTGCCGGTTTCCAGGTTCGACAGCAGGCGCAGCGATTCGAGCGTGTCCAGCGGCAGCTCCTGCGCTTCGTCCACGCACATCACCACGCGCCGGCCCTCGCCGGCCAGGGCCAGCAGCTTGCGTTCCACCGCGTGGTACAGGTCGTTCTCGGCGCGCAGCCGCACTACCCGCAGGCCCAGGTCTTGCGCCAGGCTGCGCAGCATTTCATGCGGGTGCAACTTGGGGTTGGGCAGGTAGGCGCTAACGGTTCCGGTAACCATCTTTTCCAGCAGCATGCGGCACATCAGCGTCTTGCCGGTGCCGACTTCGCCGGTCACCTTGATGAAACCGTCGCCGCCTTGCAGCGACAGCAGCACCGTGTTAAGCGCCGCCTGGCAGGCCTGCGCGCGGTAGGCAAAACCGGTGTCGGGCGTGAGGCCGAACGGAAACTCGCGCAGGCTGAAATGTTGCAGGTACATGCGCTTACTCCGTGAGGGGGTTGCCGGCAACGGCTGGCGCGGCCGCGTTGTCACGCGGCGCTTGCGGTGTCAGCCGGCCCAGGCGCTCAGCGGTGCTGGCCATGTCGGCCTGCCACTGCGCTTCGCCCTTGATGACGGTGGGTTTGATGAGGAAGACGACCTCGCGCTTTTCAAGCCGGCGGTTGCTGCGCTTGAAAAGCTGCCCGGCCAGCGGCACGTCGCCCACGCCGGGCACCTTGGCGTCGTCGTCGCTCTGCACTTGCTGCATCAGGCCGCCGATGGCCACGATGTTGCCGTCTTGCACACGCACCACGGTGTCGGTTTCGTTGACGTTGCTCGATGCCAGCGGCAGCGTGAAGGTGCCCATGGTGCCCAGGTTGACGACGCGCGAACGCTCGCTGACCTGGCTCACCGACGGGCGGATGTGCAGCGTGACCATGCCGTCTGCGTCGATCTGCGGCGTCACGTCGAGCGAGATGCCGCTGAAGAAAGGCTGCACCGTGATCGACGGCGTGACCACGCTGCCCGAGGCACTCGACGTGGCGGTGGTCGACACATTGGTGATGAAGAAATCATCCGTGCCCACACGCAGCACGGCCTTCTGGTTGTTGATGGCGGCCACGCGCGGTGACGACAAGACATGCACCGCGCCCTGCGTTTCAAGGAACGACAACAACCCGGCAAAGCTGCCCGTGGTGAGCGCCATGTTGAGCACGCCCATGCCCGTGGCCGGGCTGGTGAGCAACTGCGCCAGCGTGGTGGGGATGATGGTGGCCGGCGTGGTGCTGGCGTCAACGTTGGTGACCAGCGCATTGGGCGGGATGCCCGCCGCCGTGCCGATGCTGCCGGGAATCCACACGCGGCTGGCATCGGCGCCGATCGAGAAGCGGTGGTTGCCGTCTTTCAGGCCCGACCAGTTGATGCCCGATTCGAACCCTTCCTTGAGCGAGACCTCAACGATCTTGGCTTCGAGCATGACCTGGCGGTCGATAGAAAGGCGCGCGGCGCGCAGATAGTTCTCCACCTCGCGCAATTCGCGCGGGAAGGCGCGCACCACGACCACGCCGCTGTGGTGCGAGCTGACCACCTGGCGGCCGGCCTCGCTGCCCACCACCATCTTCAAACCGATGTCGAGTTCTTTCCAGAAGTCAGCGTCGCTGGTGCTGGTGACCTGGCTGCCTTCGGCCGCCGAGGTGGTGGCGGCCGCGCCGGCCGTGCCGGCATTGGACGAGATCGAACCCGAACTGACGCGCGTGTCGCTGCGCCCGACACGCCGCGTGCTGGGGTAGCTGACGTGGAAGACCCGGGTTTGCAGCGCCGCTTGCTGCACGTAGACGCGGTTGCCTTCATGCCGATATTCGAAGCCATACAGCTCGCGCATCACGTCCAGCGCCTCGCGCGCCGTCACGTCTTTCAGGCTCAGCGAAATGGCGCCGCCTTGCAGCGCAGGGGGCAGCAAGATGCTGTAGCGCGAGCCCGAACCGATGGCCTGGAACACCTGCGCCGCGGTGGCACCGGTCACCGCCAGGTCAAAACGCGGCTCGGCCAGTGCGGCCGGGCGCGGCACGTCACTGGTCAGCGGTGGCACCAACGCGCGCAGCACCTGCTCGGGCACCTTGGGCGCAGCGCGCGGCACGGGCTTGGGCAGGGCCTGGCGCAATTCGGCGTCGATGGCGTCGGCGGTGCTGCGCGGCTTGGGGCCGGTTTGGCAGGCCGCCAGCAGCAAGCTGCTCGAAAGCAGCAGGGCAAGGTGTTGCCATGCAGGGCAATGGGTCATGGCATCTCCGCGCGAGGGTTGCTGCGTGGCGCCGCGTTGCCGCGGCGCACGAGTTCAATCTGCCCGGCCAACGCCAGGCGTTCGGTGCGGCCGTCAGCCCAGCGCAGCAGTGCGTGGTCAGCCTGCACGGCCGACAACTGCGCGCCGCGCACGGCCTGGCCGATGGCGACCCATTGGCCGTCGATCAAGGCCTGCGGCCGCTGCCCCAGGCGCACGCCGCTGAAGCCGCCCGTGGCCACCGCGTCACCCGGGTCGGCCTGAAGCACCGCCTCACGGGCGGCGCTGGCTGCAGGGGCAGCGGCGGCCGCGCGCCGCGGCGGCACGAATGGTTCGGCCGCACCCAGCGCCCAGACCGGCAGGGCGCCGGCCAGGCCGACGAATACCGCCAAGGCTTTTATAGCGACAGCCATGAGCGTTCCACTCCCAGGGTGATCAGCGTCACGTTGGCCTGCAACTCGCCTTGCGCCGTGCTGCGCAACTGCACGCGCTCCAGGCGCAGCGGGCGCACTTCGTTTTCAAGCATTTCCACTGCGCGCAGCAGTGGCGCCAGCTCGGCCTGCAATTGCAGCTCGTAGCGGTGGCGATACAGCACGCGGTTGTTGGCTGGCGCCGCCGCATCGGCCGCGGCTGATGCGGCGCCGGCCGGCGCAGAGGCCGCGCCAGGCCCGGCCTGCGGCGAATCGCCCTCGGCAATGGTGACTTCTTCGCCCGGCAAGGCGCGCAGCAGCGTCACGCTGACAGGCAGCCCCTGCAAGGTGCTGTTGAGCAAGAAGCGCAGCGATTCACGCGGCGCCGCCTTGGCACCCACTTGCGCCAGCTCGGTGGCCACTTTGCGCTGGCGCAGGGTCAATCCTTCGTCGCGTGCGCGCAGCTCGGCTTCGCGTGCCAGGCGGGCCTGTTCCAGTTCGCTGGCACTGCTTTGCAGCGCATGCTCGATGTTCTGGCGCTTGGCGCGCGCCGGCATGGCCAACAACTGATCGGCGCCGAAGCACAGCGCCACCAGCGCGCCGGCCAGGGCCAGGCGCTCGCGTTGCGGCATGGCTTCGAGCCTGGCGTAGCGCTGCCGCACGGCCGCGCGCAGGCCGGCCAGCATGGGGGAGTTGAGTGCGGTCACTGTTGACGGCTCATTCGCGTTTGAGGTTGTCGCCCGTGGCCAGCACGAAGCGGCTGTAGCGCAGCGGCGCGGCCTTGGGTGTCTCGGCGGGGGCTGCGTCGGGGGCTGCGTCGTCGAGCACCTGGGCCTCGATCTGCATGCTGCCCAGGGCCAGGCCGCGCAGCGCCGAGACCTCGCTCAGCCGGGCCGCAAACTGCGCCAGTTCGGCACTGGCCAGCGCGCCACCGGCGATGCGCAGGCCCTGTTTGCCACTGAGTTCGATTTCAGTCAGCCACAGCGAAGCGGGCAGCACCGCAACCACCTGGCCGAGCATCTGCGAGCTGCCGCTGGGCAGGTCGGTGGCGCGGGCCAGACCGTCGCGCAAGGCTTCGTCGCGTTCGATCTTGCGCAGCCGCGCGTCGTAAACCGGGTCGGCAGGGGCTTCACCGGTCGCGCCCGACACCAGGTCGGCATTCGGCCGCGCCAGCACCACAGCGAGCTGCTGGCGTTCGTAGGCCACGTGTGCCGCACAGGCCAGCACGGCGCCCAGCACCGCGCCCAGCAGCACCGGCAGCGGCGGGCGCGCCGGCACGGGCAGCAGCGCACGGTCGATCAGGTTGAGCTGGTACTTCATGCGAGTTTCAGGCTGTGGCGGGTTCGCGCAACGCCACGCCCAGGGCCAGGGTGTGATCCAGACCCTGGTCGAGGTCGTGCGGCGTGCAGCCGGCGTCGAAATCCACCCACTCGGCCAGATGGAAGGGCTGCACGCCAACACCGACCTGCGCCGCCAAGCCGGAGCACAGGGTGTTGGGTTCAAACAGCGACGACACCCACAACTGCGTCAGGTGCGCGGCCGAAAACTGGCGCCCGAAGGCATCGATCGTGCGCTGCACTTCAAGCGCCAGGCGTTCGATCTGGCCTTCGCGTGGAAACGCTTCCAGCGCGCGCAACTGGCGCGCACCCAGGCCTAAGCGGCGCGTCATGCACAGTTCCTGCTGCCACAGCAGCAGCAGATGCGACTCTTCCACGCCGACGTGCAAGAAGGCGCAAGCCTCACCGCCACAGGCCAGCACGGCCACGTTGCGCAGCGCCATCTCGGGCACGTCCAGCACCGCCAGGTTCAGCTTCGCGGCGCGCCAGTTCGCCAGCGCCGCCTGCACCACCGAACGGCGCGAAATCACCGCCATCAGCTTGGCATTCTTGGCGTTGGCCTCGCCCGGCACGGGCGCGCAATCCATGGCCGCGTCATCGAGCGGGAAGTCGATCAAATCCTTGATCATCCAGCGTGCCGCCTCGCGGGTTTCACTGGGCTCGACGGCGGGGCAGTCGATCTGCGCGATCTGGTAGTCGCTCGCGGCGAGCAATTGCACCAGGCCGTCGCGCTTGCCGCCCACGGCCATGAGCCACGGCGCCAGCGCGGCCACGCCGCCTGCCGCGGCCACACGCTGGCAGGCCTGCACCCGCGGCTTGCGGCCAGCACCGCCCGGCAGCGCGCGCACGGCCACCAACTGGTTGCCCTGAGCCTGCACGCCCACCCACGCCAACGGCGCCGTGGAGCGGGTGGTGGGTGACAACCAGGAAGGCAGGCGCATGCAGGCGGCTCGCAAGCGAGTGAAGGCTGCATGAGTCTAGGAACAGCCCCCGCTTGCCAAGGGCCGAGTAGGGGCGCGAAGCCGGGCCAGATTCGGGCCGGCGGGTGGCGGCCGTCAGCGTGGCGCCCGGCTCAAGAATCGAACTTGATGCGCTGGGCCATGAGCTTGGTGCGGTCGGGCGACAACACGCCGCGCACCTCGACCTTGCGGTTAGGCAAGAGATTGGCCGCGTTGCCGTTGTCGAAGCGGATCGCCGGGTCGGCGTAATCCACCGTGTTGCCGCGCAAGACAAATGTCTTCTGCGCCGCGTTCACGCTGGTGATGCTGCCTTGCAGCTCGAAGGTGGTGTCGCGCACGTCGGCTTCGCTTCTGATCTTCACTTCAGTGGCCAGCAGCACGCCTGAGCGCAAGGCACCCTTGACCTCGACGCGCACGCCGCGCGCCAGGCCGGCGCTGCCATTGGGGAACGCCGCGGCCGCGGCGTTGACCGCGATGCCGTTGACGCTGAAGCTGGCGGCCGTGGTGAAGCTGTCGATCAGCCCTTCGACTTCAGCGCTGTTGCGCTCGGTGGGCAAGGCGGCCTGCGCGCCGAACGAGTTGGCTTGCCAGCGGCCGCTGCCGTCCTGGCTGGTGAGCAGGCGCAGGCGCACGATGCTGCCGTTGGCCAGGCCCACCGGCGCGTTGGCCGCCAGCGCGTAGCTGATGGGCGTGCTGCCGATGCTGAAGGTTTTGGCCACACCGTCGAACAGCCGCACCACGCCGCGCAGGCGGTATTCGCCCACTGCACTGGCAGGCTCGATGCGCGTGGCATGGATGCTCAGACGCTGGGTGTCGTTCAGGCCGTGGATTTCAAGCACCTGGCCCACGCGCAGGCCGGCCAGGCCGGCGGCGATGCGGTCGTCGAAAACCGTGTCGCCGCCGATGTCGATGGCCTGGCCCAGCACCGTGAGGCGGGCGTTGGCGCTGTCGATGGCGCTCAGCGGGCCGACCAGCAGGCTGCCGAAACGGATCAGGCTGGCCGTGGCGGTGTTGAGGGTGGCACCGGCGACGATGGCGCTGCTGTCGACATCGACCACCATGCCCAGGCGCAGTTCGCCGGCCGAGCGCAGGTTGCCGTCGGCGTCTTCCACGCGCGCGGCCGCGTCATCGAAGTGCACGCCGCGCACCACCACCGAGCCGAAGCCGGAAATGGGCCCGCTGCTGAAGGTGTCGGGCGCCGCGCCGGTGCCACCGATGCCCACGCCGCCACCGCCGCCACAAGCGGCCAGCAAGCCGATCGTGGCCAATGCAGCCAGGGCGGCACGCAGGCGTTGGCGAAGGGTCAGGCTGCAAGCGTTCAATCGATTCATGTCTCAGACCTCATCGGGGGCAACCGAGTCCGGCGCTGCCGGCTCGTCATAACTGAACATGCCGATGCGCAGGCGCTGCGTGGCCGGCGTGGCGGCTTGGGCGTCGGCCTCGATGCGGGCTTCAAGCACCGGCACCAGGGCTTCAACCAATTTCTGCCAATGGCCGCGCACGGTGGCGCGGATGTCTTCGGCCGAGGCCGCACTCAGCCCATCGGCAAAGATGGCGCGCTCCACATGCAGGCCGCCACCGGTGCGCACGTTGGCCACGGCCGCGGCGAGGTGGTCGCCCACGTTGTCGCCCAGGAAGGCCAACAGGCGCAACGCATCACCCTTGGGTGCAAAGGCGTCGGGCACCAGGGCCACGGTGTCTTTGGTGGCATCCAGCCGGGCCAGGCCCAGGCGCAGCAGTTCGTCGAGCAGGCTGCGCGGGTGCACGTCGCGCGTCACGCCCTGGGCCAGGGTTTCAAAACTGGGCGCCGGGCCCTGGCGCGGCAGCACGCGCGGCTTGCCGCGTTTTTGCAGGTACACCGAATCGGTGAGCCAGTGCGCAAACACCTCGGCCGCGGGTGAACGCCGCGGCCTGGCCGGGCCTTCAGGCTGGTTAACCAAACGAGTCACTATTCGCCGGTTCAAGCCGGTGGCGGTGCTGATGCGGCTGACCACGCGGTGCGCCAGCGCGTCGCTGTGCACTTCGCGTGCGGCCTGCACAAAGGCCAACTGCAGCACATCTTCCACCTGCGCATAAGGCATGCCCTTGGCCACGGCCAGCCGGGCCAGCGGCACCAGCACCTGCTCCAGCGCGGCGCGCAAGGCTTGCGCCTCGCTTGGGGCGTTGGGGGCGGCATGGGTGGGCATGGCAGGGTGGGTGCGGAGGGGCGCGATGCTAAAACGGCCGAACCCGGCCGGCGCCCTGAAGCGCTGGCCGGGTTGTGTCAATCAAGACGCTGGCAGTGTCATTCAAACTTGATGCGCGTGGCCGCCAGCGTGCTGCGGTCTGCACCCGGCACGCCCTTGACCTCAACCTGCGCGCCGACCACCAGGCCGGCCGCCGTGCCGCGCTCGAAGGCCACCGCGCCGGCGTGGCTGACGGTGATGCCGCGCAGCACAAAGGTCTTGTTCACCGCGTCAGCGCTGGTGATGGCGCCATGCAGTTCGATGCCGTGGCGCTCACCGGCGTGGCGGTCGTCGAGTTCCACCTTGCTGGCCACCAGCACGCTGTTGCTCAAGGCGCCTTCCACTTCAACCCGCGCACCCAGCACCAGGCCGGTCGTGCCGTCGGGGAAGCTGGCGCCGCTGGCGTTCACCGGCGTGTCGTTGATGCTGAACTGGGTGCTGCTGGTGAAGGCGGTGATGCTGCCGCGCAGGTGGGCCTCGGCGCGGTCTTCAAGCTTCGGCGCTGCGGTGCGCAGCGCGGTGGCGACCCACTGCCCGGCGACCGGCGCGGTTTGCAGCAGCACGCGAACGCGCTGGCCATTGGCCAAAGCCGGCAACCCGGGCGGAATGCCCGCCGTGGCGTGGTTGATCACCGCCGTGCCCAGGCTGAAGGTCTTGGCCGTGGCGTCGAGGTTGGCGATCGTGCCGCGCAGGCGGTAAGCCGGCACGCCGGTCTTGACTTCAAGCCGCGTGGCTTGCACCACCGTGGCGCTGGCGTCCCACAGGCCGTGCACGTCGAGCACCGTGCCCACGGCCAGCGTGGCCAGGCCGCCTGACAAGCCATCACCAAACACCGTGGTCGCACTGATGGCCACCGCCTGGCCCAGCACGGTGAGCGTGCCGGCCGCGGCGTTCACCGCCTGCACCGGCCCGACCACCGAGCTGCCCATGCGGATGTGGCTGGCGCGGCCGCTGGCGTTGCCGCGGTCGACGCGGGCGCTGTCGACTTCAACCATCATGCCCAGCTTGAGTTCGCTGCGCGAGCGACTGACGCTGTCTTCATCGCTGACGGCCGCGCTGCTGTCGTCAAACCGCACGCCGTTGACGATGATCGAGCCGAACCCGGAAATGGGCCCGGCGTTGTAGGCGGCGGGTTGTTCGGTGGGCGTGGCGGCGACGCCGGGGGCATCACCCCCGCCACCGCAAGCGGCCACCAGCAGGGCGGCAGCCAGGCCGGCGGCAAGGGCGGCCAAGGAACGTTTGGCGGCCGGGAACGGGCGGATCGAAATTGACATGGGAAGCTCCTGCAATTGAACGGGTCCGAACCGAGGGGGCATCGGATGGCCGCAGTATAAATGTGCTTTGTGCACATTTATGATTTCAGCCGTTCGAATTGTGTGAAGCTTGGTAAAGATGCGCGCCCTGGCGCCTGTGGGGCCGAAGCCGGACGGGCGCCTCGCATCTGTTGATCCATACAGCTATGCTCGGCCATCATGCTGCCGCGCCGCTGGATCGCCCACCTCGACATGGATGCCTTCTATGCCTCGGTGGAGTTGTTGCGCTACCCCGAACTGCGCGGCCAGGCGGTGGTGATCGGCGGCGGCCGGCGCCACCAGCCGGTGCTGCAGCCTGACGGCACGCGACGCTTTTCAACGCTGAGCCAATACACCGGCCGCGGCGTCAGCACCACGGCCACCTACGCCGCGCGCGACCTGGGCGTGTTCTCGGGCATGGGTTTGATGAAGGCCGCGCTGCGCGCGCCCGACGCCGTGCTGCTGCCGGTCGACTTCGAGCAGTACCGCCTGTATTCACGCCGCTTCAAGGCCGCGGTGGCCGAGGTGACGCCGCAGATTGAAGACCGCGGCATCGACGAGATCTACATCGACCTGACTGACGTGCCCGGCGTGCACGAGCCGCTCGGCCACGACCCGCTGGGCGGCGTGCGCGCGGTGGCGCAGGAGATCCGCAACAGCGTGCTGCGCGCCACGGGGCTCACCTGTTCAATCGGCGTGACGCCGAACAAACTGCTGTCCAAGATCGCCAGCGAACTCGACAAGCCCGATGGCTTGACCATCCTCACTGCCGAAGAGCTGCCCAGCCGCATCTGGCCGCTGCCGGTGCGGCGCATCAACGGTATCGGCCCCAAGGCCAATGCGCGGCTGGCCGAGCTGGGCATTCGCAGCATCGGTGAGCTGGCCGCACGGCCGCGGCGTGAACTGGTCGAGCGCTTCGGCCGCAGCTACGGCGCCTGGCTGCATGACGCGGCCAACGGGCGCGACGAGCGCGCCGTGGTCACGCACAGCGAGCCGGTGTCGATGAGCCGCGAAACCACCTTCGAGCGCGACCTGCACGCCGTGCGCGACCGCGCCGAACTCACGCGCATCTTCACCGAGTTATGTGAACAGTTGGCCAGCGACCTGCTGCGCAAGGGCTACCACGGCCGCACAGTGGGCATCAAGCTGCGCTTTGAAGACTTTCGCACCGTGACGCGCGACCTCACCCTGCCCGTGGCCACGGCCGACGCCGGCACCCTGCGCCGCGCCGCCGGTGAATGCTTGAAGCGCGTTGACCTGAGCCAGCGGCTGCGCCTGTTGGGCGTGCGCATGGCCGGCCTGGTGCGCCCCGGGCAGGCCAGCGCGCCGAAGGCACGGCGAGCCAGCGCGCGCCAGCCTGCACTTGCGGGGGAGGAATTGCCCTTTGCTGCGAACACCACTGAACCAGGCTGAAACGCCAGCTTGCGTGGTAGAACCCAACGCGCCTTTGCTCACACCCGGAGACTCACTTGGAACGCTCGTTCCACCAAGAAATTCAAGCCCTGCGTTTAGGCGCGGGCGAGGTGTTCCATGGTGAAGGCATCCTGGCCGTGACCAAGGCGCTGCTGCAAGCCGGCGTGAGTTACGTCGGTGGTTACCAGGGCGCACCGGTGTCGCACCTGCTCGATGTGATGGTGCAGGCGCGCGACGACATGGCCGCTTTAGGCGTGCACGTCGAAGCCAACACCAACGAGGCGGCGGCCGCGGCGATGCTCGGCGCTTCCATCATGTACCCGGTGCGCGGCGCGGTGACGTGGAAGAGCATCGTGGGCACCAACGTGGCCAGCGATGCGCTGTCGAACCTGGCCTCGCCCGGCGTGATCGGCGGCGCGCTGATCGTGGTGGGCGAAGACTATGGCGAAGGCGCCAGCGTCATTCAAGAGCGCACCCACGCGGTCGCACTCAAGTCCACGTTGTGGCTGATGGACCCGCGGCCCAGCCTGCCCACCATCGTGCGTTGCGTGGAGCAGGCGTTCGAGCTTTCGGAAGCGTCGAACACGCCGGTGATGCTGGAGCTGCGCATCCGCGCCTGCCATGTGCGCGGCAGCTTCATCGCCAAGAACAACGTCGCCCCGGCGATCAGCACGCGCGCCATGCTCGCTGAGCCGGCCGCGTTCAACTACGAGCAACTCGCCCACCCGCCCGTCACCTTCGGCCACGAGCGGCGCAAGCAGTTGGAACGTTTGCCGGCGGCGCGCGCATTCATCGCCGCGCACGGCCTGAACGAGCTGATGCCTGGCGAACTGGGCCACCTGGGCATCGTGCTGCAAGGCGGCCTGTACAACACCTTGATCCGCGCCTTGCAGCAGTTCGGCCTGGCCGATGCGCTGGGTGCCAGCCGCATCCCGCTGCTGGTGCTGAACGTGGTGGTGCCACTGGTGCCCGAACAGATCGCCAGTTTTTGCCGCGGCAAGCGCAGCGTGCTGGTGGTGGAAGAAGGCCAGCCCGATTTCATCGAACAAGAAATCGGCGCGTTGTTGCGCCGTGCCGGCGTGCACACGGCGCTGGCCGGCAAAGACCAGATCGCCGTGGCCGGCGAGTACACCGCCGAGGTGATGCTCGCCGGCCTGGCCACCTGGCTCGAAACCGCGGGCGAACGCGCCTTGGCCGCACCCGCGCGCGCGCTGCTGGCCGAGGTGGCGGGCACGCGGCTGCAGGCGCAGCAGTTGCTGGGTGCGCCGCTGCCGGCGCGCCCACCCAATTTCTGCATTGGCTGCCCCGAGCGGCCGGTGTTCGCGGCGTTGAAACTGGTGCAGCGCGAAATCGGCCCGATGCACATCAGCGCTGACATCGGCTGCCACGCGCTGGCCACGTTCGCGCCGTTTTCGTTCGGCAATTCCATCCTGGGCTACGGCATGAGCCTGGCCAGCGGCGCCGGGGTGCGCAGCTTTCAGCAGCGCCGGCCGGTGGCCATCATGGGCGACGGCGGCTTCTGGCACAACGGGCTGCTCTCCGGCGTGAGCGGCGCGCTGCTCAACGGTGGTGATGGCGTGCTGGTGATCATGAAGAACGGCTACACCTCGGCCACCGGCACGCAAGACGTGGTGTCCACCCCCAGCAGCGAGGCACGCCGCGTGGCCGAAGGCGCCAGCGCCACGGGCAGCGAGTTAACGATTGAAAACACCTTACGCGGCATGGGTGTGCGCTGGTTGAAGACGGTGCACAACTACCAGGTGGCCAACGTTCGAGACGTGCTGCGCGAAGCCTTCACCACGAACGAGCGCGGGCTGAAGGTGATCGTGGCCGAAGGCGAATGCCAGCTTGAACGGCAACGCCGCATCAAACCCATGCGCGCACGCCAGCTCAAGGCGGGCTTGCGCGTGCTGCGCACCAAGTACGGCGTGGACGATGAAACCTGCACCGGCGACCATTCCTGCATTCGCCTTTCCGGCTGCCCCACCCTGAGCGTGAAGCCGTCGCGCGACCCGCTCAAGCGCGACCCGGTGGCCACGGTGGAAGCCGGCTGCGTGGGCTGCGGCCTGTGCGGCGAAGTGGCGCAGGCCGCGGCGCTGTGCCCGAGCTTCTGGCGCGCCGATGTGGTGACGAATCCCGGGCCGTTCGAGCGCGTGGTGGATCGCGTTCGCCGCACGGTGATCAGTTGGCTGGCACCGTGAACAAGACGGCTCAGCCCTTCAGCATCCTGATCGCCGCGCTGGGTGGCGAAGGCGGCGGCGTGCTGGCCGAATGGATCGTCCAGGCGGCGTTGAAAGCTAACCTGGCGGTGCAGGCCACCTCGGTGCCCGGCGTGGCGCAGCGCACCGGCGCCACAAGCTACTACATCGAGTTCTTCCCCGAGCCGCTGCCGGCGGGTCAACACCCGGTGTTCGCGCTGATGCCCGTGCCGGGCCGGCTGGATGTGCTGCTGGCCAGCGAGCTGCTCGAGGCCGCGCGCATTGCCGAGCGTGGCTTCATCACGCCGCAGCGCACGCTGTTGATCAGCGCCGACCATCGCGTGCTGACCACCGCTGAAAAAATGGCCATGGGCGACGGCCGGCTCGACGACGCGCCGCTGCGGGCCTTGCTGCACGAGGTGTCGCGCCGCAGCCTGGTGCTCGACTTGAACCACATGGCCACGCGCCACGGCACGGTGATCAGCTCGGTGTTGTTCGGCGCGCTGGCCGGCAGCGGCAGCCTGCCTTGGCCGCGCGCCTTGTGCGAAGCCGTCATCACCGAAGGCGGCCTGGGCGTGAACGCCAGCCTGGCCGGGTTTGCGCAGGCGTTTGACGCCGCAAGTGCTGACCTGCCAGCCGCTGCCGCGCCCGGCGCGCTGCCGGCCGAACTGGCCGAGGTGCTGGCCTTGGGCCAGGCCCGCATGGCCGACTACCAAGACCGTGCCTACGCCGCCACCTACGCCGAGCGCGTGCAGGCCTTGCAGCGCGCCGGCCACAGCGCACCCGACGCCGTGCTCGAAGCCGCGCGCCAGCTCGCACTGTGGATGAGCTATGAAGACGTGATCCGCGTGGCCGACCTGAAGACCCGCGCCGAACGCTTGCAGCGCGTGCGCAATGAGGCCGGCGCCAAAGCGGGCGAGCTGGTGCAGATCCGCGAACACCTCAAGCCCGGCCTGGCCGAGTTGGCCGACATTGCGCCGGCCCGGCTGGGCCGCTGGCTGCGCGCCCGCATCAAACCCGGCTTGCCGGTGGGCGCGCGCGGGCGCGGGCTGACGCTGCACACCACGTCGGTCAGCGGCTTTGTGGCGCTGCGCCTGCTGGCCGCGCTGCGGCGCTTTCGCCGCGCCTCGCTGCGCTTCGTGCAGGAACAAGCCGCCATCGAAGCCTGGCACCAGGCCATGCTGCAAGTGCTGCTGCAGCCCAGCGGCTTTGCGCGCCACCTGGCCGAACTGCCGCGGCTGCGCAAGGGCTACAGCGACACCTTCGAGCGTGGCCGCGCGGCGTATGAACGCATCTTTGCGCAGCTCGTGTTGCCGCACCTGAGCCAGGCCGACGACGCTGCCGCGCAGGCCTTGCAGCAGGCCATTGCCGCCGCGCTGGCCGACCCCGAACACCAGGCGCTGGACCGGCACCTGGGCAACACCGCCACGCAGCGCCAGCACACGCCGATCCGCTGGCACCCGCGGGTTTCCAAGCCTGCCGACGGCCCTGCGGCCGGGCCATGATCCCCGGCTTTGCTGATCGCCTTTTTATTCACGGAGCCCCCATGAATCCCCAACACCTCGCCCCCTTCGCACTGGCCCTGGCCTGCACCCTGGCTGCAGCGCAAGACAAACCCACCGAGCTGAAGTTCGCCCACTGGGTGCCGGCCAACCACGCGCTGGCCACCACGGGTTTCATTCCCTGGGGCAAGTCGATCGAAGCCGCCTCGGGCGGCAGCATCAAGGTCAACATCTTCCCGGCGCAACAACTGGGCAAGGCCAACGACCATTACGACATGGCGCGTGATGGCATTGCGCAGGTGACCTATGTGAACCCCGGTTATCAGGCCGGCCGCTTCCCGATCTTCGCTGCCGGTGAGCTGCCCTTCTTGCTCGACAAGCCCGGCCCGGCCTCGGCCGCGCTCGACGCCTGGTACCGCAACTACGCCGCCAAGGAAATGCCAGACGTGAAGGTCTGCCTGGCGCACCTGCACGTGGGCACGCTGCATTCCAAAACCCCCATCACCGAGCCGGGGCAGCTCAAGGGCATGAAGATCCGCCCGGCCAACGGCACGGTGGGCAGCCTGGTCTCGCTGCTGGGCGGCACCAACGTGCAGGTCTCGGCGCCCGAGGCGCGCGACGCCATTTCCAAGGGCGTGGCTGACGCCATCACCTTCCCCTGGAATTCCATCATCAGCTTTGGCATCGACAAGGCCGTGACCTACCACACCGACATGCGGCTGTACGCCGCCGTGTTTGTGTGGGCCATGAACAAGCCCTGGTACGACGGGCTTTCACCCAACCAGAAAAAAGTGATGGACAGCCACTGCAACAACGAATGGGCCGCCCGCGTTGGCAAAGACTGGGGCGACGTTGAAGACTCAGGCCGCGAGAAGATGGTGGCCCTGGGCGGGCACACCATCGTCAAGCTCACGCCGGCGCAAAACGACGCCTGGCACAAGGCCGCCGCGCCGGTGTATGACCAGTGGCTGGCCAGTGCCGACAAGGCCGGCGTGAACGGCCGCAAGGTGCTCGACGAGCTGCGCGCTCAGCTCACCAAGAGCGGCGGCGGGCAGTAAGCCTGTGCGGCGCGTTGTTGGCGCGATCGAAACGACCGCGGCACTGTTTCTGTTGCTGATCGCGCTGGTCACGGCCGGCAACGTGCTGCTGCGCGACCTGTTCGCGGTGCAAATTCCAGATTGGTTTGACGGCTCCAAGCTGTTGCTCGGCATCGCGCTGTTCTGGGGCATCGCGGTGGCCACGTACCACGCCGGCCACATCTGCGTTGACATCGTCTGGGAACACGCCAGCGCCCCCAACCGCCGCCGGCTCGACCTGGTGGCCGGCGTCATCACCCTGGCCTTCCTCGCCCCCATGGCCTGGATGGTGATGGCCAAGGTGCTGCAAGGCGGCACGCAGGCCACCACTGACCTGCGCTTGCCTCTGGTGTGGTTTCAAAGCGTGGCCGCACTGGGCGGCTTTGCCGCGGTGCTGCTGGGTGCCTGGCGCCTGGTGGCGCTGTGGCGCGGGCGCGCGCACGACATTGACATGTCGGCTGCTGATGGGGGCACGCCGTGAGCCGCGATGTGGTCGCCCTGGGCGGCTTCATTTTGATGTTCGTGTTGATGGCGCTGCGCGTGCCCATCGGCGTGGCCATGGGCATCGTGGGCGTGCTGGGTTTTGGTTTGCTCAGCGGCGCCGCGCCGGCCCTGAACCTGCTGGGCAATGTGCCGCTGTCGGTGTTGACCGACTACAACCTGGCCGTCATTCCGATGTTCATTTTGATGGGCGCGTTCGCCTCGCATTCGGGCATGAGCCGCGAATTGTTCGAGGCCGGCCGCGCCTGGCTGGGCCACCGCCGCGGCGGGCTGGCCTATGCGTCGATTGCGGCCTGCGCCGGCTTTGCGGCCATCAACGGCTCGTCGGTGGCCACTGCGGCCACCATGAGCCAGGTGGCCCTGCCCGAGATGCGCCGCGCCGGCTACGAGCCCGGCCTGGCCTCGGGCCTGATTGCCGCCGGCGGCACGCTGGGCATCATGATTCCGCCTTCAACCATCTTCGTGCTGTACGGCATCATGACCGAGGTCGACATCGCCAAGCTCTTCGCTGCCGGCGTGGTGCCGGGGCTGATGGCGGTGGTGTTCTACGTTGCAGTGGTGGCGTTCATCGGCTGGCGCCACCCCGGCACGCTGCCGCTGGGCGAGCCGCACACCTGGGCCGAACGCTGGGCCAGCCTGCGGGCGCTGTGGGCGGTGTTCCTGCTCTTCGCCTTTGTGCTGGGCGGCATCTATGCCGGGCTGTTCACGGTGCAAGAAGCCGCGGGTGTGGGTGCCACCGGCACGCTGCTCATCGGCATGCTGCGCGGGCGCTTGCGCTGGCCGCAGATTCGCGCCGCGCTGATCGATGCGCTGCGCGTGTCATCCGCCATCATGACCATCGTGGTCGGCGCCTTTTTGTTCGGCTACTTCCTCACCATCACCCAGTTCACCCAGGCCGCCGTGGAATGGCTGGTGCACCTGCCCATGGGCCCTTACGGCGTACTGGCGCTGGTGATGGTGGGCTACTTCATCCTCGGTGCGGTCATGGACGAGCTGGCGATGATCTTGCTCACGGTGCCGATCGTTTTCCCGGCCATGATGCAGCTTGGTTTCGACCCGGTGTGGTTCGGCGTCATCATCGTCATGGCCGTCACCTTCGGCATGATCTGCCCGCCGGTAGGCATGAATGTTTTCGTCATCAATTCCATCGCGCGCGACATCGGCCTGGCCAAAATTTACCGCGGCACCTTCCCGTTCATCGCCGTGGACATCGTTCGCCTGGTCATCCTGTGTGCGTTCCCGGCGCTGTCGCTGTGGCTGCCGAACCTGATCGCCAAGTAGCGGTGGCCAAGCCGCCTGCGCAAACCAACGTTTGAAGTGACTCACCATGCCCGTCATCACCACGATTGAAGACCTGCGCCTGCTGGCCAAGCGGCGTGTGCCGCGCATGTTCTATGACTACGCAGACTGCGGCTCTTGGACGGAGAGCACCTACCGCGCCAACGAGGCTGACTTTCAAACCATCAAGCTGCGCCAGCGCGTGGCGGTGAACATGGAAGGGCGCAGCACCGCCAGCCGCATGGTGGGGGTCGATGTGGCCATGCCGGTGGCCATCGCGCCCACGGGTCTGACCGGCATGCAGCATGCCGATGGCGAAATCCTGGCGGCCAAGGCGGCCGAGCAATTCGGCATTCCGTTCACGCTCAGCACCATGAGCATCTGCTCGATCGAAGACATTGCCGCGCACACGAAAGCCCCGTTCTGGTTCCAGCTCTACGTGATGCGCGACCGTGATTTCATTGAACGCCTGATTGACCGCGCCAAGGCCGCCAAGTGCGGCGCATTGATGCTCACGCTCGATTTGCAAATCCTCGGCCAGCGCCACAAAGACGTGAAGAACGGCCTGTCCACACCGCCCAAGCCCACGCTGGCCAACCTCATCAACCTGTGCACCAAGCCACGCTGGTGCCTGGGCATGCTGGGCACCCCCCGGCGCAAGTTCGGCAACATCCACGGCCATGTGAAGGGCGTGACCGACATGTCCAACCTGGGCGCGTGGACGGCGCAGCAGTTCGACCCGCGGCTGAACTGGGGCGATGTGGAATGGATCAAGCAGCGCTGGGGCGGCAAGCTCATTTTGAAAGGCATTCAAGACGTTGAAGACGCCAAGCTGGCGGTGGCCTCGGGCGCCGATGCCTTGATCGTCAGCAACCACGGCGGGCGCCAGCTCGACGGCGCCGAATCAAGCATCAACGCCCTGCCTGACATCGTGGCCGCGGTGGGCAAGCAGATTGAAGTGCACATGGACGGCGGCATTCGCAGCGGCCAAGACGTGCTCAAGGCCCTGGCGCTGGGCGCGCGCGGCACCTACATCGGCCGCGCCATGCTCTACGGGCTGGGCGCGCTGGGCCAGGCCGGCGTGAGCCAGGCGCTGGCCATCATTCACAAAGAGCTGGACTTAACCATGGCTTTTTGCGGCCGCACGAAGGTGGAACAAGTGGATCATTCCATCCTGTTGCCGGGAACCTTTCCCGTGCCCAGGAGCCTGTGAGCATGAATGCATTTTCCCGTTGTGCGGCCGCCTTGCTGCTGCTCGGCGCAGCCAGCGTGTGGGCGCAGGAGGGCGATGAGATCGTGATCGGCGCCAGCCTGCCGCTCACTGGCTTCAATGCCGCAGCGGGGCAGGAAGGGCTGGCCGTCATCAAGGCTACGTTCAACAGCATCAACCGCACTGGCGGCATCAACGGGCGCAAGCTGTTGCTCAATGCGCTGGACGATGAATTCAACCCCGAAAAGGCCGCCGCCAACGCCACCAAGCTGAGTGACAGCCGCGCCGTGGCGCTGCTCAACTGCTGGGGCACGGCGAGCTGCAGCGCAATGATGCCCATCATCACCAAAGCCGGCATGCCCATGGTGGCCGGCATTGCCGGGGGCGGGCCGATGCGTCAGAGCCCGGGCCGGTTTGCGTTCAACGTGCGCCCCACGACCGACGCGGAAATCGCGCGCATGGTCAACCAGATGCTCACCGTGGGCCAGACCGGCATTGCCCTGGTCTACCAGAACGACCCCTTCGGCAAGAGCGGCCAGGCCGCCGCCAAGAACGTGTTCGCCAAGGCCACGGTCACGCCGCTGGCCGAGCTGGCCATCGAGCGTGATGCCAGCAACGTTGCGGCCGTGGTCAGCGCGCTGCAAACACTGCCGGCGCTGAACGGCATCATCATCATCGCCGCACCGCCCGCCACCGTGAAGCTCATTCCCGCGCTGCGCCAGGCCGGGCTGAACACGCAGGTCTACAACCTGGCCGCGCAAGCCACGCGCAAGGTGGCGGCCGACCTGGGCAAGTACACCGCCGGCGTGGTCTTCACCACCTTGGTGCCCAGCCCCTGGCGCGACGGCGTGCCCGTGGTGCGCGAGTATCAACAGGTCATGAATGCAGCGGGTGGCCAGCAAGAGTTTTCATACCTCGGGCTGGAAGTCTTCATCAACACCAAGGTGCTGGTCGAGGCTTTGCGCAAGGCCTCCAAGGCAGTCACCCGAGAGGGCGTGGTCAGCGCCCTGGAAACCATGGGCACGCGCCAGTACGGGCCCATGGGCATCGGCTACGGCCCGGGCGACCGCGAAGGCTCCAGCTACGTGGGCCTGACCATCATCGACCGCGAGGGGCGTTTTCTGGAGTGAATGCGCCGCTGCAGCTGAGCGTTAAAGCTGCTTGGCGTTGAAGGTGTCGCACTGGCCCATGGCGCCGGTTTGCAGGCCGCGCTTGAACCAGTTGGTGCGCTGCGCGCTGCTGCCATGCGTGAAGGCCTCGGGCACGACCGTGCCTTGCGATTTGCGCTGCAAGTTGTCGTCGCCAATCTGTGCTGCGGCATTCATGGCTTCTTCCAGGTCGCCCTGCTCCAGCCAGCCCTTGCCTTTTTGCGAATGATGGGCCCAGACGCCGGCAAAGCAATCGGCCTGCAATTCAACGCGCACCGACAGGGCATTCATCTGCACCTCTGGAATGCGCCCGCGCATGCCATCGACCTTGCCGGTGATGCCCATCAGGTTTTGCACATGGTGGCCCACCTCGTGGGCAATGACATAGGCCTGGGCAAAGTCGCCCGGTGAGCCGAGCTTGGCGCGCATGGTGTCGAAGAACGCCATGTCGAGGTAGACCTTGCGGTCGCCCGGGCAGTAGAACGGGCCCATGGCCGATTGGCCGGTGCCGCAGGCGGTGGGCGTGGCGCCGCGAAACAGCACCATGCGCGGCTGCGCGTATTGCGCATTGGCGGTGCGGAACTGCGCCGTCCACACGTCTTCGGTGTCGGCCAATACGGTGGAGACAAAGGCCGCTGCGGCGTCGCCGGCCGGCGGCTTGAGCGCCGGGCCACTCTGCACCTGGGGCGCGGGGCCGCTGCCGCCGCTGAGCAAGCTGAGCACCGTGAGCGGGTTGATGCCGAAGATCCAGCCCGCCACCAGGGCAATGACGATGCTGCCCAGGCCGATGCCGCGCCCGCCCAGGCGCATGCCCCCACCGCCCGCGCCGGGTGACCCGCGGCGGTCTTCAACGTTGTCGCTCTGGCGGTTGCCTTCCCACTTCATGGCTTGGACTCCTTGGCTGGTGGATTGCGCCGCACTGGCATGGGCCGCAGGGGCGGGTTTGCCCGCAGGCTGGGGATCATAGGCGTGTGCGCTTCGCCCGCGGCGGGTCTTCCCAATGACCTATTGGGTTCAACCCGCCCCCCTAGGGCAACACCGGCGCATTACCCGTTCGGGCCATGGCGCCTGCAAATTCGCGCTCCTAGACTGGCGCGGCCGGTAGCCCCACGCGGTGGGCGCTGTTTGCCCGATGTCAGGCGAGTTTCTTACTTCTCACACGGAGACCATTCATGGCAATCAACAGACTCTTACGCATCGCAGCGGCCGGCGTTCTGGCCGCGGCGGGCAGCCTATTGACGCTGGCGCCCGCTCAAGCTGCGCACTCGGCCAATATCAACACGCCGTTTGAGTTGGACGGCAACATCGCCACCGGCGCCGCCAAGGACGATTGGGCCACTGTCAACACGGGCGGTGGTGGTGCAACCCACACCATCGTGGCCCGCACCGGCGTGCTGTCAGACCCGGCGCCGCAAACCATCTTCGCCGGCGGCGGCTCGAAAGACGACCTCAACCTGAGCGGCGCCTTTTCCAGCGCCGGGGGCTGGAAGCACAAGTCGGGTTCGGTGCCCGACAAAGACAACATCGTCAACGCCTATGCCGTGGCCTACAACGTTGGCGGTGACTTGATCATCAATGCCGCCGCCGAGCGCTTTGACAACAGCGGCGACGCCCACATGGGCTATTGGTTCTTCAAGAGCAACATCAGCTTGAATGCCAATGGCACCTTCAACGGCGTGCATTCGGTGGGCGACATCCTGGTGCTGGCCAACTTCGAGGGTGGCGGCACCACCGTGACGATCCAGATTCTGAAATGGGATCCGGGTCCGGGTGCGATCAATGGCACGCTCAGGCTGCTGGCGGGCAACACCTCGACCCCGGCCACTTGCGCCACGAACACCACCGTCTACTGCGGCATCACGAACCTGCAGGGCGGCGTCGAGACGCCGAGTTGGGGCTATCGGAGCAAGGACAACACCACCTCGTACCCGGTGGCCACCTTCCTGGAAGTGGGCGTCAACATCACCGAGGTGTTGCGCATTGCGGGCGACACCAGCGCACCTTGCTTCACCAGCTTCATGGCTGAAACACGCTCGTCAAGCTCGGTGGATGCCGTGCTGAAAGACTTTGTCCTGGGCAACTTCAACGTCTGCGGCGTACAGATCAGCAAGAGTTGCCCGACTGGCCAAGCCAATGCTGCGTTTGACCGCATCATTTACGAATTCGGCGGCGCGATCACCAACACCGGCTTCGGCGCGTTGACCAACGTCACACTCTTCGACACGCCACAACCCGCCACGCCCGCACCCGTGGTGGGTGGCTTCACTTACTACCAGTGCAACACGGCAGGCGACTACCCCAACAAGGGTATGCCCTTGACCTTCGCGGGCTCGATTGCGCCGAACAGCAGTGTTTGCTACCTGAGCACGCTCACCACGACGAATAACCCGTCAACCAACTTCATCAAGGTCGTGGCCAACACGGGGCCAACGTCAACGGTGGATGCCACCTCACCCGTCGCCAACTGCCCGAGGCTGGAGTTCCCAGCATTCATCAAGGCTACCAAGGATTGCACGGTGTCGCTGGTGCCCACGGCCAGCTACCTGTATGTGAAGGTCGATATCTGGGGCTCGGTGTGCAATGACGCGTTGGTTCCGCTGAGCAGCGCGTCAGCGATCGACAAGGTGCTCGGCATGTCCAATGCGACATTGACCCTGTCATCCACTAACCTGGCGCCAAAGGGCCAGGCGGGCGATTGCGCTACTTATGCGGCTTCCTACACGCCCATTGCGCCTGATGCTGGCACCGCAACGCAGTTCAGCGACGCGGTCAGCGCCACGGCCGTCAAGCCGCCGATCACTGGCTGTACGGGGGCGGCGTGCACGGTGGGCACGGCTGTCGATGCCGGCGCCTCGTGCAACCTGTGCCCGCCTGGTGTGGAATGCAAGACGCCCAGTGGCGCCACGCTGAACACGCTGATGAAGCAGCTTGAACAGCAGAAGAAGAAGTAAGTTCGGGTGAGCCAGCCCGGTGCAGCCCGCGCCTGAAACGCGCGGCCTGCATGAACAAAAGGCGGGGCCAAGGCCCCGCCTTTTTCATGGCCGGTGCACGCTCACTGCACCGTGAAGGTGCCGCTGGCCTGGGCACTGGCCCCACCCAAGTTCACCCGGCTCTGCAACTGCCAGGCACCCACAGGATCCTTGCGGGTCAGGCGGTAACGCAGCGTGGCGCGCCCGGCGGCGTCGGTAAGCGCGGTCTTGGTGAACGTGGCGCCATCGGGCTTGATGAAGACGAAACTCACCGCGGCACCGGCGAGCATGACGCCGCCGCTGGACACCACGGCGGTGGCCACCACGGTGTCGCCGCGCAGGTATTGGCCCTTGTCGGTGTTCACCGCCGTCATCAAGTCGGCCGCCACCACCAGTTGCGCGCTGGCCACGCCGGCAGGCCCACCAGCGCTCGCGTTGCTGGCTTGCAGGCTCAAGGCATAGCTGCCGGCAGGCGTGGCCGCGAGCGCGGTCACGGCCCAGTTCGTTGCTGCACTGGCGCCTGGTGCCACGCTCAAACGGCTGCTGGCCAAGCTGGCGTTGAAGCCCGCGGGCAACGTGCCGTTCAGGTCGAAGTCGGAGGCAGCGCAACCCGCGCTGTCGCGGTTGCTCACGCTGACCGAGTAGGTCTTGGTGCCACCCGCTGCCACGCTGCCCTGGGCCGAGCTCAGGGCCAGGGCCGGTGCGGCGCGCGTGCAGGTGGCCGGCGAGTTCAACGTGATGTCGACCTGCGCGCCGACGGCATTGCCAGCCACCGCCACCAGGGTGACGCCGGCTGCTGTATCGGTGAAGCTTTGGCCGAATAGCAGCGCCGCGTCTTCCCAGTCGCGGTCGGGGCTGCTGTTGGGGCTCATGTCCAGCAGCTGGCCGCTGTTGCTGTCGTCCTGCGTGGCGGTGCGGATGACCAGGCCGCGCAAATAGTTGGTGGCGGGCCAGTTCGCCAACACGGCATCGGCGCCCACGGCCTGGCGGTATTCGATGTAGTACCAGCGCATCGCGCCGGTGGCCGGGTCTACCCCACGCGGCAGCTTCAGCGCCTTGGGCAGCGTTCCCGCTGGCGTGGAATAGGTCTCCAGGCTGTAGCGACCGCTGGCGCTGATGCTGGCGACCACCGGCTGCCCGCTGGTTGGCGTGGTGGCGCCGCTGCCCAACCAACCGAGTTGCTCTTTGTTGAAGGCGTCGTAATGGCCGCCGGCCTGGCCGCCCATGGCGTCGATCGTGTCACCGTATTCATCAACCGTACAGGTGGTGCCCACCGACGTGCTGCCGCAGTCCTGAGCATGGGCATGCATCAGCCCGAAGCTGTGGCCCAACTCATGGGCAAAGGTCTTGAGCTGCAACCAACCGTTGATCCAGATCGAAGGCTGTGCGCCACCCACGTTGGCCATGCCGCTCCAGCCGCAGCTGTAGTTGGTGGGGAAGACGAAGACCAGGCGGCCATAGCTGCTCAGGTCGATGCCGGCATTGGCCGCCGCAAGGCGCGCTTCGTTGTTGATGGTCAGGCCATTGCAGGTTTTCGCCACTGGCAGATTCAGCCAACCCCAACTGTTGCCAGCGATCCAGGTTTTCTGAAATGAGTTTTCCCGGACGTAGCCGTTGAGCTGGTTGAAGACCATGTCGTGCACCTGAGCCAGGGTAAAGGGCTGGCTGCGGTCGTCGGTGAAGTTCACCAGCAACACACCGATCTTTTGCTCGCCCAATGTATTGGCCAGGGGTGCGGCTGCAACCACGGTGGCAGCGTTGGCCTCGGTGGTGCTCAACAGCATCACCGGCCCGCTCAGATCACCCTTGACGCGCAGCTTGGCGCCGGCGCGCCAGTGCCGCGGCGCCTCTTTGACCTGCAATTCCAGCCGGCCATTGGCCGTGTGCAGGAAGTGCCGCGTGCGGCTGAACGTGGCATGGTCTTCCACCACGATTTCCAGCCGGCCTTCGGCCACGGCCGGCGCGGCATGGGCGGCTGTAGCGAGCCCGGCCAACACGATCAGACCCGAGCAAAGCTGCTGCAACGCCAACCACCCGGTCGCCATCGCCCCGTGCCGCACACCCCAATAACCGAACCCACTTCGCCCCAAATTGATTGGCATCGCCCGCATGTCCATACCTCGGAAAAAACTGCCTGGCCACGCCGATCGCCGCCAAAACGCCGCGCAGCTTAGGGATCTGCCAGGCATGACGCGTAACCAAATGGGTATGTCTGCAACGCCTTGGCCATTCGCGTTTGCGCTGCCCGTTACGTTTGAATGCAGTGGAAACCACCGTTTTAGGGATGTGACCGATTCCCAGCAGGCATACATTCCGTGACAAATGCTCGCAAACCCGGCGCGCATTTGCGGGGGCACAAGGCCAGTGTTGATGCCACTCAGGAAGTCAAACATGGTTTTCCGATCCGCATCGCCCAGCCAAGGCTGGCAGCAATCGTCGCTCGCCCAAGATGCGCTTTGCGTCAGCGCCCAGGCACTTCCCAATTGGCAAGTCGCATTCATACGTGGCAAGGCACGTGCCCACGAGTGCCTAGGCCTACGCACCTGGCCCGCCGCCGAGCCACATGCACCGCGCTACAGGCTGGCAACCTTCACGCTGCCGGATGCCCACGGCATGCAGTTCGCGATGGAGGAGCTGGTGACCAGCCAGATCGAGGCACACGCCTTGATCGTCGACACCGAGTTGATCTGCTGCCACAGCTTTGCCGCCCTACACCGATACCGCCGACTGCGGCCGCAGTTGCCCTGGCTGCTGGCCTGGGATGTGCCGACTGCTGAAAACTGCAAGCTGGCCCTCGAGCTTCGGGTCCACGGGGCGTTGCCTTGGTCAAGCTCGCCCGAGCAGCTTGCGCAAGCGCTGGATGCCGTGCGCGCGGGCGAGTTGTGGTTCCCACGCCGGGTGCTGCATGCGCTCTACGTTGCTGCGCTGGGTGCTCAGCCCATTTCAGACATTGCCTGGCATGAAGGCCACGCCACGCCAGGGTTGACCGCGCGTGAGGCGCAGGTTCTGGCCCGCTTGCGCGATGGTCACAGCAACAAGCAGATCGCCAATGACCTGCGCATCAGCCTGAACACCGTGAAGAAGCACCTGGCGCATGTCTACGCCAAGCTCGGCGTGCACAACGCCCGCCAGGCCGCTGCCTGAGCCCACTCAAGCCTTGGGCAGCGTCACCCCACGTTGCCCCTGGTACTTGCCGCCACGGTCGCGGTAGCTGGTTTCGCAGACTTCGTCGCTTTCAAAGAACAGCACCTGCGCGCAACCTTCGCCAGCGTAGATCTTGGCCGGCAGCGGCGTGGTGTTGCTGAACTCGAGCGTCACGAAGCCTTCCCATTCGGGCTCGAACGGCGTCACGTTGACGATGATGCCGCAGCGCGCATAGGTGCTCTTGCCCACGCAGATGGTGAGCACGTTGCGCGGGATTCGAAAGTACTCCACCGTGCGCGCCAGCGCAAAGCTGTTGGGCGGGATGACGCAAACATCGGCCTCGATGTCAACGAAGCTGCGCTCGTCGAACGCCTTGGGGTCGACCACGGTGCTGTACACGTTGGTGAAGACCTTGAACTCGCGCGCACAGCGCACGTCGTAGCCATAACTGCTGGTGCCGTAGCTGACGATCTTTTGGCCATCAGCCGCATGGCGAACCTGGCCGGGTTCGAAGGGTTCGATCATGCCGCTGCTGCTGGCCATGCGGCGGATCCACTTGTCGCTTTTGATGCTCATTGGTAGACGTTGGTTCCTAAGCGGCCCGAAGGCCGGGTTCAGAGCCAACGCCCCCGTTCAAACCGTGCATGCGGATTTCCCGCACACGGCTTACCAGTGGTCTGTCGGCTCGCAGCATTACGCAGGCCTCCTGTTGC